>JAUYTY010000070.1 GCA_030694905.1 Eubacteriales bacterium | reverse complement strand
AATTGGAAATACTTGCTGAAGCTGCGAAATATGACGTATCATGCTCATCCAGCGGTGTTGACAGAAATAATAACGGCAAAGGAATTGGCAGTTCGTCTGCTTCCGGTATTTGCCATACATGGACTGCTGACGGAAGATGTGTTTCATTGTTAAAAATCCTGATGTCCAATGATTGTGTTTATGATTGTCATTATTGCTGCAATCGAATAACCAATGATTTTCCCAGAGCTTCTTTCACACCAGAAGAGATAGCAACACTTACAATAGAATTTTATAAAAGAAACTACATCGAGGGATTGTTTCTAAGCTCAGCAGTCGATAAAAACCCGGATCATACTATGGAAAATCTTTGCCGAACCTTGGAGCTGCTAAGGAACAAATATCTGTTCAATGGTTATATCCATGTAAAAGCCATACCAAACGCGGATATCAACCTTATAAAAAGAGCAGGGTTTTCAGCCGACAGATTGAGCCTAAATATTGAGCTGCCCACTCAAGAAAGCCTAAGGATCCTAGCGCCACAAAAAGATCTAAAGAATCTGTTGCTTCCAATTTCAGATCTCGGCAATAAAATCATCATAAATCAAAGAGAACGGACAATCTACAAGAACGCGCCAAAATTCATTCCAGCCGGTCAATCGACGCAAATGATGGTTGGCGCGTCAAATGATACGGATCGTGTCTTCCTATCCACATCACAACGACTTTATGAGCAATACAATTTAAAACGCGTCTTCTATTCCGCCTATATTCCGGTAATAGACAAGCCTAATCTTCCATCTATCGCTACAGCACCGCCATTAAAAAGGGAACACAGACTATATCAGGCAGATTGGCTGATGCGTTTTTATAGGTTCAATGCAAAAGAGTTGCTATCTGATAAACAACAGAATCTGGATCTTGATTTTGATCCTAAGATCTCCTGGGCCTTCAATAATATGGATCAGTTTCCAATAGAAGTCAATAAGGTAGTTTACGATAGACTTTTGAGGATACCGGGCATAGGGCCTGTGTCGGCTAAGAGAATCATTGAACAGAGAAGGCTTGCCCCTGTCACTTATGACGGGCTAAAAAAAATGGGGGTTGTTCTCAAACGGGCAAAATATTTCATAACTTGCCAAGGCAGGTATTTCGGGGGAATAGATTTGAATCCCGAAATTATCAAATACAAGCTTGGAGACATGGAAGAAAGCAGGCAACTATCATTCTGGAGGTAAAGATGGATTATTTGTATGACGGTTCTTTCAATGGACTGCTGACATGTCTATACGAACACTATTACTCGCAAAAAGCTGAAAACATATTTGAAGCTTCCCGCTACCAGATAAGCATGGTGAATCAAAGCCAAACCATCGATCCGGATGATGTCAAGGCTAAAAAAGTTTCTCTAGCAATCGAAAGACTGATTTCGAAAACAGCCTTAAGATATATTTATCATGTATCATTATCTAATGACATCAACAAAGGAAAAATAATTCTTGATTTCGTGAAATTTGGGTTTATAGAGAAGAAGGATATCACTGTGTTCTTTGAGCATCCCTTTGTCCATCCAGTTTGTATGCTTCATAAGCAGGTGACAGTTGAGGTGCATCGATTTTTGGGACTTCTAAGGTTTGTTGAATTGGATGGCGTTTTATTCGCAAAATATAAACCGGATCATAATATAACTGAAATTATCGTAAGACATTTCTCTGATAGGCTCAAGAATGAAAGATTCATTATCTTCGATGAAGGCAGAAAGTTGGCTGCCCTATATTACGAAGGCTCAACGGTAATAGCGGACTTTGATGAGGTGAATTTTGATACGGATTCCGCTGAAGATAATATCAGAAAATTATGGAAGTCATATTTCAAGCATATTTCAATCAAGGAAAGAGAAAACTTGAAGGCTCAGTATCAGCATGTGCCTGTCAGATACAGACGAAATGCAGTCGAGTTCAATCAATAGGGTTCTTGGGTTCAGTTGGCGTTTCATACGCCATCTGAACCTTAGAAACCGTTATCCAGGGACCCTACAGTGCCTGTCTCCCACATATGAAAGTGGGAGTATTAGCACTGTTAGTCATCAGATCAATAGCATGGAATGGTAAATATTTTTGAGTTTAAATAAATATCCAATAACTCAATCTTTTATAAATGCAAGATATTATAAATATCTTGCATTTAGTTATTGACACCTATTCTATAATCTGCTAGAATGACTACATAAATGATGCAAAAGACATATTAGGCATATTTTTTTGAAGTTATATGAAATGATGAGAATATTACTTGCATATTAAGAGGAGGACAACCCAATCATGGAAAACAATTATTCGAAAGTATTAGATGTTATTAAGCCTAACTATTATAATGAGATATTTCCTTATAGTAATTTTCCGGTCAGTCAATTTGACAACATCACATTGCCATATGATCTACCAGAAGATATTTGGATTACTGATACAACTTTCAGGGATGGGCAACAGTCAATGGAGGCGTTTTCTGTTGAACAGATTGAGAAAATTTTCAAGATGCTTCATGTCCTTGATAATGATAACGGGCTCATAAGACAAACGGAGTTTTTCATGTA
>JAUYTY010000051.1 GCA_030694905.1 Eubacteriales bacterium | reverse complement strand
GTTTTTTATATCATCTTCAGCTTCAGCAAGTGTCCTTAACAGCTCCAGTTCAGCTTTCATCTGATAATAATCCTGTACCCCAAGTACTGCTGTATCACCCCGTCCATTAACAGTTATAATGACTGCTTCCCTTGTTTCTTTGCATTGCTTGGAAATTTCATTATAATGATTTCTTAAATCTGCTGATGGTCTGATTTCTAATCCCATGGTATCACCTCATTGAGTAAATATAGTCATATTATATCATGCTGTGACTATGCTATCAAGCCCAATCGATTCAATCCCAGAATTTCGCGTTGCTCTCATCATCAAAATGCATCAGGCAATCCACTTTCCCACTCTCAGACAGTGATTCCACTAGTGTCCCTCTCGAGAACACCTCGCCCTCTATAAGGTATATGAAAGCAGCCCTTTCCTGAAATGAGAAATCATCTTCAGAAAGACTGGACAAATCTCCAATCACCTTGCCGTTTTCATCAAATACTTCACTTGAAAACGAACTGAGTCTCTCTTCTGTATCTGTTTCCAGATCCAATCCAAACAAATCATAGTTATCGCCTGATTTTATAAAATAGATGTATTGACTGGATGTGTTGTAATAATCCCCACCGGATAGCACGACTCTATCGTTACCACCATCAAGGTTCATTTGGTTGAATGTCCCTTCGTCCACGCTCCAGTAGTAAATTCCTGTATCATCTACAACGACATAGGTAGAGTATGTGTCGGTGAGTTTTTTGTCTTCATTTGTCTCAAGGTCAAGTTTCCACAAATTAAGACCGTTGTTTGAAATGTAATATACAACTTCATCATAATAATAGGCCATGGAGGCTTCAGGTATGATCTTTTTCAAATCACTTCCATCCGTTCCCGCGCTGTAGACATGGGACATGTTGACGTCATCGCGCATGTCAAAATACATGCTATCGCCTGTAACATAAAGATTGGAACAATAGCCTTCAACAATCCGTTGTCTATCAGATCCGTCGGTTCTAATTTTATAAACTGAAAAATTGTCATCAAAGCTGGTGTAATAGACCCATCCACCCAGCACATTGATATTGCTGCTTCGGTCATCACTCAATTTCATCTTTTCGCTTCCGTCCAGGTTGGCTTTGTAAAGCATCCAGTGACCCGATTCACTTCTATAATATACGCTTCCTTCTGAATCTCCCGCCATCAGACCACCTTGTCCGATGTTACCGGCAATATAACCATTTCCCTCAGCCTGAACCACTGGAGGTGTTTCTATTTTTTCCTCCACTGAACAAGATGTGAGTGTCAATAGCCCGATTGCCATCAATACTATAAATATCCGTTTCATATAAGCCTCCCTAGGCATTTTTTTCAGCAAAAGGCTTATCAAACACTTTGTCCATGGCATTATTCTTCTTCAGCATCTGATTCCAGAAAATACTATCTCCAATACCAATTTTGGATAGAAACTGGAACACCCTGCTTTTGCCTTTTGACAGTTCAATGAGTTTCGCCATTTCATTCATGATTTCTATGTTAAAAGAGCCTTCCTTTTCAAAATGCTCGCCTAATATTTGCATTTGCTTGAACAGTTTTTTATTCATCTTATCAGGCATCATAGATGTTCCAGAAGATCCACCTCTGACGACAGTTCCAAGGTAATTGTAATTCAAATGTCTTGCAAGCGAGGATAAATACTTCTCGAGATATTTCGAGTGCGCTGATTCCATAAATCCAAACTGTACTATAAAACCCATAGATTTCCCAGCGTCTGTCGCTGGTTCCATACAACCGATCAGCTTCATCACAATACCTGGCATGGCATGAATGTATAATGGCATTGCTACAATAATAGTATCAAATTGTTTCATATATTCAGCAAGCTGCTGACTGTCTTCCTTAGCCAAATAGCATACCTCGTAGGAAGTTCCTGCCCCTTTTATGAATTGTTGAATGAACACTTCAGTATTTCCGTTTTTGGCTTTTGGTGAGCCGTTGATTATTAAGGTTTTCATCTATCTATCTCCTCCGGAGAAAATTGGGTTATCGGTTTCACTATTTCGCATTTGTTGTAGAACTGATAAAAGGTTCTATGTATATAATCCTCATAGATTTTCTGATCTTCTGATGAAGAAAATACACCTTGGTAATGGAACTCTATATCCGGATACTTTTCATATCTTGGCAGGTGCATGGATTCTCAGGTCTTGTAGGTTATGTATGGGAGATAGAGGGGAATCAGTCGGTCAAAAAGTGTTTTAAGATCGCCGCTCACAAATCCATGTGTCACTTTTGAAAAAATAACGACTTTATCTGAGCTCATGTACGCCCTGTAGAACTCGTCCAAATCCTTATGGATGCACCTTCCTGGGGTCTTAAGCCAACAAGAAAAACATCCGGTACAATCCTTTACTGCTGTTTTCCTCAAATCAAGTGTATAATTGCAAGGAATTTCAAGTCCATCGTATTCTTTTATAACTAATTTAGATTCCATTTCCCACCAACCATTTCATTAGATTTTCTTCTCTTTCTTTAATATCATGATGCTGTTCTTTTTCTGTTGAAATCACGCTTTATAGTTCTTAAACATTTATTTTTTTCTAATCAACAGCTTTCTTTGATAAATAAAAACAGCCCTATCTATGTCCTTGTTTACTATAACAATAGATTATTAAATAGGACTGCTTTTATTCTTAAATTATCATTAATTTTGAATGGTTTAATTAAGATATGATTGTTTATCCAACTTGTTCAAGTAGCAATGACTAGCATGTTTTATAGATCTGACTCAATATGGCTAAATCATGCTAAAATTTTCAATGGCTTGTTTTTCATCTGGCAAGAAAAATATATTTTTCCCCTTATTGCTCTCATAAATAAAATCTTTAAAGCTTTTACTTGTATATACAGAAAAATCTCCCACAATAGCAATCTTAACATTATAATTGATGAATTTTTGTAATATTTCTCCTGCAATCCTTGTATTTAATTTAAAAAAATCTTCGCTTAATGCAGATTTGTTTAAAATAATCCTATCATGGCCTATATCATATTTTACCATCATCATAAAATCCAATGCTGACTGTACATCTGATATCAATATTTCGCTACTATGAATTATAGCAATTCCATTGTTGTTTTCATTTATTATATTCACTTTCATGCTAGTCCTCCGATTGTCAATTAATCAAATTATTATAGAATCTTTTGCACATTTAGTAATGCTTCCACTTAATGTTTTTAATGTTACATATATGCTAGCATTCATAAGTATAGTATAATACCACTATATTTGCTTTGCAATATGTTCGCAATTAATCTCATTACATTAGATTGCAGATCAAAAGCCCAAACTTTTTAAGAATCAAGTGAAAAATAGATGAAAAAATCTAATTAAAAAAGAGAGGAACATTAATAATGATTGAAAAAGAAAAAATGTTATCTATAGAAGAACTCCAAGAAAGCTTTGGTCAATTGGATTACATATGCAGTAAAAAGATAGCGACCACACTTTTCCTGGCCTATAAACTGAATAAGCCAATATTGGTTGAAGGTCCTGCAGGCGTAGGAAAAACCGAATTGGCCAAAACTTGCGCCAAATATCTGGGATTTCCTTTGATCAGATTGCAATGCTACGAGGGATTGGACGAATCAAAATCCCTTTACGAGTGGAAATACGGCAAGCAGTTGTTATATACCCAGATTCTGAAGGATAATCTCAACAAGATAATAGACGGCAAGGATTCTTTAGCGGATGCGATGGTAAAGATGCATAAGCATGATGATCTATTCTTTTCGCTGAATTTCCTAGAGCCAAGACCCCTATTGAAAGCGCTCCAAACAGAAAAGGGTGCGGTGCTGTTAATTGACGAAATTGATAAATCAGATGAAGAGTTTGAGGCATTCTTGCTGGAAGTGCTTTCTGATTTTCAGGTCTCTGTCCCAGAGATAGGAACCATAAAAGCTAAAAAGATTCCCTTTGTCGTCTTGACCAGCAATAACGCGAGAGACTTAAGCGATGCCCTAAAAAGAAGATGTCTGCACCTGTATATTTCTTTCCCGGACGCACAAATGGAAAGGAATATTGTGAGAGCCAAGGTACCTGGCATTTCTGAAGAGCTCAATAAGCAATTGGTCTCTTTTATACAGCAAATAAGGAACCTGGATATCAAAAAGCTTCCTTCTGTCAGCGAGACCATAGATTGGGCTCAGGTTCTGATGCTATTATGTGAGGATAAGCTGGATCATGAGGTCATTAAGAATACTTTAAATGTCATATTGAAGTATGAAGAGGATATAAGGAAGGCCGAGGAAAAGCTTGTTGAAATGACCATGATCGCTAAGCAAGTGGATTGAGCCAATGGATAATATATTACTGGATTTTTGTTTTAATCTTAGAAATGAAGGGGTTCGTATATCGGTTTTAGAGACAATAGACGCTATAACAGCCATCAAGCATATTGGATATGGCGATAGAGAGAGTTTTAAATATGCATTGAGCGCCGCGTTGATAAAATCAGAAGAAGACGCTTTAATATTCGAAAAACAATTTGAAAGTTTTTTCAATATAAAGCTGTTTGATATGGACTATAATCACGGTATCTTTGATGTCGCAAAGACGCCCGAAAAAAAATGGAGTGATTTGACAGAGTCCATTATCAATAAAGATGACAGCCAATTCTTAGAACTATTCAATAAGGCGATTGATATCTCAGGGCTTGATGAAATGCGATATCGCACCCAACAAGGCATGTATGTGCAAAAAATCATGGATCAAATCGGAATTAAAAATCTTGAAGAGGATATCACCTATCTTTCAAAGATGAAAATTCCCGGGGCTGAATCCATGGTATCTGCTCTTGAGAAAAAGAAAAAAGACTTGCTTGATTTCATAGACGCTTATGTGAAAAGCCAGTACGAGCTCCGTGAAGGTAGAAGAAATAAAGATACACTCGAGAACAGGTTGCAGTACACCCGCTTTGCTGAGCTAAAAGAGCATGAGATGGAAGAAATGAAGACGATCATCAACAGATTTGTTAAAAAAATCTACGCTCGGTATTCAAAAAGAAAAATCAATTACAAAAAAGGATTTCTTGATGTAAAAAAAACAATTCGGAAAAACAGCTCAACTGATGGCATGCTTTTTGATATTCAATGGCGATTTAAGAAAATCAATAGACCAAATATATATGTCATATGTGATATCAGCAATTCCGTCAGATATGCATCCCATTTTATGCTTTTGTTCTTATATAGTCTGAATAAGACGCTTCTTAAAATCCGTTCCTTTGTCATGTGTTCGGATTTGGTGGAAGTCAGCCATGTGTTTAAAGAATACGATGCGGAGGAAGCACTGGATAGGATCTATTCCGGCGAGGATTTGGATATCTTGTTGGGTTATACGGATTATGGCGAGTCTTTTAAGGATTTTAAAGAAATATGCGGCAACGCCATCAATAAAAAGAGCACCATTATTATATTGGGCGATGCCAGAAACAATGACACCAATCCCCATATTGAAATATTGAAGGAAATAAAAGACAAATGCAAAACACTAATATGGCTCAATCCGGAAAAAAGACTCTTATGGGGAACCAGTGATTCGGAAATGGACAGATATCTCCCTTATTGCGATATTGCGCAGGAATGCAATACTATAGATCAACTCAATAAAACACTGAATGATATTTTTAAGAAGACGTAAAAAAATAAGCGGTTTTCCTCAGATTAAGGAGAACCGCTTTTGATTGATTGGCGGAGAAGGAGGGATTTGAACCCTCGCGCCGGTTTTGCCGACCTGTCGCATTTCGAGTGCGGACCCTTCAGCCGCTTGGGTACTTCTCCGTGTATTGGTATATTATAGCAGTCTTTTCTCAATATGAAAACAAATTCCGTTTAAAACTTATAGCTCTTATTGGACCAATTGTTAAAACGCTAAAAAAATTTCCCGAGTTTTGCCATAAATTTTGATATATGCTATTGAAGTATTGATAAATGACTTCAAATGCAAGCTTATTGTTTCAAAAGAAACTTGATTTTTCATGAACATAAATTGATGTCAAAAACGATATTATTGGAATGAATAAAAGACAAATAGGAGAAAATTCTTAGTGAGAACAGCGCTATAAAATCTTCCTATGTGATTTCTCTAAGCAAGTCAAATCATTGGTTTAAGCTTCTATGTCACCACAAATGAACTAATTGACATAATATATTTTATAATATATAATTCCACTATAGTGTGTTTACACTATAGTGGAATTATACGGATATTATGAAATGCCTATGATTTATCAGGAAAAATCCTAATTCAAAATTTTCTCCAGAAGCTTTGCAAATGCATCGTCCCGATGGGCTTTTAAAAAGGTCTTTAGCGTATTGGTATGAGTTTTGACTATCAATTTACAAGACAGATGCAACAAAAATCAGTTATACATACAACTATCTATGCTTTATACTAATAGTTGGTGATTTAAGTATAAGGAACTATTGGAAGTTATCTAAAATTGGAGGAAGTGTTACATGAAAAAAATCATTAATAATCCAAATGACGTAGTTTCAGAAATGCTGGAGGGTTTTGCAAGAGGGAATCCTAAGATAATATATTTCCCTGAATTTGCAGTTATCTCGCGAAAAGAAAAAAAAAGAAAAGTTGGCTTGGTTTCTGGTGGAGGCTCCGGACATGAACCTGCACACGCTGGATATGTAGGCAAAGGCATGCTAGATGCTGCTGTGGCAGGCAATGTTTTTTCTTCTCCTGGACCTGACCGGATTATCAAAGGGATTAAAGAAGCAAATAATGGTGAAGGTGTGCTCCTAATCATTAAAAATTATGCAGGGGATATAATGAATTTTGAACTGGCAAAGGAACTGGCCGAAATGGAAGATGTTCAGATTGAGTACGTTATAGTAAAAGATGACGTAGCAGTTCCTGACAGCACCTATTCAACAGGACGTCGTGGTATAGCAGGAACAGTGTTTGTTCATAAAATTGCAGGAGCAAAAGCTGAAGCTGGCGGTACACTGGAAGAGGTCAAGAAAGTTGCGCAACAAACGATAGATAATATTCGTAGTATGGGTATGTCAATGTCACCGTGTATTCTACCTAATGTTGGCAAACCTGCTTTTGAACTAGCTGAAAATATTATGGAAATCGGGATGGGTATCCATGGTGAACCCGGAGTTGAAAAGACTGAAATTGGAAATGCTTCAAAAATAGCGGAAGTTTTAACAAATAGAATACTTGAAGATATGGATTTTATTGGAAGCGAAGTTGCTCTGATGGTAAATGGGCTTGGAGGTACCCCTCTGATGGAACTATATATTCTAAACAATGAAGTAAGCAAAATACTGGACAGTAAAAACATTAAAATCCATAGAACCTTTGTCGGAAATTATATGACATCACTTGAGATGAGTGGCGCTTCAGTCACGCTGTTAAAGTTGAATGATGAGTTAAAAGAGCTTCTAGATGCGCCGTCTGATGCACCATCATTCCATGTTTAACCATTAATGAATTAACTATAGAAAGGAGCGCAGTATGGGTTTTAAGATGAGTAGCGCTGATTATGTGGATTACATTAATTATGCCGCTAAGATTATTGAAAAAGATGGAGAGTATATTACAGCATTAGATGCTGCTACAGGAGATGGAGACCATTGGATAAATATGGACACTGGTCTTAAGAAACTCGTATCCATGGAAAAAGAACTATCTCAATTATCTCTCCAAGACATGATGAAAAAAATCGGTATGACGATGATGTCGGTCATCGGTGGGTCTGCAGGTGTATTGTACGGTGGTTCTTATATTGCTGCTTCCAAGGTGTGTGCAGGAAAAGATGTCATTGATTGTGATTTGCTTGGTGAGATACTGGAGGCTATGCGTCTTGATATTATGAATCGAAACAAATCTGAGCCAGGGTTTAAGACAATGCTGGATGCTCTTTATCCAGCTGTCGAGGCATTCAAATCAGGAAAAGATGCTGGATTGGAAGAAAAAGAATTGTTGGCATTGATTAAGCAAGCAGCAGATGAGGGATCCAAAAGCACCGCTGCTATGGAAGCAGTAAGAGGCCGTGCATGCTATCAAGCAGATAAAGGTGTGGGACACATCGATCCAGGCTCTGTTACTATGGCTTATCTAATAGGTGCGCTATGTGATTGGGCAACAAAGTTAAGTAATTAAGTTCCAATCGGAACTAAAAAAAGTTTTAGGAGGAAATCGCTAATGATAAAAACAACACCTAACAACACTGGTGATCAAAAAATTGATGATTTGCGCGCTGCTATTGAACACAGAGCAGCATGGTTCTATCTTTTGATCAAAAATGCTAGAGAAGCAGGATTGGATGATAAATTCGCTCATGATGCTATATTCCAATGTGGATGTGATGATGGTCAAAATAAGTTCCCAAGAACATCTGATCTTGACGTCTTTATAAAAGCATTTGCAAATGATAACGTTGTAAAAATTTTTGAAATGGATGTGAAACCTTCAGAGGATAAAACTGAAATTGATTTCTATTATTGCCCGCTAGTAGCAAAATGGAAAAAACTTGGTGTACCTGACGAAGAACTACCTGAGCTTTGTCAAATTGCCATGGATGGCGACAGAGGGATCATAAGTCAATATCCAGACTTTGAGTTCCATCTAGGCAAGACAATTGCACAGGGGCATCATTGTTGTGAGATTACCATATCCAAAAAAAAATAGTGTTTCTATAAATTAAGCTGCATAGAAATATTATTGGACTGAAACTTGCTTCACTCAAACCTTGGAACCATTTACCGAACAACATTAAAGCGAAAGGAGATGGCTAAATATGTTTAGCCAAAAAGGAATTATGAGGAAAATTTGTTTATTAATCGTTGTGTTAATGGCATTGTCTATGTTTGCATCTTGTGCTCCTGCTGAAAAGGAAGAGAAAAAGGTTGTAAAAATCGCTGTTGCCGCACCAATGACAGGAGATCATGCAGAGTATGGTATAAGCTATTTTGAGTCAGCAAAATTAATGGCTGCAAAATGGAATGAAAAAGGCGGCGCTGGTGGCTACACAATTGAAGTCGTTCAGTATGACGACAAAAGCTCAGGTGAAGAAGCTGCAACAATAGCAGAAAGGCTAGTAGAAGACATGGATGTTGTGGGAGTTATTGGTTCTTATACGTCAGGAACAATAATGGCGGCAACACCTACATACCAAGAAAATGGATTATGTGTTATCTCTGCATCAGCATCACATCCTGATTATAGTAAACAAGGGAACTATATCTTCAGAAATAATACTGTTATTTCAGTAGAGGGTGCTACTTCAGTTGAATGTGCAGAAGAAAATCTAATGTCGAAAAAGATTGGTATATTATACATTAAGACTGACTGGGGTGCAGCCACAAATAAAATAATGCAGGAATTGATTGCGAAAACAAGCATGGAGCTTGCGAAAGTAGAAGAGACTATTGATGGGTCCGATGATTATTCCACGCCAATTGCAAACTTTGAGAATGCAGGTTGTGATACTATTTTAGTTGTAGGTATGCATAATACATTTGTTCCTTTTGCAAGACAATATCGCGAAATTAATCCAGATATTCAATTTGTAGCATTTGCTAATCTATATAATCAGCAAGTTATAGATTTGGGTGGAGAAGCAGTTGAAGGAACTTATTTCCCAGTTGCATATTTTAACGAAAGCGATGACCCAAAGGTTATAGAATATCGTGATGCATTTATTAAAGCTGTAGGTAAATCACCGTCGTCACTGGCTGCTCAAGCATATGATGCAGCAGGTATTTACTGTGAAGCAATTGCAGCAGTTGGAAACGATAGAGCAGCTATACGCGACTATATTGCAGGTATATCTTATGAAGGTGTTGGCGGAATGATTCAATTTGATGAAGTTGGAGATGCTCAGAAGACTTTCATGAAAATCGTTATTAGAGATGGAAAATTTGTACTGGTAGATTAAAATGTTTTTAGCTTAATGTAAATAGTTTCAAGGTGTAATTGAGATTGTACTGTGACGTGGTAAGTACTCTACGTCACAGTTTTTTTAAAATTCAATTCAAAACGATATAATTTCACATTATGAAATAGCCTTATAAAGTGATTAGGCACTTTTGACAATGAATAAACTAAGAAGGAGGATTTGTTGTATCCTGGTATGCAACAAAAAAAGCTTATGTTCTGGCGATATATGTTTAACGGATTGGCAGTTGGTATGGCATATGCGCTTGTTGCCGTAGGATACTCACTTGTATTTGGGATATTAAGATTAATAAACTTTTCTCATGGTGCAACCTACACCTTTGGTGCGCATGTAGTTTTGTTTTTTATTGGATATCAAACAAATATTTGGCTAGCGTTGAGTGCAAGTGTTTTATTTACTGGAATCTTGGCTGTTGGAACTAATAAGTTTGCATTAGAGCCATTGCGCAAGAAAAAATCACCTCCTATTGCAAGCTTGATTACTACTATAGGCGTATCGTATATCATACAAAACTTATTAATGGTTTTTATGGGATCTGAAAGAAAATCATTTCCTAATATGCTTGATATTCCAAAATTAGATTTATCAGGATTGCCAATAACTGAGCCACAATTCTTTCTTTTTACTATTTCATTCGCATTATTCATTATTCTGACATTAATTGTTCATAAGACTAGTATAGGACTTGCAATGAGAGCAGTGGAACAAAATACAAAAGCTGCTCATTTAATGGGTATTAATGTGAACCAAGTTATCACATTTACATTTTTCTTAGGAGGAGCATCAGCCGCAATCGCTGGAGTCCTTATGGCAGGCTATTATCAACTGGTATATCCGACAATGGGATTTTTAATTGGTATGAAAGCTTTTACAGCAGCAATTCTTGGTGGAATAGGCGTTATGCACGGGGCGTTTGCAGGAGGACTTATTGTAGGATTAGCGGAAAGTTTTGCTTCAGGATATATAGGTGGAACATACAGAGATGCCTTTGCCTTCATTATTCTTATCATTATTCTAATCATCAAACCTACTGGTCTTTTCGGCAAAAAAACAATAACAAAGGTGTAAAATCATGAAAAATACAAATCAAGTTATAGATAATTTTTTTGCAGACATTAGCAATTCAATTCGGAAAAATAGAATAATCTTTTCAGTGGCGCTGCTCACTGTGGTAGCATTTATTCCTGCTCTTGGTTTGCCAAGTTATATCTTGCGGATTGGTGTAATGATTATGATATATGCAATTTTAGCCTTAGGACTTAATATTCCTACTGGTTATACTGGACAAGTATCTATAGGACATGCAGGATTTTTTAGTATTGGTGCCTATACATCAGCAATACTCGTTACTCAAGCAGGTTGGAGTATGTTGCCTGCTATGGTTGCTGCAGCAGCAATTGCAGGTATTTTTGGATTCTTGTTAGGGCTACCGACACTACGTGTTTCGGGAACTTATCTATCGATATGTACACTTGGATTTGCTGAAATTGTCAGAATGGCAGTACTTAACTGGGATACCCTTACTAATGGACCAATGGGTATAAAAAACATCCCGTATCCAACTGTATTTGGAGTAGAAATGACATTGAGAAATTATGGTGCATACTATATGATACTGGTGATGTTGGTAATGACTTCGGTTTTCGTTCACTTGATCATTAACTCAAAAATAGGGAGAGCTTTTCGTTCTATTAAGGAAGATGAGCTTGCATCCATGATGATGGGTGTGTTTACTATGAAATATAAAATATTATCATTTGTGCTTTCTGCAATAATATCAGGTATGGCAGGAGCATTTTATGCTCATTTTATGAGATATATAGATCCAAATTCATTTACCTTCGATACATCAATACTGATATTGAGTATTGTTATACTAGGTGGAATGGGGACGATGAGGGGTATGTTTCTTGGTGCAATTATACTAGTGTCTTTCCCAGAGGCACTGCGCTTCTTAGAGCAGTACAGGTTTGTTTTTTACGGTTTAGTTCTAGTTATTATGATGCGCTACAGGCCACAAGGATTGCTTGGCTGGCGCTCCAAATCTCCCTATGAATTTCCAAAAGGGGTGGACCCTGATAAGATAGCACGCGGGTTCAATAACTCATCTTCGCAAAATAAGATGATATAGAGTTAATGAAAGGAGAATTATCCGCAATGCGGGTAAGGTAAGAAAAATGTCACTTCTAGAAATAACTTCCATTGTGAAAAAATTTGGCGGTCTTACTGCGTTAAACAATGTATCATTACATATTGAGGAAGGTGAAATTGTAAGTTTAATTGGTCCCAATGGCGCTGGTAAAACGACATTATTTAATATTTTAACCGGAATAAATGAAATTATGCATGGGGAAATAATATTTGAAGGAAAAGCAATTCAAAACAAACCGCCGCAGGATATAGTAAAGCTTGGAATTTCAAGGACATTCCAGAATATACGATTATTTCAAAATATGCGCGTTGTTGAAAACGTGTTGATAGGTACGCATATAAATACAGAGTATAATTTCTTTGATGCCCTTTTCAGGACGAAAAAGCATAGACAACAGGAGATACTTAAGGCAGAAACAGCAATCAGATTGTTAAAAGCTATTGGTCTTGAACATCGTATGCATGACTATGCGAGTGACTTGTCATATGGTGAACAAAGAAAAGTGGAAATTGCTCGTGCTCTTGCTACCGGGTGTAAACTAATATTGCTGGATGAGCCTGCGGCAGGCATGAATCAACAGGAGTCAGCAAATCTTTTGATGTTCATTCGTGAGTTGAGGGATAATGGTTATACCGTATTTTTAATTGAACATGATATGAATGTGATTATGAATATATCTGATAGAATTTATGTTCTTGATTATGGGGTGATGATTGCAGAAGGTAAACCTGAAGAAATTGCAAATAATCCAGAAGTAATTAAAGCCTATCTGGGAGGTGTAATAGAAGATGCTGTCAGTTAAGGGTCTTCACACTCATTATGGTAAAATACACGCCTTAAAGGGTGTGGATTTAGAGATTAGAGAAAGCGAAATAGTGACATTGATTGGATCAAACGGAGCAGGAAAATCAACGTTGCTAAATACAATTATAGGTATTATTCCATCCTCTGGAGGTAAGGTATTTTTCAATGAAGAGGAAATTACCAATATGCCCCCTCACGCTATAGTCAAGAAACGGATATGCATGTCTCCTGAAGGACGCGAAGTTTTTCCTCAGCTTACTGTCCAAGAAAATTTGCGACTAGGTGCATATGCCATTAAGGATAAGAAGTTCATAAAAGGCTCATTTGAAAATGTTTACAGTTTATTTCCGAGACTTAAAGAACGTACTAAACAAACGGCTGGCACACTATCTGGTGGGGAGCAACAAATGTTGGCAATTGGAAGGGCTCTTATGTCTGATCCAAAATTATTGCTTCTTGATGAGCCTTCTCTTGGCCTCGCACCGAACTTGGTTTTGATGATTTTTAAACTAATCGCAGATATCAATAAGCAAGGGGTAACCATTTTATTGATTGAACAAAATGCGAATATGGCACTTTCCATTGCCGATAGAGCTTATGTATTGGAGACAGGAACCATTGTGCTTAGCGGAGACGCAAAAGAGCTCAGTAAAAATGATGCAGTTAGAAAAGCGTATTTAGGGAACACATAACACATATTTACTGATAAACCAGTTGGATGTCGTGTGCAATTGTATCATGAATTTAAACAATATCAATCAATTACCGAGGGGGAACATGGAACGTACTTTACTTGTTTACGATATTATTACATCAGGTTGTACAGCAAGCATTTTTTCTGAAAATGGCACTCTTTTAGCAGCTCACACTATACCTTTAGAAATGCAATTCTCAGAAAACTATGCACAACAGAATGCTGAGGATTGGTGGGACGCAGTTGTACTTGCCACGCATCATGTAACTAGAACCCAAGATTTATCAAGCATTGTGGCAATTTCTTTTAGTGACCAGGTTCAAGTATGCTTGTGCGTGGATAAAGAAGGCGTACCACTTAGGCCGGCAATTACATGGTCTGATACTCGCTCTCTTGAAGTGGAAGATTTTATTGGAAATATAATTGGAGAAGAAGCGTATTATAAATTGACAGCCCAGCCTAATGTGCCATCATCATCAATACGCAAGTTAACATGGATAAGAGAAAAGGAACCTGAAATATTTGCAAAGACCTATAAGATGCTAGGATGCAAAGATTATATCATTTTTAAGATGACAGGTGTTTTTTCAACAGATGATTCTGATGCGGCTGGAACGGGTTGTTATGATGTGCACAAATTGTGTTGGTCAAAGCCAATTCTAGATGCAACAAGCATCTCAATTGAATTGCTGCCGGATGTATACAGAAGTACAGATATGGTAGGCAGACTAACAGAAGAAGCAGCCAAGATTCTAAAACTAAATCCGGGAGTTCCTATAATAAGCGGAGCTGGAGATTTTACTACTGCGACTATTGGTGCAGGGTGTTTTAAGGAAGGTGATACTTACATGAATCTAGGGTCATCTTCATGGTTGGCAACCTGTTCAAAAAAGCCAATGTCCAACCAATCTATGACATTGATAAATGTCTTGCATGCAGACGGTGAACATTTTATTCCACTGGCTAATATGCAGGAAGCTGGCGTTGTATTTAAGTGGCTAAAAAATGCTATGTTTTCTCAAGGGATTGTTGAACCGTATAGAAATGTTTATCCATATGAAAACATGGACCATGCATTAAAGCAATCACCTGTAGGCGCAAATGGGTTATTGTGTTTCCCGTTTTATTTAGGTAGTTCTTCCTCATATAAGAGCGATTTGGCATGTGGAGGATTCATAGGTTTGCGAGATTATCATACCCGGGAGGATATGATGAGAGCAGCTATCGAAGGCGCTACCATTGCCCTTGATTTGGTGCTTCAGACATTTAAGGAAGATTTAAACATCAACCGCGTTATAGTTGAAGGCATTTCGTCAATAGAAGACGGATGGATTCAAATAATAGCAGATGTATTCAATATGCCTGTAGATGTGGTAGATATGAAAACTACTGTTGATTCTATAGGTGCAGCGATTATAGCTGGAGTCGGAGTAGGTTTATTCAATGAGATGAATGTAGTCGATAGATTTCGTTCAATCAGATGTGTTTTTGAACCTAATTTGAGTAATCAGTCTATTTACGATAGATATAAGGAAGCTTATGTTCATGGATTGGCAGGTATTGAGCGTGTAATGAACGTTCTTAATAGATAAGTAAGAATTTGAATGAATTAGGAGAAGTGATGATGGCTGATATCAATGATGTGATTGGGGAAAGATTAAGAGAAATCAGACTAGAAAGAAATATGACACTGAATGAGTTATCTCATGTTACACATGTTAGCAGAAGTATGTTAAGTGCAATTGAAAGAAAAATTAAAACCCCAACTATAGCGCTACTTACAAAAATTCATACAGGTTTAAACATATCCCTTTCAGAATTATTAACTGCTTCTATTGATGAGAATCTGGTCGCAATAAGAGAAGGTATAAAGACTATTCAAATTTCTCCTGGGATCAATATTCATGTATTGTTAGAATACTTATCAGAAAATAAGTTTGAAATCTTTAGATTAGAAATAGAACCAGGGCGTAAGCATGCCTCAGAATCTCAAATGAGCGAAAATATATGGGAATATTTGATTCCAGTAAGTGGCGAATTGACATTATCTGTTCAAGGAAATGAGACAATACAAGTTAAACAAGGTGAACTTGCCCATTTTTGCACAATAAAACCTCACACTTATGCTAACAAATCAGATAAGCTACTTAGTCTAATCATGATAATTGTTTACAAAGTCTAATTAGCGAGGATAAAAAGAATTCTGAATGAATATCTTAAAAGCTCTATATAATATGCTTCATGGTTCCAAACTCAGCCCTATTTTTTTGTTTAATGATTAATACTTGGAGGTAATTAAATGAAAGAACACAATGTATTTAAGAAAGAAGACGCTATATCAAAGGCAGGAAGGGACATATCCGAGAAGAGAGCATCCACAATAGCATATATGATCAAGGAAGCGAGAAAAGCAGGGATATCTGATGATTTCGCTAGAAAAGCGATATATGCTTATGGTAAGGATGCGGCATTAAAATTAAAGGCAATGATGAAAGATCCGACGGATATGTTAGAGTATGCAGAATATTTCGGAACAGATCACAACAATGATATTTACGAAATGGAAAGAATAGAAGTGAGTGAAGACAAATTGTATATTGATTTTCACTACTGTCCATATGTTAAAAAATGGAAAGAAATGGGGTATAGCATAGAAGAAATGGATCACTTATGTGATATCACTATGGAAGGTGATAGAGCGTATGGTGATATCTTTGAAGCTTTCGAGTTTAGATTAGGGGATACAATTGCAAAAGGATTCGATATATGCCAAATAAGATTCGATAAGAAGAAATAACATAACTATATATTGACAAAGTATCGAAAAGATCATGCTATTCCTTGTATCGATAAAGATAGCTTGGTCTTCCGATGGATCCGTATTCGATTTCCAGCCTGACCTCGCCAATTGAGACAAGGTATTCCAGATAGCGCCTTATCGTCACAGCAGAAACCTGTAGGGAATCTGCCAGCTCATTTGATGTCACCTGCTGATTCTGCCTGGATTGCATATAGACCCGTATTCTTTCAAGTGTATTTTTGTGGAGACCTTTCTGCAATGAGGTGGAAAATTCTTGACCCGGGCTTATAGTGATTCTATCAATGTCTTCTTGAGTGATTTCTTTTTTTGTGTTGAGAAGCTGGAATCTGCTCTTGTAGTTTTCAAGCGAATTTTTCAATCGCTCGTATTCAAAGGGCTTTATTAAATAATCCACAACCCCCAGCTTGAACAATTCATCGATACTATCTGTTTCCTTGGCAGCTGTTACCATGATGACATCAACCATCATCTTATTGCTTCTGATGTCTTTCAGCAATTCCAGCCCATTGGTTTTAGGCATATACATATCAAGCAGCAGCAAGTCAATTTCATAGGATTCGAGTTTAGACATGGCCTCTTCACCATTCCTGGCTATTCCGATTACATGATAGCCATCGATTGTCGACACATATCTTCTATTGAGTTCTGCTACCATGGGATCATCTTCAACTATGAGTAAGTTTATCATCTAATACCTCCTTAGGAATGGTTGCATTGAATTCGGTAAACATGCCTTTTACAGATTGTACGTTGATCATGCCGCCAATCGTGTCCAGATTTTCTTTGATCAATGTCAGTCCCAGTCCTCTGTTTCCTTCCTTGGTCGAATAGCCTCTGTTGAATATGTTATCAAGATCGCTGTCATCAATACCCACACCATTATCTCTTACTTTGATTTTGATTTCATTCTCCACTTCCTTGATTCTGATGTGGATGCTTTTACCGTCATTGCTTTTACTGTTTAGGGCATCCATGGCATTTTCTATGAGATTGCCTATAATGGTCAGCATGCGATTGCTCATGATTTCATCCTTCATTTTGTCAAGATAGGTATCGTTTTCTACAACCATGTCAATTCCTAACTCCTTGGCTCTGCTCAACTTTCCGATCAACAGGCCGGCTACCTTTGGTTCTTTGATTTTGCCAATAATCATAGTGATAATCTGATTCTGGATGCTATCCACATTGACGATGTATTTTTTTGCCTCCTGAAGCTCGTTGAGCTCTATGAGTCCCAGGATGACATGAAGCTTATTCATGAATTCGTGTGTATTAGCTCTGAGACCGTCAACCAGCTGTCTTACACCAGTGAGCTCCTCGGCAAGAATGATCACATCGGTTTTATCCTTAAATGTTGCAAGCGCCCCTACTAGCTTATCCCCGTCATAGATAGGAACACGGTTGGTGATAATAACGGCTCCGTTAACCACTTGTTCCTTGTCGTACTCCGGGATACCTGTTTCCAGAACAAATCTTAACCTTGAATTGGGGACAACATCATCTATCTGTTTTCCTATATTCTCCAGGCTCTTGATGCCCAGTATTTCAATGGCGGAGTTATTGATAAGCGTAATTTTCCTGTTTTCATCTATAGCGATAATTCCCTCGTGTATGGTCTCAAGAATACCCTCTTTTTCCAGATACATCTTAGCAATCTCCTCTGGTTCCTGACCGAAGAGGACCTTTTTGATGCTCCTCGCCAGAAAAAACGCACCTGTGCTGCCAAGGACCAGGGCCAACAATGCGGCCAGCATGACTGTTCGAATGATCTGTCTTCTCGCCAGGTCCATGGTTGTGGTCAACACGCCAACCAGGGTATAGCCCAGTTGTTTGCCATCGCTATCATAGACTGGTGTGAAGGCTCTTACCTGGCTTCCTAGCGTTCCTGTGGCATATGAGGTGTAGCTCTTGCCAAACTCAAGAACATCATTGTCGTCTCCACCAACAACCCGAAATCCCAGCCTCTCTTCTACGGGATGCGCATGCCTGATGCCATTCATATCCGCCACAACAATGATATCAATCTCCTTAGTGGATCTGAGAACATCCATAACAAACGGTTGAAGCTCATTGTTACCTGTTGGGTTTTTTAGCCTCTCAATGACGATAGGTGTTCTGGCAAGAAGCTGAGCTGTATTCAACACATTCTTCTCCACTTCCAGCTTGATATTATTCAGGTACCATCTGCTGGTATATAGGGTTGCTGTCGCTATCGACAGAAAAACGATGATGATGACCAGAATTGTTATTTTTGTTTGGAGCTTGATATGGATTTTTTGCATGGTTACCCCTTTAGTGTCTCGAATTGCTTTTCTTTATATTTTCAATTACTGGTATAGCTTCATCTGAAAGCAGATAATTGTAAGTTGAATCAGGTACCATGACTCTTATTTCAGACCAGCGGTCTTCTCTGATCAGCTGTCTGACTGTTGAGGCGCTTACAATCTTTGAGTCGACTTCAATCCTTTCGACCAAAACAGTTTCAACACCATAATTTGGCAGTATATCAATCATTGCCTGATTATACTCATCGGTGGTTTTGGAATAGGTTTCTGTTCCAAGATACCGTTTCTTGATGTTGAAGACTGGAGCGATGTACTTCCCAAAAATACCCGCATCCAATGACTGGTAAGCCTTATCCTTCTCCTCATCCTCCCTCAGAAAATAGGTGGGAAAGGTTCCAGATGAGATAATATACTCGCCACCTGGCAGTACCGTCACATTCTCTAAATCCTTCAAGCCTTCCTTGATCAGATTCATCCTGACAGGAAATGGAAAAAGTGAAAGATCCTCCTCTACAACAAATACGACTACCTGAATATTGTTTTCGGAAGCCTTTTGTATCAGGTAACGGTGTCCCAGGGTGAAGGGATTGCAATTGACCACCAATGCCGCTTTTTCGCCTCCATCCAATCCTGAATTCTTAAACATCCTGGCTATGTAGCCCTTAATGTCTCTGGATCCTGACTCAAGCAACGCAATACTGTCTGTGGCATATATCTCTTTGAAACCAAAGCCTTCAAATAAGACCTTGTTTTCCGGTCTTGTGAAAATAAAGGAATCCTGAATCCCCCTGTCAAACATGACGTTTGTGATTTCAGTCAGTAGTCTCTCCGATATGCCAATATTCTGGTACTCCTTAGCGACAGCAAAGCACTTGATGACTTTTCCCGCAAATGAGCAGGTACCAATAATCCGATCACCGATCCTAGCTATGATGGTATATTCAACATCACCATCCATTGCCAGTCCGAATGATGCGAGAAACCGCTCGGTTTTTTCTCGCATATGACTCTTAATATCTATTTTGTGAACAACTATTTCATACATTCTATTGATCCTTTACCTGATACACCACATCTATAATGGTGCCGTCCCTGTATTCAACTACTGAGACAATTTTGTCCGATCTCTGAATCTTTTCCGGTTTACCAATCATTTTCTCTGCAACGTCCTGGAGCTCTTTGATAGTCATCACCGGAACATTATGCTTTTTCATTTTCTCGATTAGATCCTGTCTCAACGGATTGATAGCTATTCCTCTTTCAGTCACAAGAACATCCACAGTCTCGCCAGGCGTGCTGACAGTTGTCACTTCATCCACTACGGCTGGCAGTCTTCCTTTGAACAGTTGGGAAACCACTATGGATAGCTTTGCGCCAGCTGCCGTGTCGCTATGTCCGCCAGAGCCTCCCATGATATAGCCATTAGAGTCTGTTGTCACGTTGACATTGAAATTGAGGTCGATCTCCGTTGCTCCCAGTATGACGATATCCAGAACATTTACCAGTGCGCCTTTGTTGTGGGGATTCCCGTACATGCTGGCTGACATGATCTGATGATTTTTGTTTCTCTTCAGTGAATCTATTGCACTCAAATCAAAGCACTGTACATCCATGATGCACTTGAACAAGCCTTCGTCAAGCATATCCACCAGATAGCCGGTGATGCCGCCTGACATGAAGCTGCCTGTAATTCTTTTCTCTTTCATAATGTCTTTTAGATAAGAGGCCACTGCCAGAGAAGTCCCGCCAGCTCCTGTCTGGAATGACATGCCTTCTTTGAGCAGACCAGAGGCCTCTATGACTCTGATGGTATTTTTTGCGATTTTAAGTCCTACAGGGTCTTTGGTGATCTGCGTCGTTCCGGAGACAATTCCCTTTGGATCGCCAATGCTGTCAACCACAAGCACATAATCGACGTACTCCTGGGTTATCTCAATTGGGCAAGCCGGATAAACCACCAGGTTGTCTGTTACAGCGATAACTCTGTCTGCATATAGGGCATCGGAGTTGGCATAGCCTAATGATCCGCAGGCTGACTTGCCTTCTGTTCCGTTGATATTTCCCATAGGGTCGCAGGTAGGCGCTCCGATAAAGGCAACATCGATTTTTAGATCGCCGCATTCTATGGCCCTCGACCTGCCACCGTGGGTGTGCATGACAGCCGGGTTTTTCAATTTCCCTTCTGATATGGCTTTGGCAACAGGTCCGGACATATAGGCCGCATAGACACCTGTTACTGTTCCGGATTCCATATGCTTCACCAACGGGGCTTGAATGGGGAATATGGAGCTGGCAGCGATGCTTAGATCCTTGATACCCATTTCGGCTATCTCTGCCATGATCAGATTCATGACATAATCTCCGTTTCTTAGATGGTGATGAAAGGATATTGTCATACCATCCTTCAAACCAGACTTTTCAATGGCTTTCTTTATATCATGGATTACCTTGCCCTCTGTTGGATCGGCAACCCGTGTCTTCACACTTTTCTTAACAACATCTTCATGTCTTACCTGAACGCCTGAAAACAGTCTGATCTGCCTGTTGGGGAGGGTCACGCTGTCAGGTATTTCTCTACCGAGTATATTTTTCATTTCATCGCCTCCTCATTCAGCATTCCGGCTAGAATGGCTTTTCTGATGACTGTTTCAGCTCTTAGTATGATCGGTGCGTCTATCATTTTCCCCTCGAAGGAGAATACGCCTTTACCGGCTTTGTTGGCTTCCTTCATTGCATCAATGACGCTTTTGGCATATTGTATCTCTTCTTGTGACGGTGTATAGACATGATGGATTGTATCAACCTGGCGTGGATTGATGGCTGCCTTTCCGGTCATTCCCAGGCTCTTTCCTTTCAGCGTGTCTTCTATCAGGCCCTTGCTGTCACTCACATCGGCGAATGGTGTATCAATCGCCTGAATCTTGAATGCCTTGCATATGTTGGCTATCTTGTTTCTGGCATAATAGATTTCTCCACCCTCTTTTGTCCTGGAGATCTCCATGTCAGCTGTCAAATCCTCAGCGCCAAGAAGCACGGCTTCTATCCTTTTAGATGTTCTGATAATGTCGGCAATGCTCTCCACCGCATAGGCTGTTTCGGCGATTGGCACCAGCTTTATTGATCCCACTTCAATGCCCTCTTCCTTCTCTATTTCAGATATGATGGCATCGGCTAGCCTGATTTCTTCCTCTGTAGCCATGGGAATCATAAAGGCGTCTGGTCTTTTGGGGGTTATCTCACGAAGATCCTTCTCTCCAAAGGCTGTCGATGGCGCATTGACCCTGACCACAACCTCGCAGCCGTAGAAATCCACTTCTTCCAGAGCGTGCATGATGAGATTTCTTGCTGAATCCTTCTCATCGATACTAACTGCATCCTCCACGTCCAGGATGATACTGTCTGCTCCCAATATGCCGGCATTCTGTATCATATTCGGACTATTACCAGGTATGAACAACATACTTCTTCTTAAAATCCTCATCGTACCCACCTCCTCAAAGCGCTCTCTTGACTGCAGTTTCAACCCGTGACCTGATGGTATAATCCAATGCGCCCCTGTCGTTTGCCGTCAGTTCTATGTCTTCTATGTTCATCGATTTCAATGTCTCCATTATTACGTTTCTGATATGATTGCCATACTGATCGATGACAACGCTGCTCAATCGGATGTCCAGCCCCTGATTGTCGCCAGGCTGCACCATTATGAAAATATCACTGGATTCCATGGTACCTGCTCTTGCAACCTTATTTATCTTCATATAGCTCTCCTTTTTTTCTTTTATTGTACAATTTATTGGCATGTAATACCACAAAAAAAAGACAGGATTACAGATACTTGCATTATCTGGTCATCCCATCGCTTAATATATTGGCCTAAGGGAGTCCAATCTTATACAAATGGTTTGTATAGGCTTTCTTCCCGATTATATTTTTCTTCGGTACTGGGTGGCTTTCCATGTTCCAGTTTTCTAAAAACTACCTTTCCCTCCCTTAACCATGTTCTATTATTCATAATGTCCTCCAATCAGTCGCTTAAAACCTTGGTAAATCTCTCAGCACGCCAAATGGATAATCAACGGCTTGCTTATTCCTATTGTTTTTGTATTCTATATTTTTATAAAGGTTTCGTCCTTCTTTCAATATTTTCCAGTTTTTCATCATTTCCTCCAATTATTTCTGCCTAAAATCGTGAAAGTTTTCTATTATTCTATATTCAAGATTTCTCTTTGGCATTTTCTCTATTTTTTTGTATTCCAGTCTCATAAACAATTTTCTTCCATCTTCCAATAATTTCCAGTTTTCCATCAGATCCTCCAAATCAGTTTTCCCCATAATTCAGGATTCTGTCTTATAATTTCGTTATCAAAAATACTATTTGATTTATTCCTATCATTTCGATTCTCTATTATCATATTCAACTCTTTGCTCATTTCTTTACCTCCTTATTCCTACTTAGCGCAAATGCTGTCAATATAGCCCTTCATTTCCTTGTTGCGTTCACCTTTCTGATTGTCATTTGAATTACCTCCTTTGTTAATTTGCTATCAAACATATTTTAAACTTAAAGTATTAAACAATAAGGTTTAATCTATTAAAATTCCATTAAAAAAACCGCAGGTTCTCCCGCGGTTATGACACTAAAAAACCGCAGGGTGCGTTTACACAAGCCTGCGGTCAATATTTACAGAGAAAAATTATTTTCCTATAATTCCCACATTCGGAGGCTGCATAAACATTCTAAAATTAGATACAATTATCCCGTTGCCGACACTTACATCTGATGCTTTTCTGATTGTTCTTAATTTCATAGTGATCATTTCAATTCCTCCTTTATAGTATTTTTTATCCTTCAATAGGATAGCTCACTTTAATCCTGATGTCAATACTAAATATCAAATTTTTATTAAAATATCATATTTAGTGATATTCACTATTTGATTTGACGGAAGGATTATATTTTTAGTTCCCGGATTTTAAAATTTTTCATAAGATTGTTTTGTTTTTCTATCTCTTATTATTGATATTGGGCTCTAAGTATTACTTGGCGAAATTTCTCTCATGTTCTTATTACTCTCATATATGCATTGACACGGGAACCGTGTAGTGTTATTATATTAATACACCCCCCCTGGGTGTAAGGGAGGTAATTATGAAAAAAGACAAATATAATATATCTGGCATGACCTGTTCAGCTTGCTCACTGGCTGTTGAGAAGAGCATCAAAAAAATAGATGGCGTCACCGATATTTCGGTCAATCTGTTGCAAAACAATATGAATGTAACCTTTGATGAGTCAAAGGTCAGTGAAAGTGATATTATAAAAGCTGTTGAAAAGGCTGGGTATGGCGCAGAACCGGTCAAGGCTGTCAGCAAAACCAAAGAAGAAAGAAATCCTGCTGAAGAAGAATATAAGGAAATGAAGAAGCGACTGATCTGGTCTCTGATTTTTACAATTCCCTTGTTTTATCTAGCCATGGGAGATATGTATGCCTGGCCGTTACCAGGATTTTTAACAGGTCACATGAATGTTATGAGCTTTGCATTCACGCAGTTTCTTTTGACACTGCCTGTTGCGATCATCAATAGCAAATACTACAAGATAGGATTCAAAACTTTGTTTAAAGGATCCCCTAATATGGATTCGCTGATAGCCATCGGTACCGGTGCCGCTATTGTATATGGGGTCTTCGCCATATATCGGATCGGTTATGGTCTTGGACATGATAATATGGATCTTGTTAAAACCTATGCCCACGATCTTTACTTTGAATCGGCAGGTGTCATACTGACCCTGATTACCTTGGGTAAATTTCTTGAAGCCAAAGCAAAGGGAAGCACTTCGGAAGCCATCAAAAAACTGATGGACCTGAGTCCAAAGACGGCTTTAGTAGAAAGAAACGGCATTGAGGGAGAGGTTCCTGTAGAAGAACTGATCAAAGGAGACATCATCATCGTCAAACCCGGTAAACGAATCCCTGCAGATGGTATTGTCACAGAGGGCTACACGTCCATGGATGAATCAATGATTACAGGTGAGAGCATCCCTGTTGAGAAAAAACCTGACAGCAAGGTAACATCGGGCAGCATCAACAAAACAGGCTTCATCAAGTTTAGAGCTGAAAAGGTTGGCGAAGAGACCACCCTGTCACAGATCATCAAGCTGGTGGAGGAGGCTCAATCCACCAAAGCGCCAATTGCCAAATTGGCGGACAAAATCAGTGGTATATTTGTTCCCGTAGTGCTGATTATAGCCTTACTGGCCACCATCGTGTGGATGCTGCTAGGCCACACATTTGAGTTTGCATTATCTATAGGCATCGCGGTACTGGTCATCTCCTGCCCTTGTGCCTTAGGTCTTGCAACGCCTACGGCAATTATGGTAGGTACCGGAAAAGGTGCTGAGAACGGTATTCTCATTAAGTCAGGAGAAGCGCTGGAGATAGGGCATAAGATAGAGACAATCGTTTTGGATAAAACAGGTACTATCACCGTTGGAAAGCCTGAGGTAAAAGACATTATAACCTTTCAAGATATGAATGAACAGGAGCTATTAAAGATTGCCGCATCTATGGAAAAGGGATCCGAACATCCACTTGCCGAAGCGGTAATAAACGCCGCCGAAGAAAAGGGACTGACACTTTATCAGCCGGAGAAATTTGATGCGATTCCAGGCAAAGGAATAAGGGCAAATATTAATAACAGCTCATACAGTATCGGTAACGTTAAGCTGATGTCAGAAATCGGCATCGATGTTTCGGAGCATCTTGAACTGCATGAGAGACTCAGCAAAGAAGGAAAAACACTGCTGTATCTGGCAGATACCAAGCTGCTAGGCATCATCTCAGCTGCTGATGTTGTCAAACCAACCAGCAAGGAAGCAATACACGCCTTCCAAAAAATGGGTATCAAGGTTGTAATGCTGACCGGTGACAATCAATTGACAGGAGAAGCAATTGGCCTCCAGGTAGGTGTCGACACAGTTATCGCAGAGGTTATGCCTGCTGACAAGGAACGTGAGGTCAGAAGACTGCAGGAAGGCAATAAGGTTGTCGCTATGGTTGGAGATGGAATTAACGACGCGCCAGCCCTGGCAAGAGCTGATATCGGCATCGCAATAGGTGCCGGCACGGATGTGGCAATAGAGTCCGCTGACGTGGTGCTGATGAGAAGTGATCTGTTGGATGTGGTTTCAGCGATACAACTTAGCAAGGCAACTATACGAAATATCAAACAGAACCTATTCTGGGCATTCTTCTATAACTCTGCAGGAATCCCACTGGCCGCAGGTGTGTTTTACTCAATACTTGGATGGAAGCTGAGTCCTATGTTCGCCGCTGCAGCCATGAGTCTAAGCTCAGTATCAGTCGTTACCAACGCATTGAGATTAAAGGGTTTCAAACCCAAAAAATATGAGTAAGAATATAGATAGAGGAGAAACGAAAATGAAAAAGGAAATATTTATCGAAGGAATGACATGCAATCACTGCAAGATGAGAGTGGAAAAGACACTTAAAGGTATTGATGGCGTCACATCGGCCGAGGTGATTCTGGCAGATCAAAAGGCGGTTGTTGAATTTGAAAAGGAAGTGGATGAGGCTATGATTTCGGAGCTCATCGATGATGCGGGTTATACAGTTGTCCGTTTCCAATAGGAGGTCAACCAATGCATGCGGATAAGAAAAAAGTGACGCGTCTTTTGAAGACTGCTCAAGGTCAGATTGAAGGTATCATGAAGATGGTGGAGGATGACCGCTATTGTGTGGATATATCCAACCAGGTTTTGGCAGCTCAGTCATTGCTCAAAAAAGCCAATCATGAAATATTGAAGGCTCATATCGATGGGTGCATAAAGGCAGCCTTTACAAATGAACAAGAGGGCGATCAGAAGATTGATGAGGTCATGAAGATTCTGGACAAATACTATAATATGTGATGACAAATACAGTCGACTATATGCTAAAGGCACATGAATCTGTTTCATGTGCCTTTTAGTTACATTTGAAGTTCTTCCTCAAGGGAGAAAGATATTAGCCCCCACTAGAAGCACTGAGAACATAGCGATGCTCAGGGCTGTCAGTATGTGTTCTCTTTTCTCTCTTTCATATCGCCACTGCATGGTGATCCGGAATAAGTGGACAACAATAACCAATATTAGTATACCATTGCTTCTTACAGTTCCTCTTTCGGCAAAAGCAGCAAACAATATGATGCCAATCGCCAGCAGGATGTACTCTCCCCACATGTGATGTTTGTTGACATATCTGGTCCAGCCCTTGTTCTTCTCGATACCATATTTTTTAATCAGATATTTCTCCAGAAAAATACCAACAATAATTAGGAAAACCCCGAGTATGATAAACTCCATAAACAATTCTGTCACCCCCCTTCAAGATGCCTGAAACATCAATCCCAGTTCTCTTTGTCCGATGACTAACAGTGCTTATCTCCCACTTCTATAAGTGGGAGATAAGCACTGTAGAGTCCCTGGATAACGGTTTCTAAGGTTCAGATGGCGTTTCAAACGCCACCTGAACCCAAGAACCCTGTTGATCCTACAACTTGTTTATTTTAGCCGCCATCAGAAAATCATTTCTGGAAAGGCCTCCGATCTTGTGGGTAATAAGTGTTATTTTAGCTCGTCCCCAGCCCACCTTGATATCTGGATGATGTCCCTCTTCCTCAGCTATAATGCCTACCTTGTTTACAAAATCCAGAGCTGATTTGAAGTCCTTGAATTTGAAAGATTTTTCGATTTGTTTTTTTTCGACCAGTTGCCATGTCGGTCCTATTTCTGCAAGCATTCTTTTAAGCTCAAGTCCCTCCATCGGCGGTGTTCCGATTGAGCACGGAACGCATTTTTCATTGGATAAATCTTTAGTCATAGTCGTACCTCCTAAAAATTCTTTCCACAATTATATCATATAATCTACTTTTGTATAAAGCCTCTATTTCTTTTTCTTGCTTTATCTTTTATTCCAAAAGCAGCAGAGCAAGAAGCAAGGTTTTCTCAATGAGCTCCGACCTGTTGATTGCTTCATTGGGTGTATATAAACCTCTGCTGGCAGGTCCAAACCCACAAACGACCGGGAGATCCTCCGGAATTACGCCTGCTGCGGTTGCCAAAAGACTTGATTCTGTGCCGAATGGAATCTTCAATTCTTCAGATAGGGTTTCCAGTTTGTTTAAAAGGGGATTATTCTTTCTTTTTATCAAAGGCGGCCTTTCTTCAAGTTTTTCCACAAAGGCCTGTATGCCTTTGGGATTGCTCTTAAATATGTTTCTGATTTCATTTTCAACCATCCTTGACAAATTTTCATCCAGATATGTCAAAGATACTGTTGCTTTAACCCGGTGAGGAAGCAAAACGCTATAGCGTTCAGAATGCAAATCATGGACGGCAACTGTCAGTTTTTTATCCGGACTGCTGAGAGCTTGCAGTCCATGAGCCTGCTCCAGAAAATATGACAAAGCGTCTATTTGCTTAGCACGACTTCCAACTCTGATGGGCACTCCCTCGAGAATGACGGCAAATTTTTTGGTGCCTCTTCTTTGATCTATAATCTTACCGCCTTCAAATCCCGGTTGCATTATTATCACTTGTTTTGCCCATTTGGCCGCTTCCACCAGTGTAGGGCTGCTGTATCGCATGCCTCTGCCTTCGTCGTTATAATAGAACACACCGATTTTTCTACTATCCAAAACCTTTATTTCCTTCAGTGCCTCCAATGTTCTTAATAAAGTTGTCAGCCCGCCTCTGCTGGATGCAATCCCCTCGCCATAAAGCCATTCCTGTTCGGATCTGAAGGGTATTGGAAATCCCGTTCTATTTCCGGGTATATCCAGAGGGATCACTATCAGAGTTCCATCTTTGAATCCGGCTTTGGTGGACCAAGTCCATGCTGACCGGCCATTGGTGTGTTCATCGTTGATTGTCAATCCCAATTTATTCATTCTTTCTTCTATTTTTCTAAGAACCGTGTGGATTCCCACAGGATCCTCTGTCCAGCTTGGTATATTAGTCCATGTTTTCAGTTCCTCTTCCATGTCATCTCTTTTACGGGTGATGACATTAAAGATGTTTACAGCCATATCGTTGACGCCGTTTTCCGCGCTTGGAAGAATATATGGTCCGAAATATCTTTCATACGCCACGTCTATAAGCCGGTTGATCAAGGCAGTGTAATCCAATCCCATTTTCTCTGCTGCGAATACAAACGAGCTGGTATCTCCCAGACTCGCCATAGAGTTTACCTCTAAAATATAAGGATTTCCTTCTTTATCCAGTCTGAAATCAACCCTGGCGCTGTCACTGCAGCCCAGAGCATTGAAGGTGTCTATAGCTAGCTGTTGGATTTTTTCCGTTTCTTCTTGAGAAAGCGGTGCGGGACAGATCTTTTCCACTGTTCTTCCACTGGTGTTTTTCTTGTCTTCAAAAGTATAAATCTGAAGTCCCTCGCCAAAATTCAGCTCAACAGGTGGCAATGCCACGACAGGATTGTTGCCCAGTAGTCCCACATTGATCTCTCTTCCGTCAATATATTCCTCAACCAAGGTTGGTGTGTTAAATGTGGTAAAGATGACCCTTACCCCTTCTCTGAGTTCTTCTTCATTATGAACTATCCTCAAGCCAAAGGATACCGCTTCATCCTTTGGCTTTACAATCAGAGGATATTTCAAATCCTCCTTGAAAGGCGAATCAGGCCTGTCCATTACTGTAAATCTAGGTGTAGGCAGGCCCTTTTGCGCGATGATCATTTTTGTGACAACCTTGTCCAAAGCGATAGCATGGGTATCAGGTCCTGATCCCACATAAGGTATACCCAACATCTCCAATATTCCAGGAATGTGCATATACCTGCCCTTTCCCTGGATACCGTAACTCAAATTGAAAACCAGACCCGGCCTCTCGCCTGAAATCACCGAGGGCATGAATTTTTCAAGTTTTTCAATGATATTCTTGTCTCCCTCAAAGGTGCGGACTTGATGGCCACCTTTTTCCAAGGCATTTTTAATATCATTTATTGTTTCAAGTCCATATTTCTCCCGGTTCAATGTTCCAAACAGATTGATGACCGCTTGACTCTCCCTGTTGTAAACAATGGCTATTTTCATCTTTTTCTCTCCTCAAATTTCAGTGTTGTGTTTTTCTCAACTGCAGCAAGGTTGATTCCGGATAGAATCCCATTTTTTCATAAAACGGCAATACCGATTCATGGCCATCTGCAACGGATAGGATGATTTTGTCGCATGTCTTCAGGTTCAGCCAATGGATGGCACTGTCTAACAATTCTTTCCCATAGCCTCTGTTTCTGTATGACTCTTCTACAAACAGCGAGTCAATTTCACCGATCCCCTTTGCAAATGAGGATATGCAGTAACCAATTGTTTCATTTCCCTCTTTGATCAATTCTAAGAGCAGATCATCATCATCGATTAATTCAAACTTATGACATCTCTTCTCAAAGGTCATATTCCTATAGCGATCCTTGAAATATCTGGATTCCGCCAAATGTATATCTCGCAGCTTTTCCCATCAACAGGGTTCTTGGTTCCAGTTGGTGTTTCATACGCCATCTGAACCTTAGAAACCGTTATCCAGGGACTATACAGTGCTTGTCTTAGCACTGTTAGTCATCGGACAAATGCTTGATGGAGCTGAGATTGTCTTTTTTTATTCTTATGATAAACATGTTATTCCTTCTTTCATCAACAGTGTTCTTGGGTTCAGTTGGCGTTTCATACGCCATCTGAACCTTAGAAACCGTTATTCAGGGACTCTTAGCACTGTTAGTCATCGGACAAATGCTTGATGGAGCTGAGATTGTCTTTTTTTATTCTTATGATAAACATGCTATTCCTTCTTTCATCAACAGGGTTCTTGGGTTCAGTTGGCGTTTCATACGCCATCTGAACCTTAGAAACCGTTATTCAGGGACTCTTAGCACTGTTAGTCATCGGATAGAAGTGGGAGTCTTAGCACGGTTAGTCATCGGATAAACTGAATTGTGTGATAGCATTATTATACCAAAAAATCCTGCCTTTTGACATCAGTCAGTTCTAAATATATAATGAATCAGGAGGTGTTGAAATGAAATTTGGACATATCGGCATTAAGGTATCGGACATTGAGCGCTCGCTGGCATTTTATGAGAAGGTGTTATCCGCCAAGATATTGAAGGATTATCAGTATCCCGAGAGCAGATTGGTTTTTCTGGATGTGGGAGGTACTGTCATAGAATTGATTGCAAAGGATGGGCATCTGGAAAGAACGCCGGGTCCTATCGAGCATATCGCCTTTAAGGTGGATTCGCTGACTGAAAAAATGGACCTGCTAAAAACTCTTGGTATCGAACATTCTCAACCAAGAGTCGTAGGTACTGCGCAGATTATTTTTTTTGATGGTCCCGATAATGAGGAGTTTGAGTTTGTGGCCAGGGTTTAGAGGGCTTTGAAGGCATTCTCCCTGTACTGATTGGTATATAGGTTGTGATAATGTCCCTTTATGGCCATCAGCTCTTCATGGGTTCCTTCCTCTACGACTTCTCCCTTTTCGATTACCAGTATTCTATCAGAGTTTACTATGGTAGACAGCCTGTGGGCAATCACGAATGAGGTCCTCCCCTGGAGGACTTTTTCTATAGCATCCTGGATCATTCTCTCTGTCTGTGTATCGATGGATGAAGTGGCTTCATCCAGGACAAATATTCTGGGATTTGATATGATTGCCCTTGCGAAGGAGATGAGTTGTTTCTCTCCGGTGGAAAGCTTGCCTCCACCCTCTCCTACCTGTGTCTTATAGGCCTCTGGAAACTTCAAGATAAACTCATGGGCATTGACAAGCCTGGCCGCCTCAGTGATTTCTTCTTCTGTGGCATCCAGCTTGCCGTATCTGATATTGTCCTCTATGGTCCCGCTAAAAAGGTGCGGGGCCTGCAGCACGTATCCTATGTTTTCATGAAGCCAGGCGATTGACCTGTTTCGGTAGTCAACACCATCTATCTCTATCATGCCCTCTGTTGGCTCGTAAAATCTACATATCAGGTTTACAATTGTACTCTTACCCGATCCTGTCTCTCCCACCAAGGCGATGCTCTGGCCTTGTTTGACCGACAGATTGAAGCTTTTCAAGACCTCTTCACCGTTCTTGTATTTGAATGACACGTTCTTAAAACCAATGTCGCCTTTCAATTCTTCCCAATTCGACCTTTTCGGTTCCAAGATAGTTCCGTACTTTTCTCTGACATCATCTGAATCAAATATGTCCATTTCTTCATCAATCAATGAAATAACTCTTTCAGCTGCAGCCTGAGCCTGCTGAAATTCAGCAATAACTCTAGCAACCTCCCTGATAGGCTCGAAGTATTGTGTGGCGTAGGAGATAAACAACACAAGCGTCCCATATGTGATGGCACCCTGGATGACGCTGTTGCCTCCAGACCATACCACAAGGGCTATAGCAACACTGGACAGGGTCAGAACGATCGGTAGAAACAAAGCCGAAAATATTACCGCTCTAATGGACGACCGTTTCATGTCAGAGGTAATTTCTTTAAATTCATTCAGGTGTTTTTCTTCCCCAACCAAAACCTTAGTGGTGATGGCACCTGAAATGCCTTCGCTAAACGAGCCGGTAATTTTTGAGTTGATCTTTCGCACAACACGATAGGCCTCTAGTATTTTTTTCTGAAAGTAGATGCTTAGAATAGCGAGAACCGGGACAACTGATAATGTCAGCAATGCCAGCTTCAAATTGTATGCAATCATAAAACCCGCTATGATAATCATCAACGAAAATCCCCACACGATATCGACAATACCCCAGGAGATGATTTCTCCAAGTCTTCTGGTGTCAGATGTCATCCGAGCCATGATCCAGCCAGTGGGTGTCCTGTCATAATATGAGAAGGATAGTTTCTGAAGCTTGTCAAATGCCTCTTCTCTGATATCATAGGTCAGGTTCATCTCGATTTTTCCAGCTGTTGATATAAAGATGAATATATTCAACGACTGCCATACAATCAGCAGGCAGAATTGCAGTATGAAGTTTTCCAGACCTTGTAGCTGACCCGGTACTATAAAATCGTCAATTGCCCTTTGGGTCATTTGAGGAAATATGGCATCCGCAAGAGCCAGATTGATCATGAAAAATATCAGGATTGCCACCAGTTTCTTGTATCGGATCAGGTATTTGAAGATCTTTTTCCATATTTTCATATCTATTTTTTTTGTGTATTCTTGTTCTTGAAATTCATAATCGGACATGTGTGTTCCTCCTGAACCTACGCCATCTGGATATCCCAGATCCGTTTGTAGTAACCGCCTAAAGCCATCAATTGGGCGTGGTTTCCTCTCTCGATGATCTTACCGTCTTCGATGACCAGAATATTGTCGGCGTCATAGACTGATGCAACCCTGTGAGAGATGATGAATGTGGTGATGTCTTTCTTTCTTTCGGACAAAGCCTTTCTGATAGCGATGTCTGTTTCTGTGTCCACTGCGCTTAAGGAATCATCAAAGGCAAGAATCGGATAGTCGTTGACAAGTGTTCTGGCTATGGCCAGTCTTTGCTTCTGACCGCCTGACAATGTCACTCCCTTTTCTCCGACCAGCGTGTCGTAGCCTTTGTCGAATTCCTTTATGATCTCATGTACCGATGCTATTTTAGCGGCCTCATAAATGGCTTTCTCTGATTGTTGGCTGCTGAAATTGATATTGTCCTTGATGGTTTTTGAAAACAGGAAGGGCTCCTGCAAGACGATGCCTATGTTTTTTCTCAGCCATTTTTTCTGGATGTTTTTAATATCGACACCATCAATCATGATGCGACCATCGTCCACATCATAAAGACGCCCCAACAAGTGAATCAGCGAGGATTTGCCTGATCCTGTCCTTCCTATGACCGCGACTGTCTGGCCTTTTTTGACTGTGAAGGAAACACGGTCCAGCACCTTCCGGTCAAAATTGTCCGGATAGGCAAAGGATACGTCATCAAACACAATCTCTCCCTTGATTTCGGGTGTCGTCTCGTTCTCTTTGTCGGTCTCGATCTCACCATCCAGTATTTCCTGGATTCTATCAGAGGATACAATAGCTTTCCCCAAATCCGAGAGTATCCTTCCTAGCTGTCTGATTGGCCAAAGTAGTCTGTATTCGTATTGGACAAATACGATGATTGCCCCTAGCGTTATCTCTCCCATATAGGTGAAATAGACACCAGATACCAGTACCAGCCCAATGGATGCCAGTGATATAAAGTCTGATATGGACCAATAATAGGCCAGGTATTTGATTAATCTGTAGGTTTTTTCTGCATAAAGCCTGTTTTTTTCCTTGAATTTCTCTATCTCGAATTTTTCTCTGGCAAAAGCACGAACCACTCTTGTACCGTGCAGGTTCTCCTGGATCACTGTTGACAATTCAGCCTCTGCCTCGTCGGATATCTTGAAGGCCTTCTGGACTTTGATGAAGAATATATAGCCAAAGAAGAATATGACTGGTGTCAGCATCATGGCGGCTATCGTCATTTTCCAGCTTATCTGCAGCATGAAATATAGGGCTATAGCAACCATAAAGATCGCCCTTCCCACCTCCATCAGCTGTATGGACAAGAATCGTCTGACTGTCTCCACATCTGAAGTGGCTCTCTGAAGCAAATCTCCAGTATCTGAGTTTTTGTGATAATCAAAGGGCATCTGCTGGATATGGTCATAAACCCTATCTCTTATATTTTTGGCTATGTCTTCAGATGCCTCTGCAGACAACCTGTTTGACAAAAATAGAAACAGACCATACACCGCAGTGATGACAATGATTGCAAGTCCGCCAATCCATAGGTTGTTTCGGACATATTCCCTGCCTCCCGGCATCTGAATGATTCTTTGAATAAATAAATAATCCGATGGTATCTCTCCAATAAACGAATCCACAACCATCTGAATAATGACCGGCACCAATAATGAAAATCCTACAGAAATGCCCATAAATAAGATTGAAAGGATATATTTTCCTCTATTGTTCTTCATGAAATGCCATAGTTTGCTAAGTTTTTTCAAGTCTTCACCTCCATAATTGTCTTAGAAAATACAAAAACCGCAGGGTTGACTGCGGAATAGAATTAAAAAACCGCAGGATTGTTTAAACAGCCTGCGGTCAAATATAATCAAAATATTGCATTGATTCTACTTAATACCAACATTTGGAGGCTGTGTAAACAGATTAAAAACAGGCGCACCGATGCCTTTGGCTACTGTTGCATATGAACTTCCTATAGTATGCATGAATATTTTAATCATCTTTATCCTCCTTATTATCATTTTTCCATTATCAGAATAATACACTCCAATTACATTGTCAACAATCAAATAGCAAATGTGTATTTAATGTAATAATTAGCGCTTATCTGCCATTCTGATCAGATGGCAGCTAATACCTTCAGCCTTGAGTGTATTGCCTATAGGCTGATCATTGATAATGTCATATGCCTGATTTGACGATATCTGTATTTCTTTTGTTCCCTTGGAAGCATTTACCGCGCACAGTATTTTTTCATTCTCAAATTCCCTGACAAAGCTAAAGACACCGTCCTTGCAAATGTAAGGCACCCAATCCCCTTTTTTCAACACTTCAAGCCCCTCTCTGAGACCAAATATCTTTCTGTACCAGTCAAGTAGGTCCAGATCTTCTTGCCCCCATGGATATGGCTTTCTGCAGTATGGATCTCTGAAACCCTGCATACCTACCTCATCTCCGTAATAGATGCATGGTATTCCTGGAAATGTGGCCTGCAAGAACGACAAAATTTTCATTCTCCTGATAGCGAGCTGATACTGTTCTACTGTCAGTTCGTACTCAAATGCCTCAATATCTTCTATCTTATACTCTGAAGGAGCTTCTCCAAGTATGGTCAATGCTCTGACTGTATCATGGCTGCCAATGAGATTCATGCAGGAATAAAAGTATTCACGCGGATAATTCTCATACAAAGACATCATTTTTTTTAACACGTCAACCGCATCCATATCTCCCAGAATAAACTTGATAAAGGCTTCTTTGAAAGGATAATTCATCACTGAATCCAGCTCATTTCCCAGGAAATATTTTCTCAGCTTGCCATAGCTTACCTTGTTGGAGGCGTCTTCCCAGACCTCGCCAAGGATCACACTATCTTTGTCTTTAGACTTGCTCTCTTTATTGATGAGCTCAATAAACTCATCCGGGAGCTCATCCGCAACATCCAAACGCCATCCCTTTATTCCTCTTTTGATCCATCGTTTGATAATGCTTTCCTCCCCTGTCACGATATAGTCCAGATAGGTGGGATGCATCTCCCTCACATTTGGCAAACTGAGATTTTTCCACCAGCTGTCATAGTCCAGAGGATAGTTGATAAAGTCAAACCATTCATAATAGGGTGAATCTTTCGATTGGAAAGCGCCTACAGCAGGATAGGTTCCTCTTCTGTTGAAGTATTTGCTGTCACTCCCGACATGACTGAAAACACCGTCCAATATAACATTGATTCCATTATCCTTGCATGTTTTTATGAAGTAATCAAAATCTGACTCTTTGCCAAACCCAGGATCGAGTTTCTCATAATCAGCCGTGTCATACTTGTGATTGCTGTTGGCCTCGAAAATTGGGTTCAGATATAAAACAGATACGCTGAGTCTCTTCAGATAATCAATTTTTTCTGTGATGCCCTTGATATTGCCCCCGTATATGTCCCAATAAAGAATATGTCCCTTGGGGTCCTTGATATAGCGGTTTTTATCATGCCAGTTGGTATATTTCACGAAGCCCGTCCGATTCTTGTATAGGTCTTCTTCTCCACCGCTGTTGAAACGGTCGACAAAAATCTGATACAAGATACCTTCTTTATACCAGTCGGGGACTTGAATGTCCTTTTTGTGAACTGTAATCTGAAACGGTACGGGATTGTCCCTGTAGACATAGCTTTCTCCACCCATTTTATCCGGGTTATTGCCTACATAAAGGGTTCCCCAGCCATTGATAGCTTCAATATGGTAAAACATGACACAGGGTTCCGGCGGAGCTTCAAAGATGACCCTATGGATGTTGTAATAATCCATTTCAGCCGCTATCGCCATCGGATGAACCTGGGTTTTCTCATCGCAGTAGGTTACCAGATTGCAGCTCAACCGGTCTTCCTTAGTTGTCTTAATCTTGATTTCAATTGTTGTTCCTGTCTCAACAGCACCAAAGGGCGACTTGTGCTCAGACATCTGTGAATTGTAAATTAGCTCCATTCAATTATCCTTTGATCAACTTGTCGTATATTTCGATGTATTGATTGGCTGATCGGCTCCAGTCGAATTTTGACTTGAAGGTATTGGCAACCAATTTGTTCCATGATTCACGGTTTTTCCTGAAAAGACAAACAGCTCTGTTAAGCTCTGATAGCATCTCATGGGCGTTGTATGAACTGAAGACAAATCCATTGCCTTCACCGGTGACGATATCGAACTTTGTGATGGTGTCATTCAGTCCTCCGGTTTTTCTGACCAATGGAACCGCCCCATATTTTAGCGCTATAATCTGGGTCAATCCGCAGGGTTCCACTCTGGATGGCATCAGAATGATATCGCTTGCTGCGTAGATTTTTGACGCTATGCCGGAATCGAATCTGATGTTGACAGATACATTGTCAGGGAAACTGTTGTGTATGTGTCTGAAGACATCTTCATACTTTTTATCTCCAGTGCCCAACACCACAAGGTTAATACCCAGCTTCATGATCTCATAAATAACACCTGTAATCAGGTCGATGCCTTTAAGCTCATCCAATCTGGAAACAATTCCAACCAAAGGCTTATCCTCATCATATTTCAAATCTAGATCATTCATGAATTGTCTCTTGTTTTCGTTTTTCTTCTTGATTGATTTGGTGTAATTGACATACAGATTCATATCTGTCTGAGGGTTATTGGTTTCATAGTCTATACCGTTCAGTATACCTGTCATTTTATGGCTGTTGTTTCTGATGACACCGTCAAGCCCTTCACCGTAGTACTCGTATTCCAGCTCTCTGGCATAGGTTGGCGATACGGTAGTGACCCAATCTGCATTGTAGATGCCCGCCTTCATCATATTGGTGTCCCCTTTGAACTCGATATCCCTGGTTAGATCTTCCTTCTTCAATCCAAGGATGTCCATTATGGTTTCCTCACCGTAAACACCCTGATACTTGATATTATGAATGGAAAGGACCGTTTTCAATTGATTGTAGTGATTTCTGTATTGTTTTTCAAGCAAAAATGGGATGATCGCTGATTGCCAGTCATTGCAGTGGACAATATCCGGCCAGAAATCAAATTTGGGTACAAAGTCCAGTACCGCCTTTGAAAAGAACAGGTATCTTTCTGCCTCGTCAAAATAGCCATATAGCCCGTCTCTATCGAAATAGTAGCTATTTCCTATAAAATAGTAAACAACACCTTCCAGAGTCAGTTTGCTGATTTCACATTTCTGATGTCTCCAATTCAGTTCAACCTCGTAGCTGCCGATCACTTCCAGTTTTTCCTTGTAGCTTTCATTTATATTTCGATACAAAGGCATAATAACCCTTATGTCGATGCCTTTCTGTTTAAAAACCTTTGGAAGGGACCCGGCAACGTCTCCCAAACCACCACTTTTAGCGAAGGGGGCTGCTTCAGATGTAACGTACAATATTTTCACATCGGTATCCTCCTTTATATTATAGAATCCTTCTTGATGATCAGTGGCTCCTTTAATGTCCCCACCAATATCTTGTTGCTCCCTATTTTAACATACTTATCCAAAACCGCATTGACAACTACGCTGTTTTCTCCTATTACACACTGCTGCATAATCACGCAGTTCTTCACCTTTGCGCCTTCTTCAATTTTGGCCTCTCGGAAAATAATGCTGTTTTCAACATGTCCTTTTATATTGGTTCCGCTGGCAACCAGTGAATTCCTAGCTTCTGAGTTATGATTGTATTTT
>JAUYTY010000068.1 GCA_030694905.1 Eubacteriales bacterium | reverse complement strand
CATTGGATGACACCGAGAGACTGAAGGAGCTTAATATAGATACAGACAAAGACATGCCAAATGGGTTTTATATTCACAATCCCAAAAACGAATCAATGTTTCTCCAAGCAAATGAAGATACTCTATACAATATTATAAATTGGGATGAAGGTGGTGCTCCTAAATCAGTTACCGTAGAGGAGTTCAAAGAACATCTTGAAAAATATAACTCAGATTTTTCGCTACCCTTTAGAATTGCGACAAAAGATGGATTCGTTCAAAGCATAACAGAGCAGTATGTTCCATAAGAATATGAGATAAACTGAATATAGAGCAAGACTTTGCGCTTTATAATGAAATTGAGGCAGATATAAATTGCTTCAATTTCATTTATTTATGATAATTTGAACAAAATTTGGAGAAGTGGTTTTATTTTCCCTTCATTCATCATATAATTAATGCGTGTCAATATCATTAAAAAGAGGTGCTGTTTTTGAAAAACGTTGAATTAATGGAAAAAATTGAATTTTATATTAATCGTCTGGGACAAGTTGGTCTAAAGGATGGCATCAGGTGGCGATGTGCTTACACCAAGGAAGACAAGGCAGCAAAAGAACTGTTCAAGAGCCTCATTGAAAATGAAGGCCTTCTGGCATCTGAAGACGCTGTTGGAAATGTTTATGGCAAACTGAAAAATTCAATAGATTATACTGACGTGAAAAAAATTCTGGTGGGATCACATATTGACACAGTCAGAGATGGTGGGGCTTATGATGGAGCAGCAGGCATTATTATTGGACTTCTTGCCGTCTCAGAGACCATTAAAAAATTCGGCGCCCCGAAAATACCAATAGAAGTCATCGCTTTGACAGAGGAGGAAGGCAGCAGATACGCCATGTCATATGTTGGAAGTCGGGCTATCGTCAATGGCTTGATGGAGAATGAACTGAACTCTGTTGATGAAGATGGTATAAGTTTAAAGACTGCAATGCTGCTTGCAGGTTATGATCCTGATAATGTCATGAAGGCTAAGCGAGACGACATTCACAGTTATTTTGAGGTGCATATAGAGCAGGGTCCGGTATTGGAGAAAACAGGCAATAAAATAGGAATTATTGAAAGAATTAACGGTATATTTTTTATTGAAGTGGAGATTATTGGGAGAGAAGACCATGCCGGCACCACACCAATGAATATGAGATTGGATTCACTGTCTGCAGCATCGAAATTTATGGCAAAGCTACCGGAGGTCGTCGCTGAGATTTCCAACTCTGCCACAGCCACGGTTGGCAAGATCAGGGTTGAGCCCGGATCATCAAATGTCGTGCCAAAGAAAACGATATTTACCATTGATTTTAGAGATATGGACGTTGATAAACTCACGAGGATGAATGAGGCTATTCAATTGGAATTGAACCAGCTTAAGCACCAAGGATTCAAAGTCAATTGCAATCTAGCCACCAGTGAATTGCCAGTGGATTTAAACAAGGAACTCATCAATCTATGCGAGGTTGTTGTGAAGGATTTGGGATTGCCTTATATGAGGATGAATAGCGGCGCAGGCCATGATGCCCAGATATTTGCTGAAAGGTTTCCTGCTTCGCTTTTATTCATACCTTGCAAGGATGGCAGGAGTCACTCGCCAGTGGAGTTTGCATCCAATGAAGATATAGCAATAGCAGTTGAAGTAATGAGTGGAATCCTAAAAAAGCTTGCATGGTAGATTTATATTTTTAATTCGCAGGTAGAAATCAAATCTGACAAGTGATATAATTTAATGAGGGGTGAAGGATTTGGCTTTAAATGGTATAGTTATTATTGTAGTGGTCATTGTTGCAGCCGTGTTGATAGGTGCACTCGTTGCAAGAAACAGCTAATATGGGTAGGTGGTTTAATGGAAAGAGTTAAATTTGTGATGGAGATACTTGATAAGAATCTAATGATGGTTAACGATACCGGATATGTATTTGACGACGGTAGCTTTGATGAAACGATTCATTGCTATGGCGTCGCTTATTTTTGTGCAGCTGCCGCCTATAGGAGAGGACTGGACGCTGAGCTTGGTTTTATAATTGGTTTGTTGCATGATTTGGGAAGGATTTCAAATGATGACTATACAGAAGGACATGGACCGACAGGCGCCATAATGACGCAGAAACTATTGGCGGACTCTGGCCTATTTGATGAAAAAGAGATTGAAATCATTGCAAATAGCATTTCAAGACATTCTAAAAAGAAAAAAATAGATGGTCCTTACGAGGAAGCGTTAAAAGATGCGGATTTGTTGGAAAGAGTCTTTTTTATGGGAGACCGTGGAAAATCTGAAAGTAAAAAAAGGGAAAGAATCAGCCATCTGTTGGATGATTTCGGACTATCGATAAAAAATATAATTTAGGTTAGAGATATTAAAATAATTATGATATAATGTCTTAATTTACCATCAGAACAATGATGGTAGATTTTTTTTAGATCAAAATAACGAAGAACTGTAAAAGGAGTATAATTTGCTAGGTACATTGGTCAATACAGCTGCAATAATAGTCGGTAGTATAGTGGGATTGGTTTTCAAGAACCTGATTCCGGAGAAGTATAACGATACAATCATGAAATCTATGAGTCTGGCGGTCATATTGATTGGCCTTCAGATGGCTTTGGGGGCACAGAATATTTTGCTGGTCATCTGTAGCATGGTGGCGGGTGCTCTTATCGGGGAAAAGATTGATATTGAAAAGAAATTGGACAATATTGGTGCCAGGCTTCAAGACAGGTTCAGCAAAACGGACAGTAATATAGGCCAGGGTTTTGTCACAGCTTCGCTTATGTATTGCATTGGATCCATGGCTATAATAGGGGCCATTGAAGGGGGGCTTCTAGGAAAACACGATGTGCTGTTTGCCAAATCGCTGATTGATGGAATCGTATCTGTCGCTTTGACGGCTACCATGGGCATCGGTGTGATCTTTGCAAGTGTTCCGGTTTTCCTGTATCAGGGCAGCATAGTTTTGATATCAAGTTTTGCAAAAGATATCCTGACAGATGTAATAATAACTGAGATGTCTGCCATAGGCGGTTTACTGATTATGGGAATTGGTCTAAACATATTGATAAGAGATAGAATCAAGGTGGGAAATATGCTGCCGGCACTGTTTGTGCCTTTGGTGTTTCTGGGAATAATGAAAATAATAGGCTGATTTTAGTATAATCAGCCTATTATAATATACTATCGTTTAAGGTTTTTTGCTTTATTATAGCAGGCCAGCATGGATTCGATCAGAGCGCTTCTGAAACCTCTGTCCTCCAATACTTTTATTGCTTCGATGGTAGTACCTCCTGGCGAGCAGACGGCATCCTTCAGTTCCCCCGGGTGCATATCCAGTTCCTTAACCATTTTGGCAGCTCCCATTACCGCCTGTGCGGCCATCTTATATGCCATTTTTCTTGGCAAGCCTGTCAGAACACCTGCATCTCCCATGGCCTCTATCATAATATAGACATAAGCGGGTGAGCTGGCTGATATGGAAACCAGTGAATCCATATGGTCCTCTTCATCAAGCTCTTGAACCTCCCCGAATCCTTGGAAAATTGTGTTGATGTCCGATTTTTCCTCAGCAGTGAATATGTCCCTGTCGTAAAACACACCCGTCATCCCTTCACCAACCAAAGATGGGATATTAGGCATGGCACGCATGATTTTCAAGTTTTCTATTCCGGTATATTGCCTAATTTCTTCAATGCTATAACCCGGTGCAAGACTGATGATAACATGTCTTTCTGGCTCTAGATACTCCTTTATTTCGTCAAAAACAATTTTATAATGCTGTGACTTGATGGCGAAAAATATATATTTGCATTTTTTTACCAGATCGATATTGCTTTTGGCACACATAACCATCAGTTCTATGCTCAATCTTTCTTTGGTTTCATTGGTCTTGGAATTGATGTAGATTCTATCCAAATCAAATTTTTTCCTGACCATACCGGTGATCATGGCTTTTGAGACATTGCCGGCACCTATAAAGCCTATTTTATCCATTTCACACGCTCCATCTTTAAATATTTAAATAATAATAACACAACTATTTGAACCATTCAATTGATTTAAACATTACATTGTGATAAATTTATAGGGTAATTATGATAAAGGTGCTTAGTTAGTTTGATTTAAGGAGGATTTTATGACAGATTCATTTAACGATAGCAGCAATTTTATTCAAAAGATAATTGATAAGGATATACGGGAAGGTGTTTATGACAGAAAAATCCACACAAGATTTCCCCCTGAGCCCAATGGATTTTTGCACATAGGCCATGCCAAATCTATTTGGTTGAATTACAGTCTGGCTATCAACAACGGAGGAATTTTCAATCTTCGTTTTGATGACACAAACCCGACAAAAGAAGATGATGAGTATATCGATGCGATCATAGAGGACGTCAGATGGCTTTGTCCTGATTGGAATGGGATTGTTTATTATGCCTCGAACTATTTTCAGACAATGTATGAATGCGTGCTTGAACTGATTAATAAAGATCTTGCATATGTCGACGACCTGACAGCTGATGAGATACGTGAGAATCGGGGTACGCTCACCGAGCCGGGAAAGGAAAGCCCTTACAGAACCAGATCCAGTGAGGATAATATAGCCCTTTTTGTCGGCATGAATAATGGCGAATT
>JAUYTY010000067.1 GCA_030694905.1 Eubacteriales bacterium | reverse complement strand
TTTTATCTTTTTTATCTTTTGATTTATGGGTCGTGACTCTCGGATCAATAAAACTGTATAGCACATCTACGACCAGATTGACAACCGATACGCAGAATGACAGAAAGATAATGGTTGCCAATACAACTGGTTGATCGCGCTGCATAATGCCATCTATCATATATTTACCTATGCCCGGTACAGCAAATACCGTTTCTGATATTACCGAGCCTCCGAGTATTCCACCAAACTGAAGACCTATTACAGTTATTACAGGTATTAGTGCATTCTTCAAAGCATGATCAGTTATGACCTTATTTTCCTTTTGTCCTTTAGCCCGCGCTGTTCTGATGTAATCCTGCCTTATCGTTTCGAGCATGCTGGATCTTGTGGTTCTCATAATATTAGCCGCACCTGTCATACCGACAGTTGCAACAGGCAATATCCAGTATTCAGGTCCATACGAGCCTGAAACCGGCAGCCAACTCAGATTTATGGCAAAAATCAATATCAGCATCAGAGCCAGCCAAAATATAGGCATGGATACGCCTAATAGAGCAATAATCGTAGCTAGTCCGTCAAATATAGAATACTGTCTGGTTGCTGCCACAATGCCTGTTAAAACACCAATCACCGCTGAGACAATTGCAGCATAGAACGCTAGTTTCAATGTAAAAGGAAATCTTGTCGCTATCTCTTGCGATACGGGATTTCTCGTCGTATAAGACTTCCCAAAATCAAATTTAGTAACTACATTTTTAACATAATTGAAAAATCGCACAAAAAAAGGTTCATTCAATCCTAATTCTTCAGTTAAAGCGTCAACCTCTTCCTGTGTTGCATCGCTACCCAATATTTGGTGTACAGGATTCCCAGGTAAAAAATACATCAGGGTAAAAATCAGCAAGGTGACACCAAACAAAACAGGCAGCATAAACAGAATTCTTTTAATTATGTATTTTAACAATATTCCTCACCTCAATTGATTAATAGTACCTTTTTATGAGACGGTCTTAATCAGAATAAGACCGTCTCATTATGAGTTGTTAAAGATACTGATTTATCTAATACACATAAATCATTTAGTAATCCTGATTGTTAATTAACAATAAAAGCCTCTTTATATTTTAGAATGGTTGAAGGGTATGCCGTTAATCCACCAATATTGCTTCTGGTAGCAAATGTATATCTATTGTGTACTATAAACACCCACGGACACTCTTCAGAGATAATCTGTTGGGCTTCTTTGAAAATTTCAAGCTTCTTGTTTTCATCTATGGTCTGTTGACCTTCTAGAATAAGATCGGTCAGATATTGGTTAACGTATCTTGTCGTATTGCTCCAGGTCGGTCTATCTGCTATAAATGATCTAAGCACTTCACCGGGATCTCCACTAGATCCGGTTGAATTCAATAGAAACGCATCGAAACCGCCATTGACGATCATGTTCAAAAATGTTGAGTTTTCAATTATTTCCAGTTTAACGTTGATACCAACTTCCTTAAACTGATTTTGGAGAATTTCTGACATGTCGATTTGATCCCTCTCGGCTTCGCTTAATGCCAAAGTCATGTCGAATCCGTTAGGATAACCTGCATCGGCTAGAAGCTGCTTGGCTTTCTGTGGATCATAGCTATAGTTCATTACACCATCCTCAGTATAACCCCAGTGAACTGTTGTCATACGTCCATGGGTTGCAGGAGTTGCCAATCCAAAATAGACAAGGTCTGTGATGGTATCCCTATCAATAGCATAAGTAAGAGCTTGCCTGACAAGCACATTATCATAAGGAGCGACATTGGCATCAAACCCTAAATAAGTGATCTTATATACTGGATCAGAGGATACTTTTATGTCCTTGTTTGCCTTTAGACCTTCAACATTGCTGTCCGGAATCGATAATGCCACATCAACTGTACCTGCTTCAATTTCAAGCGAACGAGCAGCAGCTTCAGGGATTATCCTCATTATTAGTTTCTTAAATACTAGTGGTCCATCCCAATAATCATCAAAGGCCGCAAATTCCAAACGGTCTCCTTGCGCCCATAGCGTCAGCTTATACGGACCAGTTCCAACCGGGTTTTTCAACATTTCTTCCTGGCCTGCACTTTCCCAAGTTTCCTTATTGAATATCATAACTTGTGCAAGTCTTGACAATAAAGCGCCCTGTGGAACCTCAAGTTTAATTTGGATTCTTCCATCATCTAGAATTTTACATTGGTCCAGTAAAACTGAAACCATGTTTGAAGCGGTAAATGATTGTTCAGCAGCTCTTGCCAAGGAGAACAAAACGTCTTCAGCAATTAGTTCTTTACCATTGTGGAATTTGACCCCTTCACGCAATTTAAAATTGATGGTAGTGTTGTCAACCCATTCCCACTCAGTAGCCAAGCCTGGTTCGATACTACCGTCAATGCCAATAGATACTAATGGTTCATAGATCTGATACCTGACATAGTTAGTATTTTGATCATTAGTGCCGTGTGGATCCAAATCAACTGGAGGTGCATTTGTCGCAACAATAAGGGTGTCTTTTTGAGGTGTTTGTGGTGTTGGTTTGCTGGTGCAACCTACAAATATCATTACCAAAACCAATAATAGGGATACTATGATAATAATTTTCTTATTCATTTTTTCCTCCTAATCAATCCATTAAATTTAATATGCATCGTCTCTGCGTTTCAGTAATACTTATGTCAGAAATCAACAAATTATAAGTATAAATCTTATAATCGCTCAAAACAAGTTAGAGATTTAGTCTTGCCTTGATCCACCACCTTTAATTTATTTCCCATAAATTTCAATCCAATTCTGCTGATATGATTGTCCTTTATTAAGTGAATTAATTGACCGGTCTTAAAACAACTCACCCCCTGAGTATGAATCATGAAACTACTTCAAAGCATAAAATCACATGCTACTGACCTGTTATTCTTTCCAAAGCGCTGATTGCTGCTTCCCTTGCTGAATTAACTTCTGATACGGTTCCAGAGACATACATCCTGCCGAATCTGCCAACCGGATCAAAAGTAATTAATTTAATTTTTGAATTCTTTTCGGCTTCATTAACTGCAATTGAAATGTACGCAGCAGGCTCCACTTCCAGAATGAAGAGACTCTCACCAGGTATAAGAACCGAACCAAAGCGGTTATCCCTGTTGATCAATTGTGCCTGATAAGGATCAACGTTGGAAATGATCTGTTCTGATACAACCTTAGGTTTCATTCTGTCATTGATTGACAGACCACAGCTTTCCAGAATAGCCTGCCCCGCTTGTGTCACATCGTCGATAGACTTGGAATGAAATTCAATCTCTCCATATTCTCTCTCGACAATTTGAAAGCCTGGTTTGGCATTTGTTTGCTTTAATGCAATATCCATCAGTTTATAGACACCACTACCCGGCTCAAGTTCAATATAAAGCTGGGACATGCCTGCCATGCATACGTCACCTTTGACCACTGTACCTGTAACAGCAGCATATTGAGGTTGCATGTTGTCTATTATGATGTAGGTTCTGAGCTTAATGTTATTATCCATTCAGATTCTCCAATCAGAAGTAAATCTTTTACTTCCAGAGGTTTTCGATTTCTGGATTTGGTCTCGCTATAACATGTGCCGATACCAATTCGCCAATTTTTTGAACCGCTGCCGCTCCTGCATCCAATGCCGCCTTAACTGCGCCGACATCGCCTTCGATAATCACTGTCACATATCCCGCACCGATTACTTTCTTTCCAACTATTTCAACATTTGCGGCTTTCACCATGGCATCACATGCTTCAATGGCTGCTACCAATCCTTTAGTCTCTATAAAACCTTTAGCTTTCATCCTTTATTCCTCCATTAGATTAAAATCATAACTATCGATAATCCCCAATATCACTGCATCAACAGTCGCACCGGAGTCATTCAGAGCATATCGGGCATTACTGCCTGTTGTGACCAATACCGTCTCTCCAACACTGCAACCGATTGGATCAACCACTACTATTATCTCACCTGAAACATCACCTGTTTTATTGATCTTTTGAACACCAACCAGACTCAGTCCCTGCAATCCCTTATTTTTGATGGTTGATATACATTTGCCTTGTACTTTGCATATATACATATCATCACCTACTTGCCTTCCAAAATATTTTTAATCTGATCCAAAACATAGTCAATCTCATGAGGCTTTGTGTAGAAATGTGGTGCAACTCTTATAACATCACCTCTTGAAGAAGCTATGATGTCCCTTTTTCTGAGCTCAACCTCCATATCATGTGAGGCCATCTTATCAGAAACCCAGATTGCTGTTGTTCCGCCTTTTTTATTCACATCCAATGGACTGATACAGTTTAGATTTCTAGCTATACATCCATTCAGAGCGTGTGCGCTAAGCATATCTATCCTATCTTTGATTCTTGCGACGCCAACCTCATTGACGATTTCCAAGCCAGCTCTTGCAGCATAGGCATTCAATACTGGCGGGGTACCTGTGTCAAAACGTCTCGCGTCAGAAGCCCAATCATTGTATCTTGTTTGAAATAAGAAAGGATCCTCTTGTCCAAACCATCCTGTCAAAGCTGGCTTCATGAGTTGAACCAATTCTTTATTGACATACATGAAAGATATTCCCGGTATCCCGAACAGGTACTTTAGATTACCTGATGTCAGAATATCGATATTCATTGCCTTGACATCGATTGGTTCAGTTCCAAGACCCTGATAAGCGTCCACCAGTATCAGCGATCCTTTTTTATGGGCGATATCAACCATTTTTTTGACATCTTGCTTGAATCCATTCAAATAATATACCATGGTGACCGATGTCAGCAGTGTGTTCTCATCGATATATCTGTCATACTCATTGATATCTATCTCGTTATTCTCATTGACTGATATGATGTCAACCTTAGCGCCATACTTTTGATGCGCCAACCAAATATAATTGACAGTTGGAAATTCCGCATCTGTTATAACTATTTTTTTCCTCTTACCTGTATAATCCAAAGCGCTGGCTATAGATGATACCGCTTCTGAAACACATGATGTTATGGCTATCTCGCTAGGGTCTGCATTGATCAATTTGGCAAACTCCGATTTAGCCAATGCAACTTCTGTGACCCAAGACTCCCAGTCCATTCCTACAGTGAGCCAATTATCCAAATAACGGTTGATAGCGTTTCTAACACGTTTTGACTGAGCGCTTTGCGAACAGTTGCCCACGTGTATCGTGTTGGTCAAAATTGGAAATTCTTCTCTCCATCTGTCAACTTCCTGTTCACTTATCAATCCTTTATAGGCAGGTGCTATGACTCTTTTGTCAGATCTGGCAAACGTATTGATACTGCTTTTTTTCACTATGTTATCGTTTACCGATGCAGCAATCTTATCTTCTCTGATGACAAATTTAATATTTTTCTTTGCTGCTTCCTCTTTAGCGATAGATGTGATGACATCGTCTTTATTGATTCTTATTTCTTTCTCACCTTTAGAAGCAGCATAATCAACATCTTGTGCCGTATAAAATCTTCTCACTCTAATTAGCTCCTTCCAATTTATTCATTAATTGAATCTTCAATGAATTTTTTCATCACCTCTAAATTTGGTCTTGCTATCACGTGTACGGTCACCAATTCACCGACTTTTTGGGCAGCTGCCGCACCGGCATCCACCGCGGCCTTAACAGCTCCGACATCACCTGATATGATTACAGTGACATAACCGCCGCCAATTTCAATCATTTTGACAATTTCTACATTTGCCGCTTTTACCATTGCATCAGCGGCTTCTATGCTGCCCACAAAACCTTTTGTTTCTATAAACCCGAACGAATTCATTTTTACCTCCTTAAATGTTTTTATTTTAATGGTTTTTTTTATTGATATATTGATTTATCATACCAAAACAACTTAAATAACTCTGTAAAATAGACTACAATTGCCTTCTCATTATGACTGCTTCAAGTATTTGTCCAGCCAATTGGTGATTTCTTCCAGCCTCTTGATTCGGTTGCGCGGGCGCCCAGTTCGGCTTAATCCATGGCTTTCACCTTTAATCAAACAGACACGTGAATCAATCCCATGGTATTTCAATGCTGTGAACATCTGCAAAGATTCTGAATAGTGGCATCTGTAATCTTCTTCAGAATGGATGAATAAAGTGGCAGTTTTTACTTTATCGGCATATTTCAACGGTGATTGATGCCATAATAAATCCATATTGTCCCATGGTGTCGAAGCCATTTGCTCCGCCACAAAATTAAATCCGTTGTCAGCAGTTCCAAATGCGGATATCATATTGCACAAGCTTCTTTGAGAAACGGCTGATTTAAATCTGTCAGTATGGCCTATAATCCAGTTGGTCATGATACCACCATAAGATCCTCCAACTACTCCCAGTCTGCCCTCATCAATCTGAGGATACTTGGCTAATGCAACATCCACTGATTTCATCATATCACTGTAATCAGGTATCCCGTACTGGCCTTGAAGCTTCGCAAACTCGCTGCCTTGCCCGTCGCTTCCTCTTGGGTTGCCATAAATGACAAAATAACCTTTGCTGGCCAGAAGCTGCATTTCATGAAAGAACACTTTACCGTAAATCACTTTAGCGCCGCCATGAATATATAATATGGCTGGATATTTTTTATTTTCATCAAATGTCAACGGTTTGACAACAACGTAATGAACTTGAAACCCATTGTTTTCGAATACCATAGCTTCCGGTACAGAAATATGATCTATGTCCAATACCCCTTGGTTGAACTGGGTCAGCGGGTTCTCGACTTGATCTTTCACGGAGTATATTTCCTGCAGATCAACGCCTCTTAATCCTGTAAACAGTATCTCATCCTCAGATATGTCAAAGCCATCTATTGAACCATTGTCTGCTGTCAAACGCTCAACAGTGCCGTCTATTGAAATCTTATTGATAAATGAGCTTCGTTCATGAGTTGATACCAAGTAGAGATGGTCTTTAAACACACGGGTCGTGTTGCTCTCACCGTATCTGCATTCACTCATCACAGTATCTCTACAGCTGAAATCAGGGTCTAACCAAAGCTTGACTTGACCTTCCTCTATCATGTAAAATTTCGGATTGTCTGTCGCCAATGATGTTTTGGCGCAGGCGCCTATGAAAAACATCTTGCCACATAGCCAATTGACATGCTCAACCTTATACAGGTCTTCCGCTAGAATGGTTGTCGTTTTTTTCGTCTCCAAATCATATTGGTAAATGCCTGGAATCAAATTGTTGCGATCTGTGTAGGTTTTCCCGACATAAGTAACCACGTTGTCATAGACTGTAAAGAAGGTTACATTTGTGAGCTCCTCTGTAATGGCAATGAGCTGGTCGGTTGCTTTGTCAAAGACATATAGCCTGTTCCGCTTCTTATTGGTAAAACCCTTTCCGTCTGACCAGAATGGAATCTCATCAATCACTTGGAACTCATTTTGGCGCGTACTTGAATCATCTACAGCATATTCAGCCGTCACTACGAACCTCTCATTGCCTATCGGTTCGAAATTGTTGATTTTTAAAGGAATGTCGCAGTAAGGTTCAACTGTCTTGTTGTCAATGTTCAACTGATTCAACAATGTGGAATAGCCAACTCCCGCTTTAATGTCATCATCTGACCTATTCTTGAAAACCGGGTATAAAATTGTCTGACTATCGAGCCATCTGAAAAGTGTTTCTTTGCCACCATAGGTCAACTGCTTATAGTCTCGATTTTTTTGGTTATAAACCCAAATATGAGATATGTATTTATTCTCTTCAAGTGTAGCTTGATGGACCAAAAATCCCAGATTCTTCTTATCATCGGAAAATTCCAATCCTGAAATACACTTATAGTTGGTGAAGTCTTTGATTTGTATCATTGTTTACCTCCGCATTAACAATCAATAATTAGTCTATCACGATTTTTTTTGGCGTTCTGGTCAGTATTTCCAAGCCATCACTCTTCAAAACAACAGTATCTTCTGTTCTTACACCGCCATAGCCAGGGATGTAAATTCCCGGTTCAATGGTGAAAACCATGTTTTCCTCCAATACGTCTTCATTACCCATTACAACTCTCGGCAGCTCATGGATCTGCAATCCGACGCCATGTCCAAGGCCTCTCAAGCTATAAGGCTCCAAGCCATATTTTACAAATACATCCCGATGCGCCTGATCGATTGCCATGCATTTCTGACCGGGTCTGATTGCTTCATAAGCAGCATTCATGGCTTCAGATACGATATCAAATATTTCTATCATCCTTTTTTCCGGTTCTCCCATCCACACGGTTCGTGTCATGTCAGACGCATAGCCATTGTAAATACCACCAAAATCAATGGTTACCATATCCCCGGTTTCAATTATCTTATCCGAAGCTCGACCATGGGGAAGCGATGACCTTTTACCGGAAGCTACAATCATGCCAAATGGTTCGGATTCATTGCCGTTCTTTTTCATGAGATACTCAAGTTCAATCATGACCTCTTTTTCTGTCATTCCAGCTTTCATTATTTTTATGAGACTCTCAAAACTCTGGTCGGCTATGTGAGCAGCCTGTCTGATATAGCTGATTTCCTCTTCGGATTTTATTCTTCGGATTGTCAGAATGACGTCTTCCGTTGGAATCCAGACAAGATTGTCATTCGATTTTCTAAGATTTCTGATATCAAAGTCTGTCAATAGCTTGCTTTCATAGCCTATCATTTTACTGCCAATCTGTGTGAATACTTTCTTAACCGTGTCAAAGGGACTGAGGTTATATGTAATGACCTCAAATTCCTTAGCTTGTTCTTCAGCCTGCTCGGTATATCGCGAGTCTGTCATCAAAATCTGACGATCTTTTGTGACAATCACAATTCCGTTGCTGCCCGTGAAACCTGTGAGATATCTTCTGTTTTCGTTTGAATAGACAAAAAATGTGTCTATTCCTTCCTCAACCATTTTTGATTTCAGTTTTTCAAGATTCACGTTGCACAATCACCTCATTTCGTTGCGGTTTGAGATAAGGAGGTGTATGGAACACCCCCTGAACCTGTTGATATTTATTTGATTTCTAGGCCTTTCGCTTCCAATCTGGTTATAAATCGATCCAGTCCCAGAGAGTGTAATTTGTCCCTGTTTGGTACGCCTGTTTCTATGTCCCAGCCTCTCTCCATGTAGTATTCGTCGAGCATTTGATCTAATTCCAGTACTGATCCAGCTGTAGGTCCGCACTCTTCGGGCATTGGCTCTTCGAGAAATCTTTTCGACAGGGTATCGTCTTTTTTTCTTATGCCACATAACATGTTGTAAATTCTCTCGACATTTGTGACTCTTTCACCAGCCTCAAACATATCATCTCCGGTCATTTCAAATCCTGTCAACGCAGTATATATCTTGGCTATGTAATCAAAATCCATGATATCCATAGAAACCATCGTGTTTTTGCATAGATTTAATGAATCCGCCATTACACACAAAGCTTCATAGTATTTTACAACCTTCCCCTTAGCGATAGGTGACAATCTATCTGCAGCTTCAGCCATGCCAAACCTGTCTATCCCCTTTTGAGAATCTCCAAGTGTCTCGAAAAACGGATCTGATCTGACATGATCGGCGCCCCTGCTTGCTACTGCGTTTCCTAGCCCATAGGCTTTCAAACCTCTAGATTCTCCCAAGAAGACATCCAATCCCTTCCCATGCATGGCATAGGGCTCTGTTTCCGGTCCCAGACGTCTGACGCTTTCAAGTATGCCATCGGCCAACAAGTCTCCAAATTTCTCCCTCTTGCCAATCTGGTGTACGAGCTCTATGACCGCATCCATATTTCCCCAGGTCAAATCAAGCCCCTGAGTGGTTTCTATATCAATCAATCCTCTGTCGTAACACTCCATGGAAAAAGAAATCGCGCTTGATGTGGAAATAGTGTCTATGCCATATTCGGTGCACAAATCAACACATTTCAATGCTGCCTCAAGATTGCCATTTAGAATCCTGGAAGTAAAACCCGCCAAGGATTCAAATTCAGGACCTTCTGCATTCAATCCCTTATACTCCCCTTCCTTGACGACAAAATACCGATTACACGGTATTGCACATCCGAAGCATCCTTTGTTTTTTACATTGAATTCCAGCGCTAGCCTCTCACCACTGACATCCTCCGCAAATTCAAAAACGCCGGTCTGATTGTTTTTCGTGTTCAACTGTCCGGTGGCGTTGAGTGAATGGACTAGATGTGTGGTTCCCAGCATGACTCTCATCTTAAATTCATTATGGGACTGTATGGTTTTGATCAAATCCTTGATCAAGCTGTCATATTTTTCAAAATCGAATGGGTTGATTGATGATTTTCCCCTGACAACCACAGCTTTGACATTTTTGGAGGCCATGACAGTGCCCATGCCGGTTCTTCCATTTGCGCGAACTATATTGGAGAACAGTCCCGCAAACTTGACACCATTATCAGCACCAATACCTGTACACAGTATCTGTGCATTCAAGTCGTCCAATTCTTCTCTTATGACATTATGGACCGTTTTTGGATCCTTTTTCCAAAGGCGTGACGCATCTCTGAATTCAACTGAATCATTGGTTACATAAATATATACAAATGAATCAGATTTCCCTTCTAGAATCATCTGGTCATATCCTGCGTATTTTAACTCTGTTCCCCAGTGTCCACCAGCATTTGAATCTCCTAAT
>JAUYTY010000065.1 GCA_030694905.1 Eubacteriales bacterium | reverse complement strand
CGCCTGTCAATAGATTTTTAATCACCACTTGTTTGTCTTTTGGCAAGACTTCAATAACTTCATGATGTAATTCACATGAAATGCCCATTTTTTCAAAATCTTCTTTCGCCCTGGCGATCATTTTGGTTTCATCATCAAAATACCCGGCCAAATAATACGGCAACCCACAAGCGCCATAAGAAAGATATCCGCCTTTTTCATAAACGATAACCTGGATCTGTTCAGATACTCTTTTCAATTTGGAAGCAGCTGACATTCCTGCAGCAACGCCTCCTATAACTATTACTTTCACACTTATCACCCTCTCCGATTTTTTTCTTGCGAGAATTACCAAAGCTCGCTGGTATCAATCACAAAGTCGCTTTGCTTTTCTATATTGAATTCCTTGAAGTACCTTTCTTCCATTGGAATCCAAAGATTTTTAAAACGTTCAGCTTTAATGTCACCGCTTCTTTCTTTGATGCGTTGAAATTGTTTATGTGTATTGACAGTCATGAATATTTTCAAATCATACACATTGATAAGATTTGGATGCATGGCATAGGAGCCTTCAACAATATTGATTTTTTTAAGGGTGATATGAATTGGTGCCTTGTATTCTTGTCTATGGCAATCAAACGCTCTAAATGAAAATGGCTTTTGTGCCAATAATGGATCAATCACCTCAAGAAAAAAACGTTCATGGTCCATATGCCCGCCTCCGAGTTCCAATCTTTGAGTTGTTTGCATCTCAAAAGGAAGATAGAAGTCATCCATATGGAACAGATTTGCATCATATCGCTCAGCCAATTGTTTTGCCAATGTTGTTTTTCCACTACCGCACCGTCCGTCAATTGCTACAAAAGAGAATGGTTTTTGGCTAAGCAGCTCATCAATTCTTTTTAGAATTTGACATTTAGCATCTGAATAATTCATGTCAATACACTTCCTATCTTAATTTGTATATGCCGTATGCTACAAATCACAGAACAACTCATGAATATTGCCGTCTGGATCCTTAAACAGCGCTGTCCGCTGATTCCAAGGCATATTTTTAGGTGATTTGACGCCAACAGCACCTTTGTCCAAAATTATCGCGTATGACTTGTCGACATCCTCCACGCTTTCGCACGGGAAAGCCAACTCGAATCTTTGTCCATTGGCCTTGTTTTTATACTCATCAGAGAAGCTAACCATGATATTTCTTTCGCATAATGCGAATCTCACGCCCTCATTTTTGAATTCCACATACTCTCCCAAATCATTTATGATTTCAAAACCCATAACTTCCTTATAAAATTTTTTCATTGGATCAATATTATCAGTCCATATTGTCACCAAGCTTATTTTTGATTTCATCTTTTCCTCCACAAATCATATTTTTGGTTTAGATAGCTTACTTCTTTATTTTTAAACATCTAGGCATTTCCAGAAGTCAAAAAACAAAAGGAACCGTCCCTTTTGTTTTTTGACTAGAGAGTATGTATGCTTAGATATTTGCGTTTAGCAACCAACAAAAAAATACATTCCACCATTTCAGCTATTACCATCGCGTAGGCTCCTATAATAGCAGGATTTTCAGGGTTCATATAAGTTCCCAGCAAGACTGCCAGGATTAAAGATGCCAAATTGACCATTTTCCCGATGCTGATCTGCTTTGTGCTCTGACGTTTGAGAAACAGTCCCCATAGATACTGTCTGATTACAAAAAAGATAGGCAAAGTAGTCATAATCTTTAACACATCAATTGCCATCCGACTGATTAGCTCATCGGTTCCTATGACAGTTTGAAACACATAATTGCCTAATGGTGTAAAACCAGTTGTGCCAATAGCTAATGACATTGTGCCACCTACCATTACAGCAAATTTCTTAACAGATTGATAGTTCTCCCGTGTATCATTTTCTTTTAGAAAGTTTAGGGGAACTTGATGAAACATCTCAAGTGGCGCCACTGCCAGCAATCCAACCGACCAACCGACAGCGAAAGCAGATAAGCCAATTTCCGGATTAACCGTTCTCGCAAGTCCTGCATTGATGATTGGTGTCGATAGCGTTCTAAGTAATGCACTGACCGTTAAAGGCAGAAAAAACATGAGTATTAATCTGTTATTCAGCTCTCTATGCACATCTCCCAACTCTTTTAACCTTTTGCCCTGTCTTTCTATTGCTTGAGGAATATCCAGTTTTCCTTTGTGAATAATTACTGTAACTGTTGCCGCTTCAACAAATAATGCGATAGCAAAGATTCCGGGTGCGTAGTAGGCGCCTGGCATGAAACTAAAATAATCTGCCAGATACACCATAATGCCAACAAATAAAACACGCATCAGAGAAGCCATGGTAACGACAGGCGTCATGCGAAGCTTTATCGCCACACCCTGATAAAAATCACGAACTGTTACAAATAGAGGGAAAAGCACCAAGATTCTCAACATAATGATTGCTTCTTCCAAAACCTGACCCTCTACACCAATTAGGGAATTCATTACCCATCTGGATAATCCACTAAAAGCAAAAATAAAAAACATTCCCACTATGCCAATTCCAACAAAAGCTATGAATCGCCTGACTTTATAATAACTCATGGCGTCTGTTGTCAATGCTGTCACAGTATGCTTGACCATAGAGACAGGATATTGAATCATTTGTAGAATGCTTTTTGACACTGCAAAGGCTGAAATCAAGACTTCCGGTGAAGGAAACCTGGCAAGAGCGGCATTGAACAGGGAGTGTGTCAAAGCTATGATCGCTTGGGTCATACCTAGCGGTACAAAAAATTTCAATTGCTCCTTCAAAGAAATTCCCTTTGTTTTTTCTGTCGCCATATTTATGATGTCACCAGCCTTTCAGTAATTAGAGTCATTATTGTGTCAGCATAATTGTATCACAATACGTTTTAAAATCAAAACTACAATTAATCACATATTGGATTGTATAAAAAAACAACCCCTTATAAGGTTGTTTCATCATCTAAACTGTTTCAATTGACTGGAACACTTCTTTTAGTCATGTTTTGGGAATACCACCTGTAGAACGCATAATAACCCATCGTAATCAATACAGAAGCGGTCAATGAAATCCAAAAACCAATAGATCCTATATTTTGGGAGGTAGCGCCCAAAAAGGTCTGTGCTACTATGCCAGGTAGCTTAATCATCAAGGATATGAAAATAAATCTCAAATAATTGACTTTAAATGAGCCCAGCACAATACTGCCTATATCATAAGGAATAATACTGAGAATACGGATTATGAATGTAAAAATCCATTCGTTTTCATTTTTTAAAGTATTTATTCTCTCTGCCTTGGGATAACGGATAGTTAGACTGTCAACCAACTCTTTACCTGAAAAACGACCAATCAGATATGGAATAGTAGATCCAATTGCCAGTCCCCCTAAATTTACCATTATGGCTATCGGTACTGGAAAAGTCCTTCCAACAGCTACATACAACAAAGCCAAAGGTATCACCACCGCTAAGGATTTCAATGTATAGAGTCCCATAAACACAAGAACTGCCAGATAAAATCCTTCAGGTGTGAATCTTAAAATGCTTTCTACTGTAAAATCTTGGAAATTAAACGCCACTATTGCAATCAATACCCCCATCAGAACAAAGGGCAGATATTTAATATTCTTTTTTAAAACATGATTCTTTTGATTTTTCACTAATTCACTATCTCCTATCAATATCAACAGCGTCATTATACTGGTTAATCCAATCTACGTCAAATAAAATATCTTTCGGGTAATCACATCGCTTTTTAATGTCACTTGTAAGATTAAGGAAGAAAAGCTGTGTTCAATTTCATCGAAGACAACCTTCCTTCCTTAATATAAGTGTTCAAATGATTGAATTGCTTTAGGCAATCATGGTTTTTAAATCAACACTAACTTCAAAATCAACATCCGTCACACTTTTAAGATAAGCTATATCGATTTCAGGTGCAATTGCTTTTAGTATGACTTTCCCGCCTTCGAAAACGAACATTGCCATTTCAGTTACCAGAACATCAACCTCTCCAAATCCGGTGATGGGAAGCGTACATGCTTGTATCAGTTTTGGTTTTCCTTTGCTGGTGTGGGTCATGGC
>JAUYTY010000053.1 GCA_030694905.1 Eubacteriales bacterium | reverse complement strand
GGTCCGCAACATATCGTTAGAGGTATATGACAATGAATTTCTGGTCATACTAGGCCCCGGTCATTGTGGCAAGAGCGTGTTGCTCAATATGATCGCCGGGCTTGAAAAGCCTGTATCAGGATCTATATTTATCGATGGAGAGCAATTGCATGGCAGTGATAAAAGGATAGGAATGGTTTTTCAGAAGCTAGCTCTCATGCCATGGAAAACTGTTATGGGCAATGTGGAATTTGGACCTCAGATGGCAGGGGTCGATAAAAAAACACGTAGAGAAACAGCTCAAAAATATATTGATCTAGTTAAATTGACAGGATTTGAGAAATCTTATCCCCACCAGCTGTCTGGAGGCATGAAACAGAGGGTAGGCATTGCCAGAGCATATGCAAACAATCCTGAAATTCTGCTGATGGATGAGCCTTTTGGTCAACTTGATGCTCAAACACGATATTCGATGCAAGAGGAAATACAAAGAATCTGGTTACAAGAGAAACGGACAATCATATTCGTTACAAACAACATTGAAGAAGCCGTTTTTTTAGGAGATAGAATAATACTATTTAGTCAATACCCGGCAACCATCAAAGAAATTTATGAGATAAACCTTCCAAAACCTCGTAATGCCATAGATCCCGAATTCTTGAGAATACGTAAAGCCGTGTCTGAAAACACTGATTTGGCTTTATAGGACAGGGGAGTAAAATGAGTTTAAAGAATGAAAACTATAAGGTTGAAGTAAAAAACCTAACAAAATATTTTGATGATCTACATGTGTTGGATAATATTTCGTTCAACATTAAGAAGGGTGAATTCCTTTGTGTTGTGGGACCAACAGGTTGTGGGAAAACCACGTTTTTGAATCTGCTGACGCGAATCTATTCACCAACCAAAGGAGACTTGTATATTGATGGTGAGCCTGCAGACGCAAAAAAGCACAATCTTGCGTTTGTATTTCAAGAACCCTCATCTATGCCTTGGCTTACAGTTGAAAAAAACCTTAGGTTTGGATTGGAAATAAAAAAACTACCCAAATCTGAGATTGATGAAAGGGTTGAAAGAATCATATCGTTGCTGGGACTGGAATCATTTAGGAACAGATATCCACATCAGCTTTCTGTCAGTACCGCTCAAAGAATAATTATAGGCAGGGCATTTGCCATGAACCCTGATTTGCTGCTTATGGATGAACCATATGGACAGATGGATATCAAACTCCGGTTTTATCTGGAAGATGAAGTTATCAGATTATGGAAGGAACTTGGCGCCACTGTCGTTTTTATCACACATAATATTGAAGAGGCTGTCTATTTAGCTGAAAGGATTCTGATACTGACCAATAAACCTGCAACAATCAGAGAAGAAGTGATTGTTGATCTGCCAAGACCACGGGATGTGACTGATCCTGAGTTTATCAAAATCAGAAAGCATGTTACCGATCAGATAAAATGGTGGTAGATAATTATGTTATTCAATTGGTTCTCATTGCGGCTATTAATTTTTTAGCTGCTTTTTTGCAGGCCGTCAGTGGTTTTGGATATGCTATGGTCGCTATGACCCTCATGCCTTTTGTATTGCCGATGAGATATTGTTCAGCAATATCCGCAGCCACAGTCGTTGCTATCGGGATACAGATGGTGATTATTCTGCGAAAAAATATCGACCTGAAGGTTGTCGCACTTCCAATTATGTCTGCTTTTTTTACAATCAATTTGGGTATTTATTTGTTAATGACATTTGATGACGCAATCCTGAAACTAATTCTAGCGGGTTTGATTTTTTTTCTGACAGGATTTTTTTTCTATTGTCAAAAGAACAGAATAGAACTAAAAAAAACAACATTCAATAGCGTTTTTTTTGGACTTCTGACTGGCATTACAACCGGAATGTATAATATCGTTGGACCGTTTTTTCTTGTTTATTATATGAATATCACCACTGATACATTGACCTTTAAGGCAAGTATGGAATTTAGTTTTTTGATGGCAGGGCTCTATTCTTCCGTCAGGCACATCATGGTTGGAAACATATCAGCAATAACCCTACCTTTCATATTGGCTTCTATTTGCGCATCTCTGATCGCAGGGACGGTCGGTATAAGAATTTTCAAACGCATAGATCGAAAAAAAATATCAATGATGATTTACATTTTACTTCCCTTGTTAGCGATTATGCTTCTGATAAAGAATTAATCACAGCTAATAATTAATGAAAGTGGATGCGGATTGCGTTCACTTTTTTGTGTTTTTAAAGCGTTATAAATGGTATAATGATAATTATGGTTGCATCAGATTCACAGGAGGAATTAATGAATTATACGAGCGTTTTAGTTAAAAAGTCAAACAGTATCGGCACTATCACCTTAAACAGACCAAACGATAACAATACTTTCAATATTGAGCTGGCGACGGAATTGAACTGTGCTCTAAAGGATATGGAGCATGATCCGGAAGTCAATGTTGTTATCATCAATGCAAATGGAAAGAATTTTTGCACGGGAATCGACGTGCGATACGTTGATGGAAAATCACACGCAGAGTATCTTGTATGGTCAGAATTGATGGGAAAAATGAATATCACAATGTCTGAAATGGGGAAACCGGTTATAGCATCTGTTCGGAACATTGCCGTCGCCAATGGGATCGGTATTGTGGCAGCATGTGATATCGCCATAGCTTCACAGAATGCCAGGTTTGGCGCAACTGCTGTTAATATTGGTCTTTTTTGTGTAGGCCCTGCAGTCCCGTTGCTTAGAAATCTTGGAAGAAAGAAGACACTTGAGCTGATTATGACAGGGGATCTGATCAATTCGGATGAAGCATTGCGAATAGGTTTGATCAATAAAGTCGTCGATGATGACAGATTGGAAGAGGAAACATTGAATTTTGCGGAAAAATTGGCAGGAAAGAGTCCATTGGCGCTTCAATCAGGCAAAAAATCATTCTATAAGATGGAAGACTTAAATCTCCGTCAGGCTTTGGATCTGACAGACAATCATTTTGCGACTCTTTGTACTACTGAAGACGGACAGGAAGGTGTGAAGGCCTTTTTAGATAAGAGAAAACCGGTTTGGAAAAATAAGTAGAAGGGGTAGGAATTATGGGAGAAACCAGTCATAAAATCAATGAATTGGCTTCTTTGCTGAAAAATGCGCACTATACAGTTATACTGACAGGTGCTGGGATGTCAACTGAGAGCGGCATACCGGATTTCAGATCAAGGGAAGGATTGTGGCAGAAATTTGATCCTATGAGGGTGGCCAGGCCAGAAACCATAAGAGAAGACTATGACGCCTTCCATGGCTTCTATAAAATGCGGGTTGAAACGCTAAAAGAGTGTAAACCTCATGAAGGACATCTGATAGTTGCAAGGATGGAGAAAGAAGGCATTGTTAAGACACTGGTGACCCAGAATGTTGATGATTTTCATAGAATCGCCGGAAGTGAAAAGGTCTATAATCTTCATGGATCCATACGTACATTCAGATGCCACGACTGCCTATCACCGGCAGATGAAACAGCATTTCTTGGCAAAAAACCTTGTGGATTCTGTGGTGGACGACTTCGACCAAATGTTGTGCTGTTTGGGGAGGGGCTTCCCCATAATGACCTGAATGAGGCAATATCAGAAATTGAAAAAGCAGACCTCATTATTGTCATAGGAACGAGCCTGAGGGTTTATCCTGTAAATCAGCTGCCTTTCATGGCCAAAGCCATAAAGGTTTACATCAACAGGGAAATGGAATTTCAGAGCAGCTTCGATCTGACAATTCAGGGAAGTGCAAAGGATGTTCTTGTTGAACTGGAGAAACTATTATGAAGATTTATTTCACGACTGATCGGTTGGTGGTTAGAGCTGCCGAGGATAACGACCTGGAATTTATAATGGCTTTGGAACAGGACAAAGAAAACAATGCCTTTGTTTTTCAGGGTACAATAGAAGAACACTTAGATGAGATTAGGGATGAGAACACTTATTTGATGATTATCGAGGATAAATTCAATCACAGTCCATCAGGTTTTATTTTGTCTGGCATCAAGAGAAAATCTGATATCTTTGAGCTTAGAAGAATAGTCATAGCTGAAAAAAATAAGGGATTTGGCAAAGAAGTGATAATAGGATTGATGAGGTATTGCTTTGAGGAGCTTTCTATCAACAGGTTTTGGCTGGATGTATTCACTGACAATCATACAGGAATTCATTTGTACAGACAGCTGGGAATGAGACTTGATGGCATATTGAGGGAGTCCCACAAGTCTGGAAATCATTACAGGGATCAAATGATTTTTTCCATGCTGAGAAGAGAATTCTCAGGACTTTAATGATATGGTTAAACATTGTAATTTTGTTATATTAAAGCTATAATTCTAAGTATAATCACAGCTGACATTTTCTTAATTCTTGACAAACAAATCACTTATGATAGAATCTATAAATCCAATATTTGAACTTAAAATGGCAAAAGGAGTCAATTAGAATGATTGATGTCAATTTTCCACATCTTATCAAAGATTATTTTATTGTTAAAGAAAAAACGTTAAAGGACATAATGAATTTATTCTTAAATTCACGTTGTTATACACTACCCGTTACCGACGGAAAAGGTTTTTATTTAGGTGTGGTTAATCTAAAGGATATCATCAGATCCATGGATGCCGGACACGAAATATTGATTGAGAAAGATATCAGGACAGTTACAACTTTTAGTGACAATAATGAAATTTTGCATTATTTTGATACTGTAGATCAGGAAATCATACCCATTCTGAGCAATGATACCAGGCTCATTGGCTTTTATCTTAGATCTGAGCTGTGCGAAAGTTTTAAGAAGACATTCCAGCAGGAAATCAAGTTGTTTCGGTCAATACTGGACTCTTCCTACAATGGCATTTTGGCTGTTGACAATCAAGGAGCGATAATCTTATATAACCAAGCAGCAGAAAGGATACTTGGCAGAAAAAGGACAGAGGTCATAGGCAGAAATATTTCGTATATAGATCCTAACATAAATCTGATGAACGTTGTTTATACACAAGAAGAGGAAATAAACATAAGAAACGTTATTAATGGCTATACAATCATGGCAAACAGAACGCCGTTTATGTATGAGGGCGAATGCATGGGAGCAATAAGTGTTTTTCTAGACATATCTGATCTGGAAAGGGCTAGCCATGAGCTGGATGTGACTAAAAAACTTTCAAAGTTCTTAAACGAAGTCATTGAGAGCTCATATGATGGATTATATATCTGCAATGAAAATGGCATAGTTATCCGCGTCAACAATGCCTGGGAGAAAATATCAGGATTTAGAAGAGAGGAAATTATCGGACGGTACGTGAAGGACCTGCTAAGCACAGGATTGTATGACAATTCCGCCGCTTTGGAGACGCTGAAAAGCAAAAAGATTTCAACTACTATGGTGGAGATAACATCAGGTCCCAAGAAAGGCCAAAAAATCATTGCCACAGGAACTCCCCTATTTGGCGATGATGGTGTATTAACCCACGTGGTCGTCAACGTCAGAGACATCACAGATATTGTGTATATGAAGCAACAGCTAGAAAAGACCAAGGAATTAAACATTCACTACGCTAATGAGTTGGAAAGAACGAGATTGCTAAATAGTGACCGGGATGATTTTATCGCAGTTAGCCCGTTGATGCAAAATTTGATTGAATCGGCAATCAGTGTCGCTAAGGTTGATTCCTCCGTATTGATAACAGGGGATTCAGGTGTCGGTAAGGGTGCTTTAGTCCATAAGATTCACGAGTTCAGCGACAGATCCGATAAGGTCCTTATTACCGTCAATTGTGGCGCCATACCGGAAAACCTGATTGAATCCGAGTTGTTCGGTTATGAACAGGGTGCTTTTACCGGGGCTAAAAAAGAAGGCAAGATAGGCTTATTCGAGCTTGCCTCGGATGGAATTTTGTTTCTGGATGAGATTGGAGATTTGCCGTTGAATCTTCAAGTCAAGATTCTCAATGCCATTCAAAATAAGGAAATCATGAGAATTGGTGGTGGCAAGCCAATCAAAATAGATGCCCGTATCATTTATGCTACCAACAAAAATCTTCAAAAGATGATTGAAGAGGGAAAATTTAGAGAAGATTTGTTTTACAGGATCAATGTTATTAATCTTTATGTCCCGCCTTTAAGAGATAGAAAAGAAGATATTCCGAAACTGATTTATTCTATTATTAATAAACTAAATAAAAAATACAATATTAACAAATCAATGACGATGGAAGCTGAAGAAAGATTGATTCAGTATAATTGGCCAGGCAATATCAGACAGCTTCAAAACACAATTGAAAGATTAATGATTCTTACCAAAGAGGATATAATTGATTTAAACCACCTGCCAGCTAATATCAAAGGGGAGAATGATGCGACGGATGCTGTCAAAATTAGTCAAATCATACCTCTGAAAGAAGCGACAGAACAGACTGAAAGAAAGATTCTCCAACTGGCATTGAATAAGTACAGGTCAACAAGAAAAATAGCAAAGGTTTTGGAAGTCGACCAATCTACAATTGTTCGGAAATTGAAGTCATATAAAATCCTTGACGACAGCAAATAACCCTGAATTTTCGAACAAACAATCGATGCATTTGAGAATAAATCAGATGCATAAATGCATCTATCTACGAATATTGCAAATGCTTGATGTATGAATAATTCCCACAAAATGATGCAAAAAGTCATCGGAAATCGCTTTCCGATGACTTTTTTGTTTTCGTAATTTAACTGAAAACGTTTTAGTGTGATTTAGTCCATTTTGAATATCGTTTGAATATGAATACTTTCAAGACGTGTAAAAATTTGCATTGAGCTTAATTTCTTAAATATAAAGTCTTGGCATAGTATTTGCATTAATTTTGTCAGACACTGAAATAAAGGAGTGATAGAGTGGGTAAATGGAAAGAAATTTATAATTCTAAGCTGACATCTGCAGAAGAGATCGCTAAAAGAATCAACTCTGGGGATGTTTGCGCAAGCACTTGTGCGTTAGGTGAACCATTGGGAATCGTTGATGCACTTGCTGAAAGGGTTTTGAAAGAGGATCTTTCTGATATTGAGCATCATCTATTGTTAACCTTAAAGAACAATAAGTATCTTGATCCTCAAATGGTAGGAAAGATGAAGCATGTCGCTTGGTTTACAAGTGGTTATTCCAGAAAAGCGGTCAATGAGGGTAGAGCTGATTTTATGCCTTGTTATTACAAAGATGCCCCTAAGCTTTGGCGGGAGCATGTTGAGGCGGATGTTTTTTATGCGACTGTTTCACCGATGGATAAGCACGGATGGTTCACCTTTGGCGTGGCCGCCAGCAATGCAAGGGCACAAATGAGCAGAGCCAAGAAAATATTCCTGGAAGTCAATGAGTTTATGCCAAGAGCACACGGAACAGGTATTGTACATATTTCAGAGGTAGATGCTTTGTGTGAAAACCATATTCCTCTGGCCGAATTAGGTGAAGCCCAGATCAATGAGAAGGACAAGTATATCGCTAAATTCATTGCTGATTTGATTCCGGATGGCGCGACCATACAGCTGGGAATTGGCGGAATGCCAAACGCTGTTGGGCAACAACTGCTCGACAAAAAAGATTTGGGTATCCATAGTGAAATGTTTACTGACGGTATGTTCCAATTGATCGAGGCAGGCGTTGTCACCAACAGAAAGAAAAGCATCAATAAGAATAAAGCCATATCCGGATTTGCTGCAGGAAGTAAAAAGCTGTATGAGTTTTTGGATGATAATCCTGGAGTTGAATTTCACAGTATCGACTATGTCAATGACCTTAATGTAATAGCACAACATGACAATTTTATTTCCGTCAATGCAACAGTTGAAGTTGATCTCATAGGACAAGCATGCTCAGAGTCCATAGGAACACAGCAATTTAGCGGTACAGGCGGACAGGTTGATTTTGTGAGGGGAGCTGGTGCATCAAAAGGCGGCAAGTCATTCCTAACAACCTATTCGACAGCTAAAAACGACACAATAAGCAAGATAACCCACCAACTGACACCTGGAGCCCACGTCACCTGCTCTAAAAATGATATTGATTATCTTGTTACAGAATACGGTGCGGTGCAGTTGAAAGGCAAAACTGCCTCTCAGAGAGCAAAGGGACTGATATCAATTGCCCATCCAAAATTCAGGGAAGAGCTTCTGTTTGAAGCTAAAAAACTGGGTCTGATTATTTAACGTTATAAAGCCTGTTCAAAATAGAAAGAATGGGATTATATAAAAATCATTACTATTTATTATATTAAAAGGAGGAAATAAAAGATGGCATTAATGACTGGTGCACAGTACAGAGAAAGTATGAAAAAGATGAAGAAAAACATCTACAAATGGGGTGAAAAAATTGAAGATGTGACAACTCATCCCGCAACAAGACTGCATATTGATTCAGTAGCACAATCATATGATATGTCTTTTGACGAAGGAAAGAAACACATATTTACAACTGTATCTCATTTATCAGGCAATGTAGCTCACAGATGGAACACTATCTGCACAAAAATGGAAGACCAAGTAGCTAACGCTGACATGAAAAGAGAGCAGTATCACTATTCAGGTACTTGCCAAGGCGCTACCTGCGCAGGCTGGACCGGCTTGAACACATATTGGGCATCAACCTATGATTGCGATCAGGAGTTAGGCACTAACTATCATGAAAGACTGAAAAAATATATGCAGTATGTAGAAGATAATTGCCTCGCATTAGCTGGCGGTATCACTGACGGCAAAGGCAACAGATCAACTAAGCCTTCTCAACAATACAACAAAGACCTGAATCTTCACGTAAAGGAAGTCAGAGAAGACGGTGTGGTTCTTAGCGGATGCAAGATTCAGATTTGCGGCGTTGCGGCAGCTCATGAAATAATCGTGGTTCCAGGAAGCGGATACAAGGATACAGAAAAAGAGTTTTGCGTTGCAGCGGCAGTTCCTTTAGATGCACCTGGATTGACAATCGTTGAAACAAGAAGACCAAGTGATTCAAGAGACGAAGAAGAGGGCTGGGATGCACCAAAAGTTGGAAACATCACACAAGCTTATCTGTTGTTTGAAGACGTGTTTGTACCTAATGACAGAGTTTTCATGAACGGCGAATCCAAATATAGTGGCGCTATTATCGGTAACTTTGCAGCCATCTACAGAGCGGCTATCGGTGCTTGCGTAGCAGGCCAGGGAGATGTTATGATGGGAGCAGCCATCAATATGGCAAGAGCTAACGGCTTGGCAAAGAAAACCTTTGATGAGAAATTGACTCAAATGTCAATCCTCAATGAAATTCCTTATGGCGTTGGTCTAAGCGCGATGCTTAAAGGCAAGCAGCACAAATCAGGGTTGTTTGTTCCTAACCCATTCCTTGCACATCTAAACAAGACTCAGGTAGCAACACTTCCTTACACTGTTAAGATGATGACGCAAGATATTGCCGGTGGAATAGCTGAAACAGGATGTATGCCTTCATACGCTGACTTTGTTTCTCCACAATATGGTGCAAAACTGCTTGATACGCTTGCAGCTGGAAGCGATCCTGAATCAAGAGCAAGAACAGCTAGATTGGTAGAATGGTTAACAATCGGTGGCGGCGTACCTGGTTGCATGCACGGTGGCGGATCACAAGATGGCGCAAAAATGGTCGTAAAAGCATTCACAAAATATGAAGATTATGCCAATGATGCAGCAAGAATAGCTGGCGTAAAAGTCAAGTTGGAAGACAATATGACTTATGATCCTACCAAATAACTGAGAAATTCGCATAAGTAAATATTTAAATTTACCCGGGTTTTCCATTGGGATGGTGTAAGACAACCAGAGATAACCCGGGTTATCTTCAATAAAAAAATCGACATAATGGTATATTACTTTTTAAATTCATGCGGTAATGTTAAGCGTGCAAACGTTAACATAGTATTAAATGGGGTTTTTCCAGCTAAGTTTTACAGGATTTATCAGCATTATAAAATTTTAAGAATTTTGAGGAGGAATTATTCTATGAAAAGACGTGAGTTTGGTCAAGAACAACCGTATATCAGTCTAGGTTTATTTAAACTGAGAATTCCATTTATCCACACAAGATTTGAAATACCTGAAGGTATCCAAGGATTGATTCTGATTGCCGTTCCTATGGGCGCTATTCCATTGGTACAAGAAACATTGGGATGTTCATTCGAAGTGGCATTGACGATGATGATCCTAAACGGTTTGCTGTATCTCTTGCATCCACTTTTTGGAGACCCGGTATTCCCTGGTTGGATCACACCTGCCATACCTTTGGTAATGGCATATGCAGCAGGATTTGAGGCTGGTCCGGACCGTATACATGCAATCATAGCACTTCAATTGACAATGGCTGTATTGTTTACGTTCCTTGGCGTTACAGGCGTAGCAAACAAACTGATTAAGTTTGTTCCGGCTGCCATCCGCTCCGGTATCATACTAGGTGCCGGTATTGCCGCGGTTTACAGTGTTATCCAGCCGGCTGGCCGTATGCTGGATAGGGAAATAACAATTTTGACTGGTGTCGCTGTATGTTATCTGACTATGTTCTCATTTAAGTTTTTGGCAGCGAAGAACAATAACGCTGTACTGAATCAAATCAGCAGATACGGTATGGTGCCGGGTATCCTTGCAGCCGGAGTGGTAGGATTTTTGACAAAAGAGATCGTTTGGGGACCAATCCAAGGTGGATTTGTACAGTTAAAATTTGCTGAGGCAATGAATTATACTGTTTTCGGCGTTGGCTTCCCGCCGGCAGAGTTTTTTATAAAGGCTCTTCCTTTGGTTGCAGCTGCTTATATCATTGCGTTTGGTGACTTTGTACTTGCAGAGGTTGTTATCAAGGATGCTGACGAAGTGAGACAAGATGAGGTTGTCGAGTTTAATCCTAACCGATCTAATATCATTACAGGATTCAGAAACTTGGTCATGGGTCTATTTGCACCTTATGCACCATTGAACGGACCGTTATGGGCTGGTGGAACAATTGCCATAGCTGAGCGTTACAAGCATGGTAGAAAATCGATGGATTCCATCTATGGTGGTATCTTCTCATACATCATGACCATGGGATTCTTTGCATTCTTGTTGCCTGTTGTTTCTTTCCTTAGACCATTGCTGCCTGCTGGTTTGTCATTGACATTGGTTGTTCAAGGTTTTGCTTGCGCATATATCGCAATGGACATGGTAAAAACTAAGGAAGAAAGAGGTATTGCAGGTATCATGGCAATATTCTTAGCATTCAGAG
>JAUYTY010000052.1 GCA_030694905.1 Eubacteriales bacterium | reverse complement strand
TATTGTACTCAATTGCATTGCCATTTGTTAAAATCATGTATTCGCAAATCTGTTCCTGAATATCATATTGAAATACTTGGCGAATAATATTCTGCACTTCCTTTTCATCTTTTGATACGATGAAGAATATGTTGATACGTGTTTGTGTCATGTAAAAGTCCCTATATGATATTGATTCGACCGTGACAATATCACTGATTCTTATTGATATTTCAAGATTGTCCTGCTTATTTGCAAGATGATATATTTCTAAAGGTGTTTTGCCATTATAGACACAATTTTTCGCAATTTCTTCAATGGCCCTGTCAAACATTTCCCCAGATCCTGCGATTGCTAAAGAGATATTGTTAAGCTCAGCCTTTGATCTGTCAATTGAAGTGCCCTTAAAACGAAGAGTGTCTGCAATCTTGCTTCTTGAGATCATTTGCCGTATAGCAATACCATGTATGTTTACAAAATAGGTGGCAAGATTGTCGGTTCTCTTTGTGAAAACGTCATCTATTGCATAATATTTTCTTTCCTCGTCAGTCTGATACTGGATATAGCATGAAATCTTTTTCATTTTGCTATCGCTTTCAAGGTTTAACTGGTTTTGTTTGTTGTCAAAAAGCAGATTGAAATAATCAGTGATCAAATCGTCAATAGCCTTCTGTTCTTTAGCGGTTTCAGTATCATTGGCTGTCATTTCACCTGTTTTGGTTTTTGAGCTTATTAAAGGATATATTGTCTTAGCAAGTCTAATATTATCTTTGGTATCATCGCACAGCAGATAAATATTTTTTGCATTCTTAATGTTGCATGTTTTTAAATCGATATTGATATTTTTTTCAACATCAACTGGTATAATCGGTATCCTGCCACTCTTAATCTGATGTTTTGTATCATTTTGGGTTGTAGTCGCTATAATTACTTTTCTATTGTCATTGACAAATTTGTTAGCCAGGTCAGATATGAATCCTTCCGATTCGTTGGTTATGATGACAACATCCCTATAAAAAAGCCAAATGTTCATTTGGTATATTTTTTGCTTCAAAATCAATGTGAAGATTGTACCAAACGTAACAAACAAGCCTAAAAACCTTGCGGCATTTATCATTGGAGGAACTGGTCTATTATAAAGTGATGTGTATTCGAATTCGCCAAAGAACATTTGAATCGTTTTATACATGACATCGAAGTAAGTCATCTCATTTTCAAAGACCAGATCAGTGAGCCCTAAAACACTTAATGATATTGTGATGGAACCCAGTATGATCAATACTTTTTTTTCGACGGTTAGCTGGTTGAAATAGATGCATATGAGCAAACTAATGATCAACAATAGTGCTATTATTATTCCCGAAAACATTATAGCGCTATCTGCTGTCAGGTACTCTGTATCCATCCATATGTTGATTTTCGATGCATAACAAAACGCTACTATTAAAAATTCAATCAGTAGTGTAAAGTAGCACACGAAACGTTCTTTGTCCAACCAGTTTTTTTCTCTTTTAGCAGCCATCGATTTTACCTTTGTGATTTAAAAAACAATAATCATAATATTCAGTAGCCACACAGTTCAAGATATTCTCTTGCATTCCTTGCAAGTTCATGTGGGGAAATAATCAGGTCCCAGGCATATGCCCGTTGACCGTAGGTTGAAAGAAATACTCTTTGATCATCTAAACTAAAACCGCCATCAGAGTACCATTCGTATTGTTCCAGAACGATCAACTCATTACCGGTCTTCACGTCATATATATGAGTACCATCAAAATAAACCGCCATAATCCATCTTCCGTCATGGCTGTATCGGATGACATATCCCGTATTACCAGGGCTGCCAAAGTCCATCAACCGTTTTCCCGTTTCAGCATCCAATACCTCAATGAAATTGTTGATTCCAAGTGTGGCAATATTGAGTCCGTCAGGACTGAACACCGCACCCTTGAAGCCGGTAGTGCTTCCAATGGAGAGACATTCTGTGAATGTTGCAGTATCAACAATATGTACTGTTGTGTCAGTTGTTGAAAAGCAAATCAATTTTGAACCGCTTGTATTATATTCAACATTTTGAGGCTTGAATGTAAATAAATCAAGGGTGTTTAAATCCATATTAAGACCATTTCCATCAGAATTGTATTGGAGTGCCATAAGATGTTTTCCTGTACTCAGGCACCAGATATCTGCAGAGCCATTCGTTTCATCGCTTAAATCCCCTGAAGATGTTGCTAATTGAGTGCCATCAGGATTAAACGCCATGTCAAAAATACTGCCATTAACGTTTTCAAACTTCCAAAGCAATTTACCGGTGATTGTATTCCAAACTCTGACGCTGCCATTTTCTGATCCTGCTGCCAATAGCTCCGCATTATGATTAAAAACAAGAGATGTAACCTGACTTTCGTGTCCGCTAAATACAGCCATTTCCATGTAAGTCTCCGCATCCCATAACAAGATTTTATTGTCATTGTATGAACCTGCGATTTTTCGACCATCCGGACTAAATGCTCCCAGACTGTTATATTGGTCCTCCACGGGAAACTCATGGGCGGCAACTCCGAGAGTTATATCCCAAATGATTAACTTGCCGTCTTCCTTATTCGATATGGCCTTGGTGCCCTCGGAATTGAAAATATCTTGTGTATAGCCGCATATGTTTTCTGAGAATATGTTGTCGGTCCCAGGGTGTGTTTCATAGATACATACTGAATTATCGTCATAGGAAACAGCAAGGAACGCGTCATCTGGACTGTAGAGCGCATATTGTGGTTTGGCTTTGGGACCATCTACTATACGTGTGGATGAATATCCGAAGCCCGTGCCATCGATGCTGTAAATCTGCACCGTGTCATTAGAGGAATATAGAACGAACAGGTTCCCATTTGAATTAAACGAAACCGCTTTGTCGCTAGCAAATAGATCAGGTAGAAAATGAAGCCGGAAACTGTCTTTTCCTTCATCAATTAATTTCCAATTATACCTGGTTAGCCTAGCTTTTGTGACCTCTTTCATTTTCTTTCCACTACTGCTATCCCATATATAGATTATATCCTGATCAGATTCACCAACCACATAATCGCCATCAGGACTGAATGCTACGTTTATCGGCGCTTTAGCGACGGCATCCAATTCAATAAGATGATAGCCGCTTTGTGTGTCCCAAACATCTACTGAATCGTTCACAACCGTAACAAGCTTGGTGCCATCTGCACTAAAACGACTGATAATCAGACGGCTCTCCTGCAAATCAATTTCAGACAACCTCTTGCCTTCCTTAATATTCATTACATAATTAGAATATTTTTCTTCGGGGGTTAGCGGCTGCAAGTTTATTTCAGTTACAACCGCCAATCCGTTTTCTATATTAAAACATTCAACATATTTTGTGTTGTCGGTTTCAAACCTTGATAATTCCTTGCCTTCCAAGCTGTCCCACCACTGATATCCAATCCTGCTGTCGGTAATGATACTGCTGTCGTCAGGGCTGAATACACTGCTTTTTAAACTCTTGAAATCTCCAAAAACCGCCAATTCCAGACCTGTTTGAGTATCCCAAATCCTCACCGTGCCATCCATTGATGATGTTACCAGTTTTTTAGCGTCAGAATTAAAATGGCAATGAACAACCGGACCGGTATGTCCGATGAGTTCAGTTAGTTTATATCCATTTGCTGTTTTCCATATTATGACCGAATAGTCTTCAGATGCTGTAGCGAGCATGCTTCCATCTCTTGAAAATTCCAAATGTTGGATTTTCTCCCTATGCCCCTTAAGAATGATCCTTCCTTGATATGGTCTGCTATAGAAAGCATTATACAATGCAACTTCAGCTTCATAGATATAGGGCCTTTCCGGGTTTTCCACATCGATCGGAAGCGCGTCAAGAGAAAGTTTCATCGCCTCCAGCTTGTTTCCGCTTGCCAGTTGGTATCTTGACATTTCAGAAAGGGCAATTGATTCGGCGGATAGAGCCTTCTGTTCACTCTCCTTCACCAGCTTAAGCTGATAAAGAGTGAATGCGCCAAACAATAGAAAGAAGATTGAAAGAGCAGTCGAGATCATCATTTTTGTCCTAAGCTCACGTTCCCTGTGTCTCTGTCTCAGTTCATCATATTTACAGCCGAGAATCGGCGCTAAAATCCTTAATTTTTCAGTTTTCAGTTTTTTGAGCGATCTGTGCGTGTTTTCCGCCCTGATATCCGCTGCCAAAGGTTCAGTGACCTTGTTTTCCTTGCTCATGCCAAAAAGCTCTTGTGGAAATGACTCGTCAGGCTCACCTTCTATCAAAATAGCTAGAATTCTGCCGCTGCCATGAAGCTCCTTGAATCTACTGATTTCACTGTTGACCCATTTTGATTTCGGCGTACGTGGAGAACATATCACAATCAAAAACCTTGATTGCTGCAGTGCATCTTCAATATCTGAATTTAGATCGCTAGAGGTCGGCAACTCCTCTTTGTCCCGAAACACCCTTGACAAACCGCTTTTTTTGCCTTGCTTGATTAAATGGCTGGGTGTCTTGTATGTCTCGAGCAATTTATGAAGCTTTTCCGCAATTAAAATATCAGGATTTGTATGCCTGTAACTGATAAAAGCATCATAGATATATGATTGTTGGATTGTATTATTTTCCATCAAATCACCTCACGTCCCATTTTTTAATGGCATGATCTAAAGAGCTTTGCATATGATTTTCTATTCGCTTAATTATATCATATCCTATTTTTATAGTGTAATTATTTTAAAACAGGACCCTCTTCACGAGGATCCTGTTCCGTCAATTAGTCAATACAATTTTAGGCTTTAGCTTCTGAAAATATTTGAAATCATAGATTGTCATTAATCACCTGCCACATTTCAGGTTTGCTGTAATCCAACGCCCACACAGCTACGCCGCTAAGGCCGTACTTGTGAACTAAATCCAGTCTGTTCTTTAGAGAAATCTCATCCTCTATCCAAATCTGATATTTGATGTTGTCTATCTGTACTTCGCCGTAATTCTGCCCCGCAGCCTCGTCGTAAGTGATGACAAATCCATTTGCTTCAATAAACGCATCGGCTGTTGGCAGCTTGAATGCGGTCACATCATATGTCAAGTTACCATTGGTATTTATCGTCTCCCATAATCGGGTATAAAAAGGCAGTCCCAAAACAATCTTGCTCGCCGGCACATAATCCATCAGACCCACTATCCCGGTTTCTACCCAGGGTAGAGAGGCGACTGGTCCGATGCCATGCTCCGGTCTTGTCCGTTCGTCGTATGCCATCAGCATCACATAATCAGAATATCGACCAATAGTCTCCCTGTCGTAAAACAAAGACCATGTGGGACTTGAGGATAAAATCGTCACATCCACAGACATAATGATATTTTCTTTTCTTGATTCCAGATAAAGATCTCTTATAAAGACGGCAAAGACTTCCTTATCCTCCAGATAAATATTTTCGAAATCAATATTAATGCCACGATAGCCATTGTTTTTAGCAATTCCGATAATCTGGCTTATCAGATTCTTTCTGGATGCTGCAACATTGAGAATCTCGGAGGTCAATGCAGGATCAAATGAATTTGAAAAAGCAGGCCATACCGCTATGTGGTTATCGCTATAGTATGTCATATACTCACTCATATGCCAGTCTTCGTATTGACGGGTCTCTTTATCTATCGCATGCCAGGTTGGGCTGACAACATTTAAAGAAGGATACAACAGACCCTCGATAAAGGTTGTTGGCTTTCGGGTGAAAAAATCCCATGCCATGATGACCTGCTTTCTTTTGTCTGATTGAAATACACCTTTTTCTTCAACCGTTTCAGTCGTATTTAGATATAGGCGTTTTAGGAGACCTACCTGATCGCCTACTCTTCCCAATATCCAGTCGCCATCGCTTTCGTATTGGATAATGACGCTGTTTGGTTTTATCTTCTCCCGCCTCCCGAAGATGGAACGGGGACTGTCATAAAGCCAGATGGCTTTGTCATTGACGAGCTTAGAATAATTCTTTTCAATAAAAACAGATGAACCTGAGGGATTCAGGCTATAGCTCTTTTCAAGCTTTCCTGCCAGATAATTTATGCTGATATAGATGCCGTTATTCTCATCAATTTGAACTACGGCAGAATTCTTTTCATCAAGGACAACTGTAAATCTATCATAGTTTTGATAAAGGTATATGGTTGAGTCATTTTTATCGAAATAAGTATCCAACAAATCATTCTCTACCAGCAAGTCATAAGACACATAGTGATGATTGTTAATCGTCATGACAGCATCCGTCTCTCCGATCAAATGGCCATCCAAAAACACACCCTGATTATGCTGATTCCAGGATTTAGCGAAAAAGTATATTATAATCAATATCAGAAAAACCAATAAAACAAAAATCAGCGCTACTCGTTTCTTCATCATGCCTCCGCTATTCTGCAATTACCTTTTCAATCTCTTTCTTTATGGTCTGAGCTATCTGATCATCGGGATTCAGTTTCAATGACTGGTCGATGTCCCACATTGCGCTTTCATATCGTTCGAGATAAAAGTTCGCCACTGCCCTGTTGGCCAGAACCTCTGTATCATTTGTCAATGCTACGGCGGCATCCAGAACGTCTTTGGCTTCCTGATACTTGGACATGCTTATATAGCAAAGCGCCAGCTCATTGATAGATTCTGTCTGATCCGGTTTAAGCCTCAGAACATTCTTGAAATAATCAGAAGCTATCTGAAAATCGCCGTTTTGTCTAAATGCCAGTCCGATAACAAACAGAAGATTCCACCAAGTTGGATAATATGGCACCAACGGCAGTAATTTGTCAAGCCCTCTATCGAGCTCGCCATTCAGAACTAATGAAGATCCCACTTCATAATCCACCAGCATCTCCAGTTCTTCCAATTCTTCTCTCACTTCCTGGATCCTCAGATCATCTCGGTCAGATGCGATAAACCTCTCCCAATAATCCTTAGCTCTAATGAACTGTCCAACACGCTTGTAGTAAAAGCCTAATTTATACAAGGGCAATGAGAATTGGTTGTCAGCTTTAGAGCTTTCATGATACATTCTTATAGATTCATCAAAATAGACAACTGCTTTCTCTTCCTGGTCGTCTTTTGTCAAAGCAATGGATACATTTTCCAAACAGTTTGCCAAAATGAACAGATTTCTCGCACTTCTCTCAAACTCAACCAAGGCAAGTGAAAAAATAAGTGCGTAATCAGGCTGTTCGGAATATTGGTTGATCGAAAATATAACATAAGCATCAGTCTTCGGTTTTAGTGTTCTGATAATTTTCTCGTATTGATTCCTATATTTAAATTCAGGATCAAGTCCTATCATAAAGCACATAGCTTTCAGGATGTTCTCCACTCTGAGCACATCCGGACCCACATCCTTCTTGACATCCTCTATCAAGTCCTCCAGAATTACCGGCACATCAAGTTCCTCTTCCAAATCAAAAGTCAAATCATATGTTTTTAAGACAGCACCTTTTTTTAGAGTCAGGAAAGGTATGTTTTCCAGATGTTTATTTCTCAATGATTTCAATTCATTCTTATAAGACATATTAATCTCCTTGAAGTAGTTTGGTTACATTAACTCTTATGCTTCTATTGAAAATATTGTTTTTATCACCGTATAAATAGGCAAAATACTCATTATCCTTTTCAATAAGTCTGAACTCATTAACCAGTTTTTTATTGGGCACATCAATCTGCTGTGGAAAGTAAGCGTTCTTAAAATCATGTCTTACCAGCAGGTCATGTTTTAAATGGACGTATTGCTTTTCCGTTTTATCGTATAAATAATTTGGGATCTCGATGTTTTTCTCGCAAAGAAGAAAATCATTCAGCAGGCTGTCTTTGACATCCAGTTTATACTTCTTCTTGATAAAATCATAAAGCAGATCAAAGAGCATGCTTTTTTTATGGTAACTGTCAAATAGTGAACACTCTGTCCAATACATGGCGAATTCTTCAAAGAAATCAAATGGTGCCGTGAAGTCCATGACCGTATCAAGGGTATTGATGAAATAATGCTCGTCGTAATACAATGTTACCAGTTTCTCAATCTTCTTGAGAAACAGCAGTTCAGATAAATTGATATCATTAGTTTTGACAACCTCGTAGGGAGCCTTGTCCAGATATCTGATGCCGTACAAATCCGCATCAGCTCTTATGCAAGTGCCTTTCAAGACTTTAAGGAAGCCCAATTGCAGCTTCTCTGCCCTCAGATTATAGATTTCATTAAATGACCTTTTAAATATCTCATAGCTTTCGTAGGGCAATCCTGCAATCAGGTCCAAATGAACATGCGCGTTTTTACCATCGATTATCCTGCTGGTGATTGCCGCCAGCTTTTGGTAATCCGACCTCCTATTGACAGCTGCGAGGGTTTTAGGATTTGTGGATTGCACTCCGATTTCAAACTGGAACATGTCCACCGGCAATTGGTTGATGAATCCAATGAATTCATCGTCCAAAATCTCAGCTGTAAGCTCCATATGAAATTTTACATTGTTCTTATTAACTTCAACAATATAGGACATGATCTCCATGGCACGGTATTTGTCATAGTTGAAAGTCCTGTCCACTAATTTGATGGCATTGGCTTTTGTTCTGACAAGCTTCAGAAGGTCTTCCCTGATTCTCTCCAATGATAGCTTTCTGACGCCTTGTTCGCTGGATGACAGGCAGAAGCTGCAATTGAAGGGACACCCCCTGGTTGTTTCATAATAAATATATTGATTTGAGAAGTCTTCGTTTTCAAGGTACGGATACGATAGATCATTTAAATCAACATATGATTTCTGATCATCATTGATCACCACTGAGTTGTTGAACCTGTGGGTCAGTCCCGGTATATTGCCAACTGATTCCTGACGGTTTAATGCAATCATCAGATTGTTCAAGGGTGACTCTCCTTCCCCCCGTATGATGTAGTCAATGAAGGGATAGCTTTCCATGGTTTGCTTGGACTCAAAGGATACCTCCGGTCCTCCCAGAATAATACGGGCTTTGCTATTATCTATTTTGATGGTCTCAGCCATCTGCAAAACCAGTTCTATATTCCATATATAGCATGAAAATCCGATAACATCCGGTTTATTCTCAAGAATCTTCGCAAGCATATGATCAGTATCCTGATTGATGGTCAATTCCAGAAACGAGACATTGATTTGTGTGTTGCTTCTCAGATAATCACTCAAATACCTCACAGCCAAATTACTGTGAGAAAACTTGCTGTTGATTGCCACCAGTAAAGTATTCATCTCATCCTCTTAGTTGTTGAATTTATAACACCCGTATCTTGTGTTGATGATGATTGTTTTTCCAGCTTCGGTCTTTTCGTTCATTAGAATAACCGCTTCTCCAAAATTATCGTGTGTCATTACTTTGCCAGCCTTTTGATGGTATATTTTAGAGTCGCTTTTTTTATAACTGATTGCCTTGACCTGCCCCTTGCCCATCCCTGTCAAATAGTTGTATAAGGATCCGATCATCTTAAGCCACTCCCTGTTGTCGCCCGACACTTCAGCTGAAACTACAGCATCAGACCAGACTCCCGAAGAGTAGAGATAATGCAAATAGTCATCTGATGATCTTGAGATTTGAACAATCCTGGCTTTTTCAAAGGCAATTATCCTGCTTTTGTCAATGTCACTAAAAACGTCAGTATATGAGAATTCAATCAAATGTTTCTTTGCCATGTTCATAGCTTCAGAGCCGTCTGCTTCATTATTCAAGGCTTGTATGAAATAAGCGTAATGCAAAAGCTCGGGAATCCTATCAATCTTGATAGGGAAAAAATCTAAATACTGTCTGATTGTCCGATTCAGATCATCTGTTTTTTGATTGACCATGGCAAGAGGAATAATCCCGAAATACAACAGCTTCTCATCATCGGTCTGCCCATTGACATAATATGCCCACAAGCGCAGTTCATCAGTTAGTCTTTCGTCATTGATCATAACCCCTGATCCTTCGGCGTATGCAAGACATTTCATGATGATGATAAAAATCTGCATTCTGTCTGTATAGCAATAAAAGGGTTGATTGATATACAGCCCTTCGATTTCTTTATATCTGTCTATCCTTTGTTCCAACAATAGTTGATATAGATTTGATTTGAATCTCTCCACAGTTGTCTCCTGAAAAAAAATATAGCTGACGCGTCAGCTATATTATATATGCTTTTTTATTGATTATCAAACCCATATTTGTAAGTGGACGCAAAGTCATAAATCATGAGCGAGTAATCACTCACTTCCGGGTTGACATGTGAGCTTCTGGATGCGATGTATTTCTCCAGGCCATACTGCCCTCTATTGTATGCCGTCAAGGTTTTGTGGAAATCCCCACCATAAAAATCAGACAAATATTTAAATTGCGTGGT
>JAUYTY010000049.1 GCA_030694905.1 Eubacteriales bacterium | reverse complement strand
ATACCATTATCAATAGTCAACCTATACGGCAGCATTGGGTTTACCAATTATGGCTATCTAGACAAAGCCAAGCCTGGAATACTCAAACAACTGGACACAAAAGGCAGCCATATACATACATTCTTGGATGACCTTGTAGCTGGTATCGCTGCCGCTGCCGCCAGCAGATTAGCACATAACTAGATATAGCGAAACAAAAAACTCTGAGAAAATGTATCTCAGAGTTTTTAAATGCTATTAAACTAATCGTTGTGCCAATCTAGTTGTATTAAGATGCTGCGGGTATAATTGCTTTTGGGGTCTTTTCTCCCTTGAATATGCCAAAGGGTTTTCCAACCGGAAGAAACGGTTTTCCAAAGTGTTTGTTCAAAACGCTTGCACCTGCTCCATACAAGGATACTATGGCGATTATAAACTCTGAGTACGCAGCCAAATGATGACCAAATTCCGGCATAACACCGAATGAATTCATCGCTAATCCGATAAACAGCAAATCAATCAAACAGAATATGATAAATAATACCTTGTTGGTTTCCATTGATCCGATGGTCATAAACAGTGAAAACACCAGATAACCGATGAAAGCAAATCCCAATTCCTTTAAATCGACAGCGCCTGCCAGCTCAGGTCCGAAAACACCCATGTTGATCATCCAGCTCATTGCTATTGCCAACCAAAAGAACGCGTATGCTCCAAATGCTGTCATCCCAAATGTGTTGTTTTTCTTGCCATCTATTATACTGGCAAACAATTGCGCAAAAGCACCTAAGAAAATCGCCCATGGAATGATGAATGACATGCCGCTTGTGATGCCTAATTTTTGTGATGATGCCACCAGTGTTACCATGGCCAGTCCGAATAGACCTAAAGCTGATGGATCTGCCCATTCGTTGTTAACGATTACTACTTCCTCTCTCATTAATTACTCCTCCTGTTAAATAAAAATCAAATCTCAAAACTCACTTATGAATGTTACTCCTTAATTTTTATTTTGTCAAATTATTTATTTTTGAATTTTTATTTATTATCTTGACAAGGGATCCTCTTTCTGTTAAATTATTATCGAACAGTGTTTAATATTTGAATATCGTTCGATTGAGGAGTGATTGAGGTGCCACTAAAGAAAAGACGAGACCGTGAAATCGAAAATATGAAGCATATCATTATCGAGGCTGCAGAAAATATCATAGCCACTGATGGCATAGATGGTCTGTCAATCAGAAAAATCGCCCGACAGATTGAGTATTCGCCTGCTACTATCTACCATTATTTCGACGATAAGGAAGAGATACTCAATGTGGTCATGCAGAAGGGGTATGCAAAAATTTTGAAAGCCATATCTGCCAACAATCTCGACAATCTCAAGGGTAAGGAAAAACTTGTTGAAATGTCTAAAAACTACATCAGAGCTTCTATAGCCATGTCTGATGAGTACATGAATGCCCTATTGAACACGTCCCAGGAAGCTCTTCAATATACATCATCGTTATTTAAAGGAGCATCCAGTCAAAAACCGGCACTGTCCATTCTATATCAATGCATCAAAGAGATCGATGAGAACAAGAATGCGTCAGATGATGAGCTGGAGCTCATAGCCCAGATGATAGCTGTTTCAACATTTGGGCTTATTGTTAAAATCTCGGTTGAAAAGGATCTGGACGAGGAGCAAATAGAGAGACTAATCAACTATTTTGTAGAAGAAACAGTACTAAAAATAGCTATTATAAATAAAAAAGAAAGGAAAGGTAAAGACTAAAAATGAAAAAAGGATTAAAAATTATTTTGATAATTGTCATCTTGATGATAATGACGGCTACAGGTGGCATATATTATCTGACGCGTGGAATGGACGAAGTCAAAGAAATGTCACTTAACGGTATCAACCTCTCACTTATCAGCGATGGCTCTTATTATGGATCTATTGAGTCAGGGAGATAGACAAACACTGTTGAGGTCCACGTGGAAGGTGGTAGAATATCAAAGGTAGATGTCTTTAAAGACGTTCAATTTGTCCAGGAAGGTGTCAGTGATTCCCTGTTTGAAAAAGTGGTCATCGCCCAAGATACCAGAGTCGATGCGGTGAGTGGTGCGACCATTACATCCAAAGCCTATCTCAAGGCAATCGAAAATGCTTTAGTGCAATAGAAACAACAAATCAATCAAGGAGTATTTAGAAATGAAAACATTAATCGCCTATGCAAGCAAATATGGCTGCACCGAGAAATGCGCCCAACTGCTGGAAAAAGAACTTAACGGAGATGTTACTATGCTGGACTTAAAAAAAGTCAGCTCGGTGAATCTTGATACTTTTGACAACATCATCATCGGTGGATCAATCTATATATCCAAGATTCAGAAGGAAGTGACAGCATTTTGCATGAACAATCTCAATGAATTGAGCCGGAAAAACATTGGCTTGTTTATCTGCGGTATGCAGGAGAAAGAGATTATTGCTACCGAATTAGATTCCAATTATCCACCTGAATTACTGGAAAGAGCAGTTGTCAAAGCAAGCTTCGGAGGAGAGTTCACCATTGAAAAGATGAATTTTCTGGAGAAAACCATCGTCAAAAAGATAGCCAAGACAACCGTTTCAAAATCCGAGATAGATGAAGATGCCATTCGACATTTTGCCCAAAGAATAAACTATTTATAAAGACATTTGAATCACAATCCAAGATACCTTTCCTCTCAAGGTGTCTTATTTGTGTATAAATCTATATTAATTGGGTATATATATTCTGAATAATCATGAAGGGAGTTTTGTTATGAAAAAGAAGGGTTCCAAAATCAAAGGATTTATTTTTCTCATACTCATACTGGCATTGTTCGGCACAGCCTTCTACATCTATTCAGGCCTAAGTCTTTTTAAACCACGGGATTTGGGTATATCCTACACGTCCGCAGACTACTCTAGAGCCCTGGAGAAAACAGGCATGGAGATAATAGTTGATGGTGTTACTGTCTCAGGACAAGTACAGATTGCCTTGGCAGAAGGTCGTACCGGTGACACGTTTACCGCCTTTGTACTAGCTGCAATTGCAAACCCGGGACCCGACAAGAAAATGATCAAAGACTACAGCTTTGAATTCTCAGACTTTGAGCGAAAGACATTTATATTGACTAATCAGGAAGCCACGGCCTTTCTCAATGGTTTGGCACCAAGTTTCTTCTGGTTTGATAACATTCAGGTCAAGGCTTTACAAAACGGTAAGGTGGAAGCATCAAGCACAGTAGACACCAAAAAGCTGATGACTGAGCTTTACTCGGATGTAGCGGATAAGATTCCGATTCCTCTGCCTGACAGAGTGAATATCTACGGCATCACATCGATGAGTGTAACCAATAACGAATTGAGCTGGTATCCGGACAGCTTCTATCTAGGCCCAGTACCCCTACCTGAAAGATACATGGATGACAGCACCATCAAAGCTGTAGAGCCCTATCTCCAAAGACTCTACACAATAGTACCCGGCTTTGAGATCATCAGTCTGACCACCCAAGGCAATGGCTTCTTTGTAGACGCTGTCTTCCCTCAAAGGGTTGTTGTAACTAAAAGATAAAATAATGAATGGCAGACCTGTCACACAAGGCCTGCCATTTTTTATTTCCTTTAGCATTCATAATCTAATCTATTACTTCCATTTCAACTCCGGATACTGGGTGTTATCACTGGAGAATTGCCATATGTCTGCACTCCATCCCACATATGTAGCTTGATTTTTCATCTCAGCAGTGGTTTTCGGTATCCCTTTTGAATAGTTATCACTAAGACCTGAAGTGTTTTTATCAAAATAGGAGCTCTGGATAACCGCATGCGTTGTTCGTTGACCAATCAATCCACCCTTGTATTTGTTTTTTGACACGCTGCCTATTGAATAGCAGTTGATAACATTACCCTCATTGACGCTTATCAGACCGCCTGACTTGCCATAGCTCAGTTCTCCAGGAGCTTCGATAACTACTGTGACATGAGAATAAGAGTTTCTAACACTTCCTCCTGACATATTGATGCCAACCAATCCACCTACCCATCCTCTATTCCAATCAGTTAGCAGATTATCCATCAGAGAAGGATAGTATCCATTGATGGCTTCCCTTGCCTCAAGTTCCAACCTGATGATACCTGTGGAATAGCATTCGCTGACAATACCGAAATTCCTGCCAACCAAAGCGCCAACTCTCAAGTTTATACCTTTGGTGAACAGCATGGATGACATTTCCGATCCACACCTGGTGATATTGCCATAATTCAGATTGGTCAATCTGCCTATGGATTTGCTTCTCAATCCGCTGCCTGTCATTCCTCCAGCCACAATCAGATTTTTAATGGTAGCACCTGAGACAATTTCATTAAATATTCCCTGTCCGTTATTGCTTGACATAGTAATCTTTTTACCAGCACCATCAAGATGCCCATAGAATTTGCCTTTAATTGTTTCGTTAAGGGGCAATGTTATATCATTGGATAATTTGAAATAAGTATCTATGGTTTTATCTTTTAACAGCAAAAACTGCTCCGTATTTGCTATCAGATAAGGCTCTGACTCAGTTCCTTTTCCGCCTGCAAAAGGACTGGTAGGTGTACCGTCTGTCAACACAGGATAGAAGCCTACTACAGGTCTAAAGGGCATCAGAATCAGCTGGAAGGGTTCAATCAAAACCGGTGTGCTGATGCCAACTCCTGTAGCGCTACCAGAAGCGGTCACTGACACATTGATGTATTTGTCCACATCATCCGCAGTCGTCTTATATTGCCTGCTATTGGCTCCTGGTATTTTCTGATAGACCCCATCGACAGTATCGCTTCTAAGCCATTGCCACTGCAACACAGGATCAATTTCAGGCGTTATGTCATATTCCACAGTTCCTGCTGTCAATGTATTACCTTGCATCAGACTGCCTTCTATGGCATCTATGTACAGGACCTGAGAAACAATTTCATAATCAAAGGCATTATACAATCTCAGCATGGTTAGAATAGCCTGTTCTTTTGTATAGGATGCTTTTGGATCAAATCGATTCTCCCCTACGCCACCCATTACCCTTCTCATGGATGTACGATCGGAGCAGGCAGATATGAAGTTGATGGGTCCGACTGCATAGGAATCGAAATTGCCGCCGTCTGCAAATACCATGGCTTGATCGTTAGGTTGGTCAAATCCTAGGACAGTTGCTGCTCTCGCCAGCATGGCTGCAGCCTGTTGTCTTTGGAGCGTTCCCGACGGGTTGAACAAACCTCCTCCGATACCATTGACGATGCCTAATGCATTAGCAGCCAATATCATACCGTCTGAGGTATCAGTAAATACACCAGCATCAATAACAAGTCCCCTTAAATTCAGGTAATCAGGAATCGACTTGCCTGACTTGATCTGAATCATATTCATCACCAAATGACAAAATTCAATTCGTGTCGTATTATCTCTGTGGCCCAAGATCAAGCTCATAGGGATAAGTCCTGCTATCCTGGCAGACTCCACTTCAGCGGCAGCCCATGAGCTGGGCTGGTCCATCACAGCCTCTGCTGTCAATGAGGCTCTATTAATACCTACAAAAGATGCAATGACGAAAAAAGCAAGTAAAACACAAAAAAACCTGAACTTAAAATCAGACGCCTTAGACATAACAGTCCTCCATATTATTTGATTATAGATACAGATGCGAGCCAGAGATTGTGTTTTTAATATCTATAATCTGATTATACAACCATGATTGATGGTTTACAATAGGGATGGCTATTACTCAATAAAACCAACTATTATATCCATGACTTCATCAACAATATCCTTAGGTGCTTTCTCAAAAAAAGATGCTTTTCGTGCATTTATCTCTAGTGCTTTTATCTGCTCACACATAATGACTCCCATTGTTCTTGTTCTATCATCCAGCAAAACATGCAACGGAAATTCCTTATCATTTGATGTAATAGGACAAACTATAGCCAGTTTGGTAAACTGATTATATGTTTTATTGCTGACAACTATAGCTGGTCTCGTACCCTTCTGCTCATGACTTGCCTGAGGATTGAACTGCAGATAAATGATATCTCCTTGATCTGGTATATACGTCATCTGAGCACCTCATTTCCTTCAGATTCTCCAACATCCCATTCCTCAGCGATATAGTCTCCCTGATATTCTGCTATTCTTTCTTGAAGAGTTTTATGCTTTTTTAGCGGTATAATTATCAGATTTCCATTCTCGATCTTCAACTCTACCTCATCATTTTCATGAAGCTGCAATTCTTCAAGCAAGACCTTTGGAAGCCTTACTGCTTGGCTGTTTCCCCATTTTTGAATTCTTGTCTGCATTAAGATCACCTCTTGGTTTTCGTATATACAATGTATATACTTATGTCAATAGCAAAACAAAAGGAGCAGCCAAGCTGCTCCTTTGCCTAACACTATTCATCTACCTTAAAGGATATAGATTAATGTTTGCGCTTTTGTTATATTACACCTTCATAAACGAATATGTATTGAATATCGTCTTCGCCTACAAAGTAAACAGCTACATAAGCATCTTCTACAACATCAGCCATTGAACCAACGCCAACAACTTCGCCATCTTCTACTAAGTAAACAACTACATTAGCGTCTACTGCGTGGATATCAGTACCAGTTATGTCAAGTCTGATTAAGTTTCCTACCTTGGTAGTTACTTGACCCATAACTGCTGATTGAACTTCAACCGCTGTTATTTTACCAGCAGAATTGATTGTTACATCAACCAATACATCAAGTGCTCCGGATGTTACAACACCATTTGCATTTGTCAAGGTTACTACTGGGTATGCGGCATCAAGGTAATGTGTAACTTTCTGAACAGTTGTTGAACCATCTAGTACCAGTGAGTATCCAGTGATTACAGCATAAGTTCCATCTGCGCCTGTTCCTGCAGTGCCTTTAGCTGTTACATAAAGAACGTCAAGATATGGAGATGTTCCTTCAACAGCTGTTGCCATCATACCGTCTTCTCCAAGATCGCTAGCTGTAAGAACTTTGTTGTTCGTTACGTCTAAGATCACTGTAGCATCATTGATTAAATATGCGCCAGCTACCACTTTAGTGTTTGGTGTGTACCCATTTGCTGTCATGGCTGCTACTGTAGTCAAAGAGGAAATATGTCCATCAGTATTTAGCTCAAACATAACGGCTGTGTCATTATCAATAGTTGTTTGTGCGTCAGCAGCCAATTCATATACCACTAAGCCATTCTTTGTAAGCAGTTGAACCAAGTACTGATCATCTCCAAAAGTAGGACTTACAGTATCTTTATCGTTTAACCACGCATAATTGGAAGGAGCAGCAACTGTCGTGTCAAGAATAGCATATATTTTGCCATCTTTGCCCAATGCTACTGAATATGTGTCGCCAAGTTCCAGTGTTAAGTCTTTAGGATTACTTAAGCTTACGCCACCAAGAACAACTGTTGCATTGTTAGAAGCTACTTCTGTTACTTTTCCTACGACAACGTCTCTTACAACTTCCAATTTGACTTTAGCGTCATTTTGAGCTGCATAAGCATATACGACGTCATTTTTAGCGATTGCTGTGATTGCATCAACGTCACCAACAACAGTTACTTTTGTCAGATCAACTTTACCATCAGTCTTAACTGGTAAACTAATGCCATCAATATTAGTTGCATTTGCTTTATAGGTGTTGGCAATCAGTTTATCTGCAGTTACTTCCCAAGCGATGATGCCTTGAGCTGTAGTGGATCCTGATGGATGAATTACCTTAACCATAGCGCCTTCGCCAACAGCATGGAAACATCCTATTGAAGGTTCTGTTCCGTTCCAAAGAAGTTCTGTTGAACCAACAATGGCTGCAATTGTAGTTAAAGTTGTACCTGATTTAACAACTATATAATCGCAGCTTCTTGAATCAACTGTTCCTTCAAGAACTTTCGAAATCACTTTCGTTATTGCAAATACTTCTTGTCCGTCCAAGCTTGTGTAAGCTTCAACTGTCATATACAGGTAATCCATTAAATCAACTACTGAGTCAAGCTTGTCTTCGCCTTCAACATCAGCAAATTGAACAGTAATCACGTCTTTCATTGCGCCTAATTTTGTGATAAGAGCTTCTAATGAACTGACCCATACGTTGTCAGCATTTACTGTTCCATATTCCAAGAACAAAGCGTTGAACAAAACAACAGCTACGTTACCTCTTTGAGCACCACCTGATTGAGCAGTAGTGTTCTCATAAAGTCCCTTGTCGATTGCTTTTATCTTGTAATTTGTTGGCCATGTTCCTTTTAGAGACTCATCGGTATAACCCAATGCTCTTACAACCATAGTAATCATTTCGTCAAATGATACAGTCGCTTCCGGCTTGAAAGTGCCATCTGGATACCCTTGTACAAGGCCTATTCCAGTTGCAATTGCGATGTATCCCTCTGCCCAATGTCCAGCAGTGTCGCTGTATTGTGCAGTTCCACCTGCGAGTTGTCCGTATCCAAGGGCTTCGACCAATAGTTTGGTCATTTCCGCTCTTGTTACGACTCTCTCAGGCTTGTATGTGCCATCAGGATAACCGTTAACGATTCCTAATGCCATCAACACATTAACTGCTTCAACTTGGTCGTCGTTTGTTACGTCAGCTGGTACTGTTGCAGCAAACGCGAAGCTGAATGATCCCAGCACTAATGCAATGACTAGTACTAATGAAAGAATTTTCTTCATGTTTTTGTTCCTCCTATAAATTTTTTTGCGATTTAATCGCATATTTACATACTAATACTATCACTAAAAGCCAGCGCTAATATTACATATGTGTTACAATAACGGGTTTTTACTGTTTTATGACGATTATTGTGTCTATTTTGCCGTCAAAATTGCCATAAATATCATAGAGGCTTACCAAATCACCTTCCTTGACTTCTGATTTTCCTATGATTCCCGTTATGCTATAGCCGGTATCTGTTTTTGTGGCTTGATAGATGGTCATATTGCTTGAATGCTCATAAAAGGTTCCTTGAACTTTCAACAGATTGTTGTCATAGAATTTCTCCAAAGGCAACATGCTGATTTCCGGTTTGACGACACTGAAGGACCGGACTCTGTCCTCGGTCATGTTCAGTCTCAGAAACTGGTTTTTGTAATTGTTCAAAGTGTTTAATGATTCTGTGTAGGTTGAACTGCTATATAGAAAATCTGTCCTTCCATCCAACAGCATTTGCCATTTATGCACCCGGTCTCCGTTGGCGTCCAGCACCATCGCATTATCCATCATCACACCGAATAGCGTTGAAGGATAGCTGATCTTGATGCCCTCATCCAACAGCATAAGCTCCACGTAATTACCACTTGAGTTTTTGATGATCCTTCCTTTGATGAATTCGTCCAGCTTATCAAGGGTAATTTTTGACCATGTGTCACTGCTTCTGTAAAATATGATGGTGCTGCTGTTCAATGAAGCGTCGGTTTCCGTCAGTTTTCTGGTATCGCTGTTGTAGTTACCGTCATAGGTTTGTAGGGTCATCTTTGTTGCGGTGCTGATCATGTTATCTCTCAAGCTGTATTTGATGACATTGCCTGCCGTCAATCCAAGGCTGACAACTGTTGTTCTGTTTACGGTGTAATTCTTTGATTGTCCTGTATTGTCAAACAAATTGATGTTGAATATATCTTGGTTGCTGCTTTGGTTCAGAGACAGAATCAGTCCATAATTATCAGGCTGCTGCAAATCTCTACCAATGTTGTATCTGACAACCTGGTTCAACGCATCCAGGTAAGCCACCACGTAATAGCCTGGGGCGAATGGTGTTGAGGCCATATAGATGTCGCTGTGATCATAACGCCTTCCGCCTATGATACTGTATCCATCTTTTGTGTTGCTTCCTGTTTCTGTCATGGCACCTTCCACACGATTTCTGACCACATGCATCTCCAAATAAGTCTTTCTGAAATTTGGTTCATCTGTTTCATAGGCGTAAATGACATCATTGATTCTAATATCATTGATGGAAGAGACTGCTCCACTGACCTCTATTTTACCGAAGTCCGGCTGACCGTCCGTTGTGGGTATGATCAAATCATTGAAAGTGCTGCCACCAGTGTAGGTTGAAGTCGATATAAAAACCCTGGTTATTTTGGTTGCCACAACACCCTTTACTCTCAGGTCGTTGCTGCTGATTTCTTCATAGACAACCTTGGCACTGGCATTGATCAGTGAGTTGATGGATGCAACCGCATTGTTCATGATTATTGGTGTATCTGATACGTCAAAGGGCTTTCTGTTGCCATTGGGATCTTCCAAAATAATCACATTTCCCGTTATGGCTTTTATGATTCCGCTATATTCATTGTGTTTGATATTTTTAAAGTAGACTATTTGATTATCCTTATTGAAATAAAGATTTCCACCATAATAGAGATAGTTTGATAGTTTAGGATATTGTGTAGCTTCACTGATAATATCTTTAGTGATTCTTGCAAACTTTCCATATCCTAGGTTAGATAAAAGTATTGTTCCTTTGCTATCCCACAGTCCGGTATTGCTATTGACCGATCCCTTTTCCTGAAAAAGCGTTCTATAGACCATCAGTGCCATATCCCCTCTTGTGGCATCGCCTGCGCTGATAGGAATATTGTCGGCTATGCCCAGATCGCCCGCCTTGATGTAATAATCATAGGGCCATGACCCAGGAAGACTGGCGTCTGTGTACCCTAAAGTCCTAACCACCATGGTGACCGCTTCTGAGTAGGTGATATTGTTATCCGGTCCGAATGTGCCATCGAGATAGCCCTGTACGATATCAAAGGCATTGGCGATATCCACATAACGGGTGGCCCAGTGACCTTCCATGTCCGTATAGTAGCTTTCCATGTTTTTTGCAAAATCACCATAGCCCAACATATAGGTGGCAATTTTGGAGACCTCTCCCCTGGTAATGGGCTGGTCTGGCCTGAATGTCCCATCGGGATAGCCGTTTATGATTTTGTAAGCTGACAGGAATTCGACCGCTTCCTCGTATTTTGTATCTCTTATATCTGAAAATTCGACAGCATAAGCTGAGCCTGCGGATAAGGCCAGTATCAATGCTATCATCAGAATTATCTTTTTCATTATTCTCACAACCTTGCTATTTGTCTGGAAATAAATCAACAGGATTCTTGGGTTCAGTTGGCGTTTCAAACGCCATCTGAACCTTAGAAACCGTTATCCAGGGACTCTACAGTGCTTATCTCTCACTTAGTGAGAGTCTTAGCACTGTTAGTCATCGGATAAACTTCCACCACTTACAGTATATATGATAATTGTCCGGTTATTATTACAGTCGGGTTACGGATTTTTGAATAATGTCTTTTCTCTACCGGATATTTATTATATAATTCTTATATAATTTAACTGGTTTTTCGTAAATGGGAGGTTTTTATTATGTCAAGGACAGATTTGCAAGACAAGTTCCAGTTTTTATCATGCATGATTGGGGGAACACCTTTGCTGGAGATACAATTTCGTTACAAGGGTGGGGATAGAACAATCCATGTAAAGGCCGAGCATTATAATCTCACTGGCAGCATAAAGGACCGTATGGCTCTTCATATACTAAGGAAGGCTTATGAGAACAAAGACATCAGGCCAGGGTCAATGATCATAGAGGCAACCAGCGGCAACACGGGAATTGCTTTTGCCGCATTGGGCAAAGCACTAGGTCATCAGGTCACTATTTTCATGCCTGATTGGATGAGTTCCGAGAGAATCAACCTAATCAGGAGCTTTGGTGCGGAGATTCGTTTGATTAGCCAGGAACAGGGTGGCTTTTTAGGCAGTATTTGCATGTCGGAGGAATTGGCCCAATCTTTGGAGCACAGCTTCCTGCCACGTCAGTTTTCTAATCAGAACAACAGTGAAGCCCATTATCTCTCCACAGGTCCTGAAATCTGGCACCAGTTGAGAAATCAGGGTCTGATACCTGATGCCTTTGTTGCTGGCGTGGGAACAGGCGGTACCATCATGGGAATCGGAAAATATCTGAGAGAGCAAAATCCTGCTATCAAGATACACCCTATGGAACCCAGCAATTCACCGACCATGTCAACGGGTTACAAGGTTGGAAAACACAGGATACAAGGAATATCAGACGAATTCATTCCCGATATCGTCAAGCTGGATGAACTGGACTCGATCATGGAGGTCGATGACGGCGATGCCATCATTATGGCTCAGAAGCTTGCCAGCCAACTAGGACTTGGTGTGGGAATCTCATCGGGGGCTAATTTTTTGGCTGCATTGAAGGTGCAAAATGATCTGGGTCCCAAGAGCGCCGTTGTCACTGTGTTTTCAGATGACAATAAAAAATATCTCAGTACGGACCTGATGCGTGAAGAGCCGGTGAAAGACGGCTTTCTCTCAACGGATATAGAGCTATTGAGCTTCAGGTCAAGAAGATGCATCCGTTGCCATTCAGACAATAAGCTAAATGGTACCTCTTGTGGTTGTCCGGCATCAAACTGCTGATCAATATTTCCCCATTTTCTACTTGACGAAGCTATCCCAACCATATATAATCGTTATGTTAATAAATTGATTGAATTGTTTGAGGACTTAAAAAAAAACCCCTTTTTTTGGTCCTTATTTTATTTTGAAGGAGGAATTATATGTCCAAGTATGTTTTTATCACTGGTGGTGTTGTGTCATCCCTGGGAAAAGGAATCACTGCCGCCTCACTGGGGCAGCTGCTGAAAGCGAGAGGTTTCAAGGTCACTTTGCAGAAGTTCGACCCTTATATAAATGTAGATCCCGGGACTATGAGCCCCTATCAGCATGGCGAGGTTTTTGTCACCGATGATGGCGCCGAGACCGATCTGGATCTGGGTCACTATGAAAGATTCACAGATGTCAATCTGACTAAATACAGCAACATCACTACCGGCAAGGTCTACAGCAATGTCATCAACAAGGAGCGCCGTGGCGATTATCTGGGAGGGACTGTTCAGGTCATCCCTCACATCACCAACGAGATCAAGGAGAAGGTCATCACAGTCGGAAAAGAGCAGGATGCCGATGTTGTCATCACAGAAATCGGTGGAACTGTCGGTGATATCGAGAGTAATCCCTTTTTGGAAGCCATCAGGCAAATCAAGCATGATGTGGGCAAGGAAAATGTGATCTATATACATGTCACACTCATTCCCTATCTGTCAAAAGCCGGCGAGTTGAAAACCAAGCCGACCCAGCACTCCGTCAAAGAGCTAAGAAGTATCGGTATACAGCCTGATATCCTTGTCTGCAGAGCGGAAAAGCCTATCGGCAAGTCATTGAAAGAGAAAATCGCTCTGTTTTGCAATGTAAGCGAAGGTGACGTCATAGAAAACATCGACGCGGACAATCTGTATGATGTGCCTTTGATGCTTGAAAAAGAAGGCTTGGCTTCTCTGGTCTGCAAGTACCTGAATCTGAAGGATTCTGTACCGGATCTGGAAAGTTGGAAGTCGATGATTGAAAAGATGAATCGATCAGTAGGCGAAGTCAATATTGGACTGGTCGGAAAGTACATCGAGCTACGAGATGCCTATCTTTCAATAGCTGAATCATTGAAGCATGCAGGTATCGCCAATGAAACCAATGTCAATATCCAATGGATACACAGCGAGGCATTGACCTGTGATAACTATAAAGAGAAGCTGAAAGGTCTTGACGGCATACTGGTACCTGGAGGTTTTGGTGATCGAGGTATCGAAGGCAAGGTTCTAGCTTCAAGGTATGCGCGGGAAACGAAGACGCCATTTTTTGGAATCTGTCTGGGAATGCAGATGGCTGTTGTTGATTTTGCCAAGTATGTCGTTGGACTAGATGATGCCAATTCCTCTGAATTCGATGAGAGCAGCGGAAATCCAGTCATTGACCTCATGCCGGATCAAAAGGATGTGTCCAATAAAGGCGGTACTATGAGACTTGGTATCTATCCCTGCAAGCTGTCGCCCGGCTCCAAAGCCAGAGAGGCCTATGGTGAGGACCTGATTTATGAGAGACACCGACACCGTTATGAGTTCAACAATCAATTCAGAGACGTTGTACAGGCAAATGGCATGAAAATCACCGGCTTGTCACCCAATGAGAGATTGGTGGAGATAGTTGAACTGGAAGACCACCCATGGTTTGTAGGCGTGCAATTCCATCCCGAGTTTAAATCAAGACCGACAAGAAGCCATCCTCTGTTCAGAGAGTTTATTAAGGCTTCAATGAAACGATAGTATAAACAAATGATATCCTTTGTTGCATAATGGATTAATAAACGACACGAAATGTGTCGTTTATTTTTATTCATATCGCTTTTCTACGTGCATCAAATTGTTCTTTTAGGGTATAATATCAGTAATGAATTTACATTAATTTGATGAAAGGCGGATCATATATGAAAGTTGCGAAAAGAGCGTCAGTTATTTTGTGTGTTGTTTTGCTATCGGCATTGATACTGCCTGCCTGCGGTACAAAAGGCAAAGAGGTGGTCATCTACACTTCAGTGGATCAGATTTTTGCAGAGGATATCCTGAAGGAGTTTGAAGAAGAGACGGGTATCAAGGTCAAGCCTGTATTTGATGTGGAGGCCACAAAAACTGTCGGCCTGGCAAACAGAGTGATTGCCGAGAAGAACAAGCCCCAGGCTGATGTTTTTTGGAGCGGTGAATTTATCATGACAATCGTACTGGCCAATGAGGGCGTCCTCACGCCATATACCTCACCTTCTGCCAGCGATATCCCAGCAATTTACAAGGATCCTGACAATCTCTGGACCGGCTATGCCGGCAGGGCAAGAGTGATTTTTGTCAATACCGATTTGCTGTCGCCTGAAGAATATCCGACCTCTATCTTTGATTTTTTGGATCCTGATAGGGATCCGTCTCAGATGGCGATTGCCCAACCCATGTTTGGCACAACGATGACTCAGGCAGCTGCCCTATATGCTTATCTTGGAGAGGAAGAGGCAAGGGACTTTTTTGAGCAAATCAAGGCTAGAGGTGTGAAGGTGGTAGATGGGAATTCCGTGACACGGGATATGGTTGCAGCAGGACAGGTAGCCTTTGCTTTGACTGACACTGATGATGCCTGCATATCTGTCGATAAGGGTGATCCTGTGAAGGTGATCATTCCGGACCAGGATGGCATGGGTACCTTGGTTATTCCAAACACCGTGGCCATGGTTAGAGGTGGCCCGAACCCGGAAGAAGCCAAAATATTGATTGACTATCTTCTATCCAAAGAAATGGAGAAAAAGCTCATTGACAGAGGTTGGAGCCATATACCCGTCAGGCCTATCGATATTGAGACAGCCTGCATTCCAATGGGTGAGATTAAAAATATGAATGTGACATTCGAGGAGATTTTCAATTATAGAGATATTGTCAACCAGCAAATGACTGAGATTTTTGTGAAGTAGGTACGATTGAATGATAGGAACCCGGCAATTGATTCTTTTTCTGAGAACATTGTTTTACAGCGCGGGAACAGGTGCATTTGTTATGATCATAGGTGCGTTGGCTGCCAGCGTGTTGTGGACATTCCGTCATAAAACATTGGCGCGTCTATTGAAGCCGCTGTTTATCCTGAGCTGTGTCATGATTTTTGTGCCACCATATGTCCATGCTTTGGCATGGGCAGATTTGTTTTACCGATACGGCATTGAAGGGTTGGGAGCGAGCTTATGGGTCATGGTCATGGCCTTGCTACCCGTGGGACTTGGTTTTTCATTGCTTGGCTTTTATCTGGTGGAGGATGCCATGGTAGAGGCTGGCAGGACTTTAAATAGAGATTCAATCGTTATGAAATCCATTATCCTGCCAATTGCTATGCCTGCCTTGCTTACCGGGATGATTTTCTCATTTTTATGGACCGTCCATGATTTCAGCGTTCCTTCTCTTTTTTTCGTCAATATCTACTCACTTGAGATTTTTGCAAAATACAGCGCCACCAATAACCCTTTTGAGCCATTCATGTTGTCCTTGCCAATGATAGTGGTTGCGACCTTAATAATCATTTTGATATCCAGCTTATCCAAAAAACTGATGCTGGGACTTAGAAAAGGCCATACCAAGGAATCCTTGCCATTGGTTATGCCTTTGTGGTTCAGATGTCTCCAGATTATTGCTATCGTTATTTTACCCGTTCAAATCTCCACACCTATGATATCATTGATTATGAAGGTAGCCAAACCTTCAAATATCTGGATTTCTATCCTCCAGGCACGACGGGAGCTTGGCTTTACCCTTCTATTATCCACTTTGACAGCAACCTTATCTGTTATCTTTGCGCTGTTATTGGCAAAGAGGGTTGTTGAAGCGGAGAGCAGGCACAAGCTCTTATTATGGGTTTGCATACTGTTTCCATTAGCTATCCCCGCACCTTTGGTAGGAATCGGCCTTGTGACACTTTTCAGCCAGCGGGGGATGGGATTTATTTATGGAACTCTATGGATGCCTGTTTTGGCCAATATGATACGATTTGCGCCATTGGCAGTTGTCACCCTGTCTGTCCAGCTAAAAAGAATGGATCAAGGTCTTCTGGATAGTGCTTCAGTATTCCAGAAAAACCGGATCCACGGATTCATAAGAGTTTATCTGCCCATGATACTGCCAGGTCTCATTTCGGCATTTCTGATTGTTTTTATCCTGACAACTGGAGAGTTGGGGGCTACACTGCTGGTGTCGCCACCGGGCAGATCCACCCTGACAATGAGAATCTACAACTATATGCATTATGGGTCGTCGCAAATGATTGCCGGTCTTTGTCTGACAATGCTGGCATTATCTTTATCGACCGGTTTGATTGTTTACAGAGTATTTAGTAAAACGGGAGGTGACAGATGAATCAGTCATCGGTTCTTTTAAAAATAAACCAGCTCTGCAAAAGCTACGAGAATCGAAAAATTCTGGAAAACATTGCATTTGAAGTTAAGTCAGGGGAATCGATTGTGCTTATGGGGCCATCCGGTAGCGGTAAAACAACCCTGTTCCGATTGATTATCGGACTGGAAATGCCTGATGACGGGGAAATTTATCTTGAAAACAGGTTAGTCAGCAGTGCAAAGGAATCTATTCCACCATTCCAGAGAAATCTAGGAGTTGTGTTTCAAAACCCCGCATTGTGGCCTCACATGAATGTGTTGAGCAATATCTTGTTTGCCATGCAAAAAAAGGATACCAAACACATCCATGAGTTTGTTGATTTGGTCATCGATGAAATGGAGATAAGGCCATTATTGAAGGCCTATCCTTCACGCTTGTCCGGAGGCGAAGCCCGCAGGGTTTCAATTGCCAGAGCTCTGGCTTCCAGACCTAGGCTTATGCTGATGGATGAGCCACTGACCAATCTCGACACTGCTCTCAAAGACAGGATGCTAGAGATGATAAAAAGAGTGACCCGGGAATTCGAGACCACTCTGATTTATATTACCCACGACGAAACCGAATCGCGTTACATCTCCGACAAATGCTACCGTTTACAAAATGGAACTCTTACTCGGATAGAAGTGGGAAACAGGCACTGTTTATCATCGGACAAGCTTCCTTAATCGCTCTATAGTAGTTGTTTTGCCCTCTATTATTTTATCCAGCCTTCTGATTTTATCATTCAAGTAATCCCAAAGCGCCGATGTCAGATTGCTCTCATTGATTGCTAGAATGACAGATGGTTTAATGGGTTTCGCCACCATAACACCTAGGTTTTCCTTAGCTATGATAACACTTTTTATATCCTCGGGATTATCCTCTATATGGACCGTGTAGTTTTTATAGGTTTCCATCATATATATGATATTTCTTATATGATGCCTGAAGTCTTCCGTCGAGTAGGATATGTCGCCTTCCTGGATCATATCTGTAAATGGATATAGGACGGAGCCACTATCCAGTTCAATCTTATCTGGAATTTTGATGATTTCATGGATTCCATTGGTTTTTACCAATCTGATAAAATTTTTGCAACGCAGATTATAGTAATCCTTGACTGCTTTGCGTTTTGACTCATCTAATCTAGAACTTATTTTACCGATAAGGACAGGTGGCATGGTCATTATTGACAATGGTTCTGATTTGATGATGGTGTCACCTGATTCCTTTTCAAATTCGGAAAGAATATCAAAATACGCATTCCTGCTATGAGGTGTGAAAACCTTCATCAATGGCCTGCAGACAGAAAGAAACGCGTCGAATTCTTCCTTCAAGCCGTCAATAATTTCTTTTTCTTTCGTGAAAAGATTGGCGCCACCATCTTGGGCGTCTCCAAATGAAGATGATGTTACGGCTGCCACATCCGGGGAAACAAACAGGGTTCTCCTAAAAACACCATCCCGTTTCTTGGGATAGTAATAGGGTTCAATGGAGCCTGTCATATAAAGAGGCATCCACTTACCGATGGCGGAGAGCATCTCGTCCAAATCCCTGCTGACAGTATGAATGATTTTTATTCTATTACCCTTCATGATGACCTGCTTCATAAGATTTGACCACTGGGCTGTAAACTCGGCACTTTCTGTGAGCCATTCCATATTTTCATCGCTGAAAAGCAAAAGTGTCTGTCTTTTTTGACTCATGATAACATTGGAAAGGAATGCCAGCACAACATGTCGTTTTCCTTTGGTGCCGTAATGAGCCTCTGTTTCGTTCTGATCAAGTTTGATGATGTCATCTAACCCATCGCTGGAACTTGGTGACCTGTTGAAGCTGAAATTGGAAAAGTCATCTAGAAAGCCTTCAAGGGAGCTGGTTTTTTCATCGCTGTCATCTCTCAGCCATTCAGATATCAACAATCCAAGCTTATCTTTATTTTTCGGTAGATTCTCTGTTGCTCCCATTGCATCCTGTAGAGACAACAGCTGATATTTTTCGTTAAGGTTTTTCGAAAAATATTCAGCCATTTTTTCTATATAATCACCTTTTTTGACAGGCTTTCGCTTTCCATTTCTCATCCTGCTGATATAAGAGGCATCCAGGGTTGTATTCAAGGACAGCAAGCTGTTGCTGGTTTTGGTCATGTTCATCAATAGATCGAGTTTTTCTGAAAACTTCATTTAATCACCGCCTGAAATTTATTATAACTTTCATAGGAATATTTTTCAATATTTTTGTCATGATTCATGCCAACTATTTGTCAATGACAAATATCCCATCTGTCACTTTTTGAGGCACTGCTGTTGTATAATGATGTGCAGAGGTGGTAATGATGGTTTTTTTTATTAGACTTAAAATTGGATTTTTCGAGACAAAATTCTGTACCATGTCTGTCAACAATAAAACTGTCCGTTTGTTTTCAGAGGATTTGTTCAATGAAAAGGAGACGATAATCCGCGACAGTGAAATTATTTCCATCGCCATCAGCAATAGGAATAAAAAACCGACTGAAATAGAGATCCATTCTTCTGACAAGATTTATATCGGCCAATATATCGACACCAAGAGCAAGGATGAAATTTCCAACGCTTTTGTGACAGAATTCGGCAGCAAAGTCCATTTTGAATGAAGCATAAATAAATACATATGAGTGGGTTATAAAAGGGGAAGAAAAACTGTAGTTAAAATCTACAGTTTTTCTTTGTAATATTTCTTCTCTTATGCTATAGTAATTATGTAATATTATTAAATATCAACCAAAGGAGTGGTCAATATGTTGGAGATAGTAATGATGAACAAAATGATATATGCCGCTTCAAGGTGTTTGGATAACTGATTCGCCTGCTTGTTAGACGTTGATTTATCAAACCCCTTGAGGCAAAAATGACAAGGGGTTTTTTGGTGTCTAAAACTAGGAGGAACAATGATAGAAACAACTGATTTGAAACAATGGGGTCTCGATGACTTCGTTTTGAAACAAATAAGCCAGCGTGAGATTTCTTTTCTGGGAAGGATCGTCACAGAAGGCAATAAAATTTACAAAATTATTACAAAAGAAGGTCTTATTACCGGAGAGGTGGCCGGTAAAGCAGTATATGAAGCCTCCGGGACTGATGATTTCCCGGCTGTCGGTGACTGGGTGCTGCTGGATCGCCTGGATAGTCAATCCGGTAATGCAATTATATTGAAGGTGTTGCAAAGAAAAAGCAAGCTGTCTAGGAAAGTGGCGGGCAAACGATTTGATGAACAGATTATCGCAACCAACATCGACACCATCTTCATCACCATGTCCGTCAATAATGACTTCAATATCCGCAGACTGGAGCGGTATCTGACCATCGTCTGGGACAGCATGGCCATGCCGGTTGTTCTGTTGACCAAAATCGATCTCAGACAGAATACCGATGACAGGATACTTGAAATAGAGGAAGCGGCTCCAGGGGTGGATGTCATAACAACAAGCGCTATCACCGGAGAAGGTGTCCAGCAACTATCCAGATACCTTGGTCCTAGTAAAACAGTCGCTTTTGTTGGCTCTTCAGGTGTAGGAAAGTCTTCAATTATCAATTATATGAAGGGTGAGAGTATTATGGCGGTCAAGGAGCTCCGAAACGATGACAAGGGCAGACACACCACAACTCACAGACAGCTAGTACCCATGGCGTCTGGTGGCGTCATCATAGATACACCTGGTATGAGAGAGATACAGATCATGGATGTGGAATCATCTCTCGACAAGGCCTTCACAGATATTGACGCCTTAGCGAAAAACTGCAGATTCAACAACTGCCAGCACGATTCCGAGCCTGGATGCGCCATCAATGAGGCCTTGGAAACTGGTACCCTCGACCGAAGGCGATGGGAAAACTACATCAAGATGAAAAAGGAAATAGACTATTTCATCAGAAAAACAGACAAAAAAGCTGAAAGCGAGTACTGGAACAGGATTAAAAAAAGAAGTAAGCTGATTAAAGAGATTTATAGTAATGGAAAGAGAAGAAGCGATTGAGACATATCGCAACGATAAAGACACCCTTTTAAATTTTAAAGGGTGTCTGCTACTAATCCTTCTGTTGCTACCACATGAAATTAACATATCTCGTTAGCAAATCCTTGTTCTTAATAATTATCCTGTTTTTATCAAGCAATATTGACCCCTCGTCCTGAAAATCAGACAGTGCTTTTGATACAGTACTGCGATCACAAGATAAATACTTGGCAAACATTGTAATTGACTTGACATTTCTAATGACTGCGCCGTCAAAGATATCTCCCTCTTCGACTATTGCGAACCTGATTAATGTGCTGGCAAGTTTACCTTTAAAATCATTGAAATGGTTATCTGCTACTTTTAGCATCAAAATATTGTATTTTCTTACAATGCTATGAATCAAATAATTGTATATTTTTGGATTATCAACGATCTCACCATTCAATACCTGTCTTTCGATGACTGATACTTTTGTGTCATGATACATAGATATGTCTATGGAACACGATTTCTCATACCTTTCAAAAAATGCCATCTCTCCAAAAATGGTTCCAGGTCCCAGTAAAAACAAGGTTGTCTGTTTGCCATCCTCGCTAAAAATCTCTTCAGAAACCATTCCATGGGTGACGATATAAATACAGTCCGAATTTGTCTGGATTATGGTATCTTTTTTTAGACTAATGGCTTTTCCCTTCTGTGACAAATCATTCAGGAAGAAGCTAGTCATCTCTTGTTGAAGTTCCCTATTGAAAAGTTCTTTAAGCATAAAAACCTCCTGTATTTCATTTCATTCTAATATGAAATACAGGAGGTTGTCAATTTAGACGTTGCCTTTGTGTGTGAGGTCTTTCCAGAATCCATCTTCTATCAAATGATAATTATCTAAGAAATTGTCAATGTCTGTTATATGATATAAGTAAGCGTCAGCTTTTACTTCAAGGTTGTCCTCAACAGTGACTTTGATTTTTGTTCTTATGTACTGGCTGTCATAGATATTCTCTGGATCATAGTTTTCTAAAAGATCTGTTTTTTTGATTGTCTCCTCAAAGTTCTCCAGCTCGTATAATTCTCCTCTAACCGATTCATCGCCTCGCATCAATGCAGGACATCCACAATTGATGAGATTATAGAGTTTTCCTTTAGTAATAGCGCTCTTTCTTGATATATATCTACCCTTTAAATAAGCATCGTGATTTCTGCAACCATTCATCAGTGTCCCGTAAACGAATAGATATCCTTTCATTTCAACTAATTGTTCCACCGATTTCTTTGATATCTTTATCTGTTGTTGCAATCGTTTCAATCATCACTTCAAAGGCCCGTGTAATATTTTCAAGTGACATACTCGGAATATTGACCTTTTCTGTAACTTGTTCAGGCAAGAAGGGAACATGCACAAAACCACCTTTGATATCTGGGTATTTCTTATCTATTAGATACATGGCGCCATAAAAAATACAGTTGCATACAAAGGTTCCAGCAGTATTGGATACAGATGCAGGGATACCATTTTCTCTCATGTTTTTTACGATAGCTTTGATTGGGATAGTAGAGAAATAAGCTTCTTGACCATCTTTGAATATGTTTTCATCTACAGGTTGATCGCCATCATTATCCGGTATTCTGGCGTCAATTATATTGATACCTACCCTTTCCAGCGATATATCGAATCTACCACCGGCTTGCCCTGTACAGACAACTACATCCGGCTTGACTGATTCTATGGTTTCATCCAACACCTCAATCGATTTTTTAAAAACAGTAGGTAGTTCTTTTGTTATAACTTCTATTGACGGATTATTGATGCTGATTTTTTTTATAGCCTCATACGATGGATTGACGTTTTCCCCACCGAACGGATCAAATCCTGTTATCAATATTTTCACACTTATCGCCTCCTAAAATCCCAATGTATACATCAATACTATGTGAGTCAAAAGCATTGCAACAGCTAATGGAGCCTGTGCTATAATGACTCTATTGCTATTTTTGGTATCCAAGAGCGCTGCTGGAACGATGTTGAAGTTAGCTGCCATTGGGGTCATTAGTGTTCCACAGTAACCAGCTGTCAGTGCTAATATGCCAACTACAGTCGGATTAGCGCCATATGCATAAACAAAAGGCATGCCGATTCCTGTAGTAATGACAGCGAAAGCAGCAAATGCATTCCCCATAATCATAGTGAAAATCGCCATTCCTAGACAGTAAGCAATCACACCGGCCAATATATTACCCTGAGGTATAACCCCACCTATACCGGAAGCAATGACCTCACCAACACCTGCAGCATTAAATAATGCACCTAATGCAGCTAAGAGCTGTGGTAGTATTGCAGCAGTGCCAAGACTCAACAACAGTCTGCTGCCCTCAAAAGAAATATTTTTGGTTTCAGTTTTAGTCATTACCATTGCAATAATTGTCGATAGCAATGCGCCTAATCCCAGTCCTACCAGAGCTCCTAAAGCTGGTATGAACTGACCTACAGCAAATGCAATCACGCCTATGGTCATAGCAGGGATGAAAATCTTGTTTCCAATCTTTAATGCACTGGCTTCTCTTTGATCTTCATCTGCAGTCTTCATCCCGCCGTCTTTAACTCTGTTGATTGCTGCTAAAACACCCATAATTAATATCAGTATTCCCGTCACATATCCAGGAATGTATTTTCCAAAAATGAACGTTATCCCGAAAATCCCCCAGAATGCAGCAGTTTCTTTTGGATGAGGATGATTCTTATCTCTTAATGCATGTACTGCTGCGCTAATACCAACCAAACCAGCTAAAATATACATAATTTCCAATAAAGTACTTTGCATGACTAGGCTCCTTTCTCTATTTTGTTTTTTTGAAGTGTCTGATTTAATTTACCATCAAACATGACACTTTGGACTACTGTGTAAATAAATGCAATAACCGCTACAGGAATAGCCGCTATTGCAACTTCCATTGGAATCACTTCAATTTCAAGTGCTGCCAAGGTTCCTACCACAAGCAGAACACCACCAGAAGCTGGAAATACATTCTGTCCGTAAAAATTACCATAGTTCTCAGCAGCGGCTGAAATACCCTTGATTTTCTCGTCAGCATCTTCACTGACAGATTGATAGTTCTTTTCTGCGGCTCCGTAGGCCATGGGATACACCAGTGGTCTTACGAACTGGACATGTCCTCCAAGTCTTAAACCAAAAACAGATGCCATTTCTCTGAAAAAAGTATAAATAATGATAACTCTACCTGTTGTTGCTGATTTCATGGATTTGATTAACATAACTGACCTTTCCTTCAAACCGTATCTCTCTAGTATGCCGATGACTGGCAAAGTCAGTAAGAATATTGACATATACCTGTTTGTTACAAAGGTTTTTCCCAGTATATCCAGTATAGTGACTATCTCGATGCCACTCACTAAACCTGTTGTAATCCCAGCTACCAGAACTACTGCTATTGGATTATACTTTTTATAAAACCCAATGAGAATAATTAAGACGCCAATTAATCGTATCATAAATTCCTCCTGAAAAATTATTTGATTAATTATACTATGTCAATCTTTTTAAAAATGTGGTCTGGAAAACGATTTTTATCCCTGAATCCGGGTATAATCTTTAGTAATCAGTTTAATGACGATAATCTTAGGAGGTTTTAATGCAAGCATTAGTTAACAAAATTTATTTAGATCATAAAGATTCTATTTCAGAAGGCGATAAAGCTTCCTATATCCCTGCATTGGCTAACATACCCGACAATTTGGGATTGGCCGTTAGAGATCATTCATCCATCTATACCGCCGGAGATACAACTTTTCGATTCACTTTTCAAAGCTTGTCTAAGATCATATTGCTGTTGGTTGCTCTGGAAGATAACAGCACAGACTATATCTTCAACCACGTTGGGATGGAGTCTTCAGGTGATTCATTCAATTCAATCTCCAAGCTTGACTTTACGAATATCATCAAGCCTTATAACCCATTTATCAATGCAGGGGCAATCTTGATAGCCTCACTAATTAAAGGCTCTAACTATACAGAAAAACTTAAAAAAATAATGGTGCTTTGCGAAAAAATATTTGAGAGAAATGATATAGGCTTTAATGACGAGATATATTTATCTGAAAGAAATAGCGCTTATAGAAATAGGGCTTTAGCATATCTGCTGAAGGAGAAAGACATCCTTGAAGGTGATGTAGAAGAAATATTGGATCTATATTTCAAATGCTGTTCCATCGAGGTGAATTGTGTTGATCTTGCAAACTTAGGTTATTTTTTGTCTTTTAACAAAAATTCCATAATCAAAGATAATCATCTTAGAATCGTTAAGGCTTTGATGCTAACTTGCGGCATGTATGATTATTCTGGTGAGTTTGCCGTGAAAATAGGTCTTCCCAGCAAAAGTGGTGTTTCAGGAGGCATTGTGACCTGCGTGCCGCAACGAATGGGGATTGGTGTTTTTTCTCCTCGCTTGGATTCAAAGGGTAATTCTATATTGGGCATCAGATGCATCGAAGAACTGAATGTAGCATTGGACCTGAATATATTCAGATGATTAAAAAACCGCATTGATCTATTGACAGATTAACACGGTCAGACTGTTTTTTAAATCATTTTCTTGGCAAATCAGAGAATTTGGTGAATCTGTCGACCCATGACAACTCGATTGTCCCAACAGGACCATTCCTGTGCTTGGCGATGATCACCTCAGCGATGCCTTTCTTCTGATAGTTTTCTTCCTCCAAGCCTTCCTTGTCGCGATAATACTCGTCTCGATAAAGAAACATGACGATGTCCGCATCCTGTTCAATAGCGCCTGATTCTCTCAAATCAGACAGTATCGGTCGGTGATTCTGACGCTGTTCCGGTGCTCTGGACAGCTGTGACAGTGTCAGAACAGGGCAGTCCAACTCTCTGGCCAAACCTTTTAGACCTCTAGATATGTTCGAGATCTCCTGTTGCCTGCTTTCGCCTCCATGGCCTTCCATCAATTGCAAATAGTCCACAATAATAAGATCCAAACCCTTCTGGGTTTTTAACCTTCTGCATTTGGACGCTATTTCAAAAAGGGTGATACCAGGCGTATCGTCAATATATATTTCAGCATCGGATATGACACCGCTGGCGTAGGTAATCCTTTCCCAATCCTCATCATCCAGTCTGCCGGTTCTCAGTTTGTTGCTCTCCACCAGGGATTCCATGCTGATAATCCTCTGAACCAGCTGCTCTTTGGACATTTCCAGAGAGTAGATGGCTACCTTGGCCTTGGCCTTGATTGCTGAGTTTAGTGCCATGTTCAATGCAAGAGCGGTCTTGCCCATGGAAGGTCTTGCCGCTATCAGTATGAAATCCGATCGCTGAAGGCCTGATGTCATCATGTCTATCTCTTTGAATCCGGTTGTCAATCCGGTCATATCGCTTTCGCTGTTGGCCCGGTCCTCAAGGAGATTGAAAACATCCAGCACAATGTCTCTCATGTGTGAGAAATCCCTGTGCTGTCGCGATTGTGAGATCGAAAAGATTCTGGATTCTGCCAATTCAATTAGGGCTTTTGACTCGCTGGCATTATCCAATCCTTTGTTTTTGATTTCCTCTGCTGCCATAATCAATTCCCGGATTATGGCTTTCTCTTCCACAATATTGCAGTAGGCTTCGGTATTGCGTGTGGTTGCAATATTATCCGACAATCCTACCAGGTACTCTATCCCGCCAATCTGATCAATGGTCTTTCTTTTTTTCAGCTCTTCGGTTATCGTCAGAAGGTCAACGGGGTGATTCTTCAACGTGAGACTTTTTGCTGCCTCAAATATTTCCTTGTTGGCTTCAAAATAAAAATACTCGTTTTTAAGCTTGGTGATTGCTGTTTCCAGGGCGTTTTTGTCAAGCATAATTGAGCCAAGAATGGATTGCTCCGCTTCAAGGCT
>JAUYTY010000047.1 GCA_030694905.1 Eubacteriales bacterium | reverse complement strand
CACCTGATGCAGCCTCGCTAGTAATACTGAACCAATCAGAATTTAGATTAACAGCGTTAGCAATTCCTCCGCCGATAATGTACCAAGCACCGCTTGAAGATCCAGTACCGATGGATAGCGCTCTCTTTACAGCAGGAGGTACCGGTGCTTCAGGAGCTTTAGTCGTTTCACTAGACGACGCCGGTGCTTCAGTAGTAGGTGCTGCAGTGGTAGAAGGTTGTGTTTTCGCGCATGCTGACAAAGCGAATATCATCACTAGGCATACCATTAATGTTGTGAGAATAAGTAAATTCTTTTTCATGATTTTTCTCCCTTTTTTTTATAAGATTTTTATATCATTTAATAATTTCTGCATCTTTTAGCTGTTGATTTTTTCCATAAATACTCTGCTAGTAGAGATGGTGAGTCTCTTGATTATGTTGCCCATGTTGGTGCAGGATAGCGAGTAAAACGCTTTCCCTGATCTCTAGTTCATCTATTTCCGGCAACATATAACCCATGTTTCCACAATTTTTCTAACTCCACAAAGTTTTGACACTCATTGAAGTGCAGCTATTGTCATTTCAACTAAATAACCTCTTCTGAATACCCCTGAAAATTGCTCCTGTGTATGGGGTAGCCAACATTTGTCTCAAATCTATAATGTGAATACCTTTATATACACCTCCCATGATTTACTCGAGTCATAACTAACATTTAATATAATACCTCTATTATGCTTCCAACAGAATAAAGTTTTCTGGAATAATTACTCCACGTTCTTGATAAACTTCACATTTCCAGCATAAAGTGGAACAGTATAGCTATTAATATTTGTTTCAGTAAATGTGATTATAAGAAATATGTGAACTTAAGCATTCTAGAGATTATCAAGTTTAAAACTACTCACACTCTGTTAAAAAATCATCAATTAATTGACTGATAACTTCAGGCGCTTCAATCATTATAAAATGTCCATAGCCTGGAACCTTTTTAAACTGCACTTTTTTTGCATTTGTTAATCCCTCTAAAGCTGTCTCGTAATAATGCTCAGGAACATTCCAATCATCCTCGCCTCGAATTAACAAACAAGGACATGTAATTTTCTTCAAATCTTCAGTTACATCAAAATTATTGTACATGGCAAGATCAGCCTGTTTTGTTCGACCAGATTCCTGACAAACACCCCACATAATAAAATCATGAGCCTCAGTTGAGCATTTACTACCTATCAAGCTTTCAGAAAAGTCCCAATGTGAGTGTTGACAACTAACATATGGGTGATCCAACAAGTTGACCGTTGCACCATATTCTGTACCCATAGCCTTAATACATGGTGATCCTTGCATAGAAACCATCGCTTTAACTTGATAAGTTTCAGCAATATAATAAACAATGTTTCCAGCTAATGAACAACCGACAATAATAGGATCATCTATTTTCATAATTTGGATAAACTCCCAAATAAACTTTCCATAATCCTTGTAGTCACTTATACCTACATTACCAGGAAGTGGCCACGATTTTCCGTGTGCCGGCATATCAAATGCGATCACATTATATTTATCTTCCAAAGTCTCCATGACCCCATGATATTGTCGACTTTCTCTTCCTGCAGTGTGTAACATTACCAATGTTCCTCTTGGATTCTTGGGACCATTATTTGTTTCGTAGTAAGTTTTAATGCCGTTAACTATGATATAGCCACCTGTAATAGCCATTATGTAACCTCCTTTCAAATAATCTCTATTCACAAATTGCTTTTGCAACCAATCTCATGACCTGCGCAATAACCGTGTTGTTCTGACGACTGGCCAAAACGCTTCCCAGTTGCTCAAATGGATTTTCGCAATGCTTGATTGATATTGCCAACTGAAAATTACGATGGACGAAAAAACTGTCCCATTGTGCCTGTGTCCCGCTTATTCCAACATAATAACCATTGGTCGGCTTTCCAATTTTTACATCAACCATTGTACCATTTAAAAAAAACATATTATAAGGTGTTTTGTCAAAAATAAATGTCATATCTCCTGTGAAAAACCTGCCATCCCAATAGTTCTTAAACTCTTCTTCTTCTGGTCCATTAATCATTTCTTTCAACTTCTTGAATTTTTCTAGTCTTTCAAGATCAGTCATCTTAGAACCTCCGTAAATATTCTTTCATAATATTCTGAATGCTGGGATAAACTTATAAGTCAATTTCTCTCTTGCTAAATTTGCCTCTAAAATACTTTTTTTGGATTATATAATTCCTGCTTCTTTAAGCTGATCAATCTTTTCCTTTGAATAACCTAGTATAGATGAGTAAGTTTCTTGGTTATGTTGCCCCAATGTTGGTGCAGGGCAACGAATTTCCGGCATAGTTTCAGACATTTTAATTGCAGTATTTGTAAAACGCATTTTCCCAACTTCCGGGTCATCTATTTCTGGGAACATATTGCGTGCTCCGCCAATATGCTCGTTGGCCACTACCTGATCCAATGTCAAAATTGGTGCACATGCAAATCCTTTTGGCAGGAGCAATTCGAGAACCTCCTCAGTAGTCATTGTCATAACCCATGCTCCCACGATTTTATCTAACTCCACACGGTTTTTAACTCGTAGCGCGTTAGTAGCAAATCTAGGATCATCCTTCAATTCTGGCATACCTAACAAATCACAAAGCATTATCCAGAATTTTGGTGCGCTTCCATTAATAACACAATACCCGTCCTTGGTTCGATATCCACCACCAGGAGCAGACGAAGTATAGCTATTGCCATTTTTAGTTGGCACTTTCCCTGTAGTTAGATATACCTGTATCATGCTCGCTTCTGCAACAACGCAACTATCTGTTAAGGAAATATCTATCATTTGTCCAATTCCTGTTTTGTCACGATAACGCAATGCCGCCAAAACGCCAATCATCAGATTCATTCCACCTATAATATCTCCAATAGATGCGCCACAACGAACTGGATCACTTTCTGGCCATCCTGTTATACTCATAACACCGCCATATGCTTGAGCCATAGTATCATAACCCGCTCTGAACTTGTAGGGTCCAGTAGCTCCAAATCCTGAGACAGCTCCATAAATCAATCCAGGATTTACTTTCTTAAGTTCTTCATATCCTAATCCTAATTTATCCATAGTTCCAGGTCTGAAATTTTCTATCACAACATCTACATTTTTAACTAACTCAAGAAATACATCCTTACCTGTTTTCAGATCAAGAGTAATCCCTTTCTTGCTACGATTAAAGTTTTTGTAATAACAACTCACCCCGTTTTTCATCGGTGCAAATCCTCGACTGTCATCTCCTCTTGTAGGCTCTTCCAGCTTAATAACCTCTGCTCCCATATCCCCGAAAATCGCTCCCGTAGACGGCGCAGCCAACACTCTTCCCAAATCTAGAACACGAATACCTTCTAATACACCTGACATAATATCCTCCTTTATAAAAATCAAATAAGTCTAGCCTTTTCATTTCCCAAAATAATGCAAGATGCAATCTGAGGAGGACCTCCAAAAGTCTGTGAAAGTCCAAGATGCACATCTTTTATTTGTCTTGCAGGATTATCCACTTTATACTGCAGCTGTTTATAAATTTCATACGTCATACGAATGCCACTTGCGCCAACTGGATGGCCAAAGCACTTTAATCCACCGTCGACATTAACAGGAAGACCACCGGTTCTCTCGAAGAAACCCTCTTCAATATCCTTATAAGCGGTACCTCTCTCACAAAATCCAAAATCTTCATATATGAGCATTTCCGTAACAGAGAAACAGTCATGCACCTCCGCTAAATCCAGTTCTTTACGGGGATCTTTAATGCCCGCCATGTCATATGCCATCTTTGCACAACTACGTAAAGACTCAAAACTTGTCCAATCGAAGTTTCTGCTACGGTAGTGGGGGGTAATCATATCAGTCGAAATACCAAACCCTTTGACATAAATCGGATCATCTCGAAAGTTTTTAGCCAGATCTGCTCTGGTTACAATAACAGCTGAAGCACCATCACTAGTCCCGCAACAATCATACAGACCAAGGGGTGTTGAAATAATTGGTGCATTCATAACCTGCTCTAAAGTAATTATATTTTGAAAATGTGCTTTTGGACTCAGCGAGCCATTTAAATGATTCTTAACGCTAATTTTTGCCAGCATAGTCTTGCCTTGCTCATACGTCAGTCCATACTTTCTAAAATAAGCCTGAGCAATTAATGCAAAAGAACCCGGCGCATCTCTACGTGTTTCTCGAACAGGATTCAGGCCTCTACCGACTCCAAGACCTCCGCTACCCTTATCTTTAAGCTTTTCCGCGCCTATAGCCATTGCGATGTCGCACATGCCACTTTTAACAGCCACGCAAGCATCAATCAATGCAATATGACCGGCTGTGCACCAGTTTTCATTACGAGTGATAGGGATGCCATGCATTTTCAAGGCATCAGCGACTGGTGTTCCCGAGCAGTTATTAGGAGCGCTTGTATTGGCAAAATAAGCAACCTTAATATCTTTAGCGCCAACTCCAGCGTCTTCAAATGCCTCATATGCAGCCTCAATAATTAAATCCTCTAAACCAACACCCCAGCGCTCCCCAAACTTGCTACAGCCCATACCTATAATTGCTACTTCATCTTTAAATCCATCCTTAAAGTACACTGCTACACCCTCTTTCTTCTCAATGGTCTAAATTTCCAGAAATAATTTGGGAAATTACCTAATTCATGCATTTTCCTAAAAGTTAATTCAAGATCCATATCAAACTTTACATCATCAGATTTGCAGTTAGTAAGAACCGTATATATATGTGCCTGATTAGGTGCTTCAGCAACTGCCTGTATTATTACTGGTGCATCGCTACGACCAGCATACATATCAACAGAGAATGTATATAACTTGCATACTTGATCTGAAAGCCGGACAGCTTCGTAATTGTCCAAAGCCCCGCAGTTATCACAAACCCTAGAAATAGGGTATGAAGTTGCACCGCAATTATTGCAAAAACTACCGTGCAAACGCAAGTTGATATTTTGTTCCCGCCATGTTTGCGCTGTGGAAGGCGATAGTTTAAATGCGCCACCTGGTTCAGCAGCAGCAATATCTCTCCAGGAAAGAAATCGGACATAAGAATCTAACTCTTCACGAGTATTTAGATAATTTTTTATCTGCTCTTCGCCCTTAATTTGGGCTATTTTTTCTGTTACAGTCAAAACCATTGCATTTGCACCGTTACCATAATCAACAACTAGAATCTTATCACCGGCAGCCGAATTTTCAAGCGCATTAACAATGCCCAGAATTCCCTGTGCTGCACCAGTATCACCAACATTCGATAATAGCGTGTCGCTCAATTGTTCTGGTTTAATCCCAAACTTTTTAGAAATTTTAACCTGAAGCCTTGAATTTTGAGATACTAATACTACTTTATTATAATCTGTAATTTTAGTATTGGTCTCTTTAAGCAATTTAGTTAAAATGATCTTAACCTCACGTAAATAGCCTTCTTCATCGCAGAAACGTTCTTCTGCATGAAGTGTATATTTTTCATCTGTGTTTCTCCAATAATCATTTATCTCCTCACTGACCGAAGTAAAATAATCAATCTCTGCCAGTAAATTGTCTCCTGATCCTATAACTACTGCAGCTGCACCATCACCGAATCCACTCTCTTGTTTTGATTTAGGATAACCATTTCTCATGTCTGATGCAACAACTAAAATACTATTCCCTGGGTTTGCCACTGCTGAATCTAACGCTGCCTTTATAGCGTTTGTTCCCGCTTTGGTACTTGACATAAAGTCCACAGCAAACATATCAGAATTCGACAAATCACAAGCTACAGAAATCAATGCACTATGAGATTTTTCCGCATATGGACCTGTAGTTGATGCAAAATACAATGAATTTACATGTTCACGTTTAATGAAACGGAAACATCCCATAGACGCCTCAACAGCCATCGTCAGGCTGTCCTCATCCACATCTGCAATACTTTTTTCACCTTTACCACCCTTATCTCCCCAAACTTTACCCAACGTTGCTCTGGATAAATAATTGTAAGGAAGATACGCTCCAAAAGATATAATACCTTTCTTCAATTTAAATACTCCTTTCTGATTTTCAGTCAATATCTCTGATCATATAGTCGAAAAATTGAATTAGCATAAAATATTTTTATTTTTATTTCTATCCATTCCAATTGTAGCACATTTCACTATTTTAGGTCTTCCTACACTAATACGAAATGCCTCTAATACTTTTCTATGTTAGTATGAAAATTCCGATTATTGAATCATTAAAAAAATATTCCATAATAATTGTTCACAATCCATAAAGAATGATGGTTTTAGATATAAATCTAAAAACCACTAATCGAAAAAATCAATTCACAGAATATAGAAAAACCACAGCAAGCATTGATAATGAAACAAAATCTGCTGTGGCCTATTATTACTAAATTAATAGCTTTAAATACTATTTTATATCTTCTCTGATACTTATTGTATTATTGTTCACTTCAATGATAATCTGGTTCTTGGTCCTTACTCTATATTTGCGTACTTGTGAAACAACTATAATTAAAAATCCGCTATATCCAATTAAATCCGTAAATAATCCTGCAAAAATCAAGCACAAGCTACTTATAAGCAACAAGGATCTTTCTATTCGATTTATACTCCCGAAAAAATAATTTTGGAGAGCTCCGGATAAAGCAGCTATCCCTATGGTGCTAGACAATATGGCAATGAATATTCCTAATGCATCATCCATTAACAGCAATCCCGGCTGATACACAAACATAAATGGAACCAAAAAACCTGCTATTCCTAATTTTGTTGCAATCCATCCCGTTTCATTAGGATCTGCCTTAGCTATACCCGCTGCAGTATAAGCAGCTAATGCCACCGGTGGCGTAATCACAGAAATCACAGCGAAATAGAAGCAAAACAAATGTGCGGCCATAAGTGGTACTCCCAATTCTACCAGGCTGGGCGCCGCAATGATTGCTACCAATATATATGCTGCGGTTGTCGGGACGCCCAAACCGAGGACAAGTGAAGTTATCATCGTCATTAGCAGGATTGGGAACAGATTGCCACCTGCCATACTTCTCATTAGACTTGAAAATTGCATCCCTATCCCTGTATTTAGCACCACACCTACCACAATACCGATAGTCGCACAAGGTATTGCCACCATAACAGCCGAACGGGCTCCTTCTTCTAATGAAACTACAATATTTTTAATCGTTTTAAGGTTTGGTTTGCGCATGAGTTCTAAAACAACTATCGATATAATAGAATAAAGACCAGCAATCTGGGGTTGCCATTTTAGAACGACCAACAAATATATCATCAAAGAAAACGGAATCATATAATGCCATCCATCAGCCATGACCTTACGTATCTTAGGTAATTCGTCTTTATCTATCCCCTTCATCCCCGTTCTTCCCGCTTCGAAGTCAACCATCAGGATTAGAGCAAAATAATACAAGATTGCCGATACAAATGCCGCCTTTATCACTGTAACATATTCCACCCCCATCATTTGGGCCATAATGAAGGCAGTGGCTCCCATTATAGGTGGCATATACTGCCCTCCGGTTGAAGCTACTGCTTCTACTGCCCCAGCAAAGGCCGGTTTATATCCAATTTTTTTCATCAATGGTATGGTAATAGTGCCCGTAGTCACCACGTTGGCAATGGCGCTGCCCGAGATGCTTCCAAATAAACAACTGGAAACAACAGCCATTTTAGCAGGACCACCCCGTGTGCTTCCAAACAAGGCGAAGGATATATCAGTAAAAAACTTCCCGCCACCCATAACATTCAAAAAACTCCCAAAAATCAAGTAAATAAAAATCAAGGAAGTCGACACTCCAAGTACTACACCAAAAACACCATCATAGGTTAAAAAAAGTTTAGATGACAACTCTGTCAGGCTATATCCGCTGTGGCCGAATGTGCCTGGAATCAAGTTGCCAAACAATCCATAAGAAAAGAAGACCAGTGCCACAATAACCATTGTCTTCCCAAGAATACGCCGGGTTGCCTCCAAAATAAATATGATGCCTAGAATTGATACAACCTTATCTAACCAAGTATAACCCCAAGGTGTAAGCTCCAAACGTGTCGAGTTAACAATAAGATATGTTACTATCCCAAGCGTCAACGCGATCAGAGCTATTGTTTCTATCGACTGAAGTGATGTGTTCTCTTTTTTAAAATGAAAAGGTTTAATGCACCAAACCAATAATAAGGCAAAACCTAGGTGAACTACTCTCTGTCCCAATAAACTTAAAACTCCGGGGCTGATAACCAAAAATATCTGATATGCCACCCATGCAAACGCCAAACTTTTAGTAATTTTTATTCGCATTACAATAATGCCTCCTCAAGGTTTTCCATCTAAACGAAAATAAATAACTTTTTAATACTTTCTACTGAATTGATACACTTAATTATTGGGGATATTTGCAGAGAATACTATCCCATTCTCCTCAAAATAGCGTCTTGCTCCTGGATGAATAGGTGCCTTGATAACATCAGCTTCAGCACTAGCTTTTATAGTATCTAAATTGAAATCTCTACATTGAGGATGTATCTTGGCCATTTCATCGTTGCTTTCGTAGATGGTTTTAGTTATGGCATAGACTAACTCCTCAGACAAATCAGCACTTCCGCTTAATGTGGCAGCACGACCTACTGTATGATAGTCCTCTTTTAACCAAGTATAAGCGCCAGCTGGCACGACCATCTTCTGCATGAAACTGCTCTCCTTGCCGTTCTTTAACGCATCCTCAACAGCTGCATTATCTAGTGTAAGTAGTTTAACAGGTGTAGTGGTTGCCAATTCGACCAATGAAGGCATCGGCTGAGGGCCCGCAACTACAAACGCTGACAAAGTACCATCTTTGAGTGCTTGGTTCATCTGGTTATAATCAGATATCATAACCACATTGGGATTAGGTATACCATGTGCTTTCAATATGTCTTCTATTGGACCAACCATTGTAGGGGAAGGACAACCAATCTTTTGTTCACCTATGTCTTTTACTGTCATCATAGGCGAATTTTCTAAAGTTACAAAATCGAATATATGCGTATACCCAATTGCTATTAAACGTAACTTATCAAACTTTTCATCCACTTTGAATCCCTGTCTTCCTGCTCCGCTCCATGCAAAATATAATGCATCTATAGTATTTAGGAAAAGATCTACTTTCCCCTCCTGGCATTCGAAAGCAAATTGACTTGAACTGCCTACTTTTACATTCACATTATTTATCTCGGGAACTTTTTCCTCGAGAATTGATTTCATTGCTCCACCAATTGTAAAATAAACTCCACCCATTGCTCCACCTCCAAACACCAGATCTACTTTGGAAATCGTTTGCACCTCAGTTATTGCAGTAGTGGATGGACTTGTCGTTTGCACCTGAGTTGTTGCAGTGGTGGATGGACTTGTGTTCGAACACCCGGTAATAAAACCCATGGTAACTATCAAAATTATACAGATTAATTGCATATTTCTTTTTTTATACATTGTGTTTCCTCCTTTTAAATTTTATAGAATAAGAACGACTTATATATCACTGAACAGCATTTCATCCAAAGGAATCTCCGCTACGATTGGCATTGAAACCTAAGTAACGTTAATTTAGTTTTGTCAAAGTATTACTATCTTAGGATATGTTGCCATCCCCCAGGTTCCGCAACCTAGTCTAAGAGTCATCGGTATACCACCGTTGTTATCTAAACTCCGAGGTTGTTGATCATTTTCATCTAATAAATTATTATATCACCTCTCATTGTTTTAAATTTTTTTTTATGCATTGTTTCTCCTCCTCTGAAATTTTATGGAATAAGCACGACTTGTATATAACTGAACAATACTTCCTCTAAAGGAATCATTGCTTCGATTGGCATTGAAACCTAGTAACGTCAACTAGTTTTGTCCAGGTATTGCTATCATAGTAGATATTGTCACCCCCTAGGTTCCTCAACCTAGTGTAAGAGTCATCGGCATACCACTAATCCAAACTCCGCTATTATCTATAACCGAAGATTATTAAGCATTTTTATCTATCAAATTATTATATCACCTCTCATTGTTTTAAATCTTCCTCTACTAATACTAAAATCCCTCTAATTCTTTACTATGTTTGTATGAATATTCTTATTGTTACATATATAACTTAATAATGTTAATAATTCTGAAGCGCTGCATCAGCAAGGAAATATAGGTTAAAAGTACACTTTTGGATCAAAAGTGACTTGCTTTTCCAAAAAAAAAGTTTGTAATGTCCTAATTCTAAGGATTTACAATCTTTTCTGTCATGCAACCGTCAAATACAGGAGTATATCACATTTCACTATCTGAAATTTTCTCTACTTCATTAAAATGCTTAATAAACATATCCACTACACGCTCTGGTTCATATCTCGAAATATAAGGATTACCATTTTCAAAGATATCATACTTTCCTTCTGGAATCATCTCAGCCGCTTCTTTTAGAAGGGCTGGATCGCCAAGGGAACTATAGGCAATTACAACTGTTGGCACTTTAATTCCGGTCAGGTATTCTCCGATGGGCTTGTCCTCAAAAAGTGCCCAGTGAAGAGTTTCTCCCCATTCTCCAGAATTGTACAAGCAACGGCATCGTTCATCAGATATCGCTGCAGAAGTACCATACTTTGCAGAGCGTAACCACATTTCCAATAGGTGACTCCCATCCTCTTTGGTCTCAATAACCTCAAAGCTAGCCCAATTGCGCTTCTGAACATAAAACAGCGGGTCAGGGTTGTACAACGGGTTTGCAAGCATCAGACCCTTAACTCGGTGGGTATAAGCAGCCTCTATATGAACCGCCATGTTTGCCGTTGCCATATTACCATACAAATAAGCACGGTCAATACCAACTGCATCCATAAATTCAACAATCGTTTTAGCATGATCCTCTAACGAATAAAACCGCGGGGGATTATCTGATCCACCAAACGCCAAAAGATCTACAGCGAATACCTTGTAGTTTTTTTGCGCAAGCAAATCGCCAACCTTTTCATATTCATCAGATGAGCTACCTGACATGTGTAAAAAAATAATATTATCATTGCCTTGACCTGCATAACGGTAATGAATCTGTCCTTCATCAATATCAGCATATGCTTTTTTCATTATATTTACTCCTAAATAATTATTGCCTCTAGACTATTTTATGTATCTAACCCGACTTTTTTTTCTAGGGGCAGCCTTTGGCAAGTCAGGACTTGCATTTCCCAATACTATACTACCATAAATATCCTCGCACTTTTCAATTCCATAAGGTTCTAAGAATTTTCGCAGGGCTTCATTCTGGGTCAGCCAATGCAATTGATTGACCCAACACGCACCCAGCTCTAAAGATGTAGCAGCAAGTTGCATATTTTGAAGTGCAACTGCGCAATCCGCCATTCCATTTGGCCATCCTACTGGTGCCGTTGCAATAATAAGTACGGGGGCTCCAAAGCGGAAGTCAT
>JAUYTY010000039.1 GCA_030694905.1 Eubacteriales bacterium | reverse complement strand
ACTGTAAACTCTTTTGATAGTCTGGATATATTATTGGTCGCTGTTGGCAATGATATCAGTAAACGATATAGCCCGATCGCGGTTCAGAAAGGTGTTGTGGTAATTGATAACAGCAGCGCTTATAGACTTGATAATGACGTTCCGCTAATCATACCTGAAGTGAATCCGGAAGACATCAGAAATCATAAGGGAATCATTGCAAATCCGAATTGCTCTACCATTATAGCACTGACCGCAATCAATGAACTGGACAGATACAGCAGAGTAAACAGAATGATCGTATCCACCTACCAGGCTGTATCCGGTGCAGGATTGGAAGGAATAAAAGAACTCAATGACCAGATCAGCCAGATTATGCAAGGAAACAATGCAGTTATATCAACATTTCAACATCAGATTGCTTTCAATCTGATTCCTCACATAGGTTCTTTTACTGATAACGGCTATTCAGAAGAAGAAATGAAAATGCAGAATGAAGGCGCAAAAATATTGCATAACCCGGATTTGAGGGTCAATTGCACATGTGTCAGAGTACCGGTATACAGGAGCCACTCAGAGTCTATTACAATTGAGACGGAGGATGAGATTTCCGTCGATAAAGCAAAATCACTTCTAGAAAATGCAAAAGGAGTGAAACTGGTAGATGATTTGGATAACAACAAATACCCTATGCCTCTCGACACATCTGACCAGGATCTGATTTACGTGGGAAGAATCAGGAAAGACATCAGCAGGGACAATTCGCTATCCCTATGGTGCTGTGGTGATCAGGTGAGAAAGGGTGCGGCTACCAATGCGATTCAAATCGCTGAATTGTTACTTGAGTACAGCTTGGTATGAAATAAAAAATAAAGCATTGACAAACGCTAAAAAAAAGGCTAGTATAATATCCAAGTAAATTAGTAGGAATTACTGTGAAAAAGTAGAGTAGCATAGAATGAAACTATTAGAGAGAGTATCATTGGTGAAAGATATTCAGTGGATTTTGTGTGAAGTGCGCTTTGGAGTATCGCTCTGAAATCATTTAGGATGCGACGTATTACCCACGTTACAGGGGCTAGGCATGAAAGTGCCGGAAAGAGGGTTTTTACCAATAAGAGTGGAACCGCGGATTAACTTCGTCTCTGATATAGGCGGAGTTTTTATTTTTTGCGGATTTAGGAGGAAAAAATGATAGTTGATAACCCATTGTCTTTAATAGGCAATACGCCATTATACAAATTAAAAGATTTGAATATCTATTTGAAGTTGGAAAAATTCAACCTTGGCGGGAGCATAAAGGATAGAGCGGCGTTAGGAATGATTGAGGATGCTGAAAAAAAAGGTTTATTAAGAGAGAACAGCATAATAATAGAACCAACAAGTGGCAATACAGGAATTGGCCTCGCGCTGATTGGCAGATTAAAAGGCTATAAGGTCGTAATTGTGATGCCGGATACTATGAGCCGCGAAAGAAGAACCTTGATTGAGGCTTATGGAGCGGCGCTTATTCTTACAGAAGGTTCAGAAGGCATGAACGGCGCTATAAAAAAAGCAAAGTCGATAGCGGAAAGCGATGACAGATACTTTATGCCCGACCAGTTCTCAAACGAAGCAAATTGGCTGAAGCATTACAACACGACAGCATTGGAAATTATCCGAGATTTACCCGACATTGAGCTGTTTGTTTCAGGAGTGGGGACAGGCGGTTCATTCACCGGTATATCAAAAAGACTTAAGGAATACAATAAAGATATAATCTGTGCGGCTGCGGAGCCTTCTGCTTCTCCTGTCCTTTCAGGAGGGAAGGCCGGTCCTCATAAGATACAGGGCATGGGACCTGGCTTTGTGACCGCTATTTTTAAATATGAGTATGCAGATCATATCATCCAGATAGATTATGAGGATGCAGAACGTGAAACATTAGAATTCTCGAAAAAAACAGGCATTATAGTCGGATTGTCATCCGGCGCGAACATCTGGGCATCCAAGCTGATGTCAAAACGATTAGGGAGCAATAAAAAAATTGTTACAATTGCTCCTGATGGCGGAGAAAAATACCTATCCTTGGGTATTTATAAATGAGGAAAATAAAATGAAATTCATTAAAGAATTGATAGAAGATATTGATGTCGTTATCAAGAATGATCCTGCAGCGACGAATAGAATAGAAGTTTTTTTGCTTTACCCGCATATAAAGTCAATCATCTATCATCGTATGGCACACTGGCTATATGGCAGAAAGAGATATTTTATGTCTAGGGTGGTTTCGAATTTTGCAAGATTCATAACAGGAATCGAGATTCATCCTGGAGCAAAAATAGGAAAAGGACTATTCATAGACCATGGCATGGGAGTGGTCATAGGTGAGACAGCTGAAATTGGCGACTATGTTCTGATGTATCATGGTTCAACTTTAGGCGGGACAGGAAAGGATAAAGGGAAAAGGCACCCCACAGTCGGAGATCATGTGATTATTGGAGCAGGTGCAAAAGTGCTAGGGAATGTACACATAGCAAAAGGCACCAAAATTGGCGCCAATGCGGTCGTCTTGAAGGACACAAATCCCTATTCGACTGTTGTTGGAATACCAGCAAGGGAAGTATGATCATACTTCCCTAATATAGTTGACCAAAGTACCAATCTTTTCGATTTCACAGGTAACCACATCACCATCCTTCAACATTCTTGGAGGGCTAAAGCCCATTCCAACACCTGACGGTGTTCCTGTCATGATTATATCCCCGGGAATCAGAGTAACACCTTGAGATAAATCGGATATGATATAATCAATATCAAATATCATATTTGAAGTTCTTGACGCTTGTCTTGATTCCCCATTCACATAGCTTTTAATTGATAAATCAACAGGGTAGTCAATCAAGGACTTATGGATGATATATGGACCTAATGCTGTGAAGGTATCCAATGTCTTGCCTTTATGCCATTGAACATGCCTGAACTGCAAATCTCTGGCAGAAAGATCATTGCCGACGGTATAACCGAAAATATATTGAGAGGCATCTTTCTTACTGATGTTCTTGCCCTTTTTACCGATTATCACAACCAGTTCAACCTCATAATCCAACGATTGGGTGACGTTGGGATCCAACAATACATCGTCACCGGTACCTATTGAAGGATAACATGTTTTGCTGAAGTAAACGGGGTGCTCAGGCACGTCTCCTTTAACGCCGGTTATATGCTTCATTTCATTGATATGATCAAGGTAGTTCTTGCCAAGACAAAAGACATTTCTTCGAGAATATTCGATAGGTGTCAAAACTCTAATCTCATCAGGTGACAAATAAGGCGTTCTGTCATCTTCAAACAACTCTTGAATCAATTTGATATGCTGATCATGGAACAGATCAATTAGAGAATTCATATCTGTTACTTCTCTGAATTGATTAATCGAATTTGATGGTATAATTTTGGTCTTTGCCAGATTCATAAACCCTATACTGATCGTGTTGAGATGTTCAAATCTAATAAAATACATAATTGACCTCCTACTGTAATATGATAAGTATAAATTAAATCTTTATAAAACTCAAATTCTTTTATATAATAGTATGAGATTACATTAGTGGGGGCAAATATGATTAAGAATTGGGATGAATTCCTATTACCATACGAGCAGGCAGTAGAAGAGTTAAAAACAAAATTCAAAAGCATCAGAAGAGAATTTCGTGTAATGAATGAATACTCTCCAATAGAATTTGTCACCGGAAGAGTAAAAAAAATTTCCAGCATCATAGAGAAAGCTAGAAGAAAATCCGTTGATCCCGAATGTGTGGAAGACATTGCAGGAATTAGGATTATTTGTCAATTGGTGGATGATATTCCTTTAGTTGTTGAGCATATCAGATCTAGAAACGGCAAAGATATGGAAATAGTTGTTGAGAGAGACTATATAACCAATAAGAAAGAAAGTGGCTATAGGAGTTATCATATCATCATAAGCTATATGGTCCATACTGCTTTTGGGGATAGAAAGATTTTGGCCGAGATTCAAATAAGAACCTTGGCAATGAACTTTTGGGCTACAATCGAACATTCCATCAATTATAAATTTGGAGAGAATATGCCTGAAGATTTGAGGAAAAGGCTCGTTGATTCAGGTGAGACCGCCAGTAAACTAGATGAAGAAATGTCTAAGATAAAATTTGAGATTGTTGATTCGCAAGAGTTTTTTATGACCAGATCAGCACTTGTTGCCAGAGTCATCAAACAAATACAAACTTTGTTTTTCAGTGGAAATGTTGAAAAAGATGAAATCACTAAGTTGCAGGAGGAGTTTTACCGGATTAGAGAGCAAGGTAGTATTGAGGACTTGGAACACTTGAACAAGAAACTTGAGCTGATGATTCAGAATTTATATCTAGATTAGAAAAGTACAATTGAAGGAGAAAAAAATGCTACGCAAAGACGTAATTGAAAACATACTGGATGCTGCTTTATCAACCGGAGGCGATTTTTCCGAGATTTTTGTGGAGGATAAAACCAATACTGGAATTAGTATGATAGGTGGGAAAGTTGAACACACTGTATCAGGAAGAGATTATGGGATAGGAATAAGAATATTTGATGGATTTTTTAGCGTCTACGCTTATACCAACAGTGTAAATGAAAAAGACTTGATTGAGACAGCAAAAAAAGCTGCCACAGCAATCAGAAAAATGAAACAGAAAAACACACAAGATTTTAACAACCAAATGATGGGTCAATTAGTCAATCCGATTGAGATTTATCCAGGCACAGTCAGTAAAAGTAGAAAAGTTGATATTATGAAGCGTGCTTACAATGCAGCAAATACTTATGACAACATCATCACACAGGTAACAGTTAATTATCTGGATTCTCATCAGAAAATTCTGGTAGCCAATAGTGAGGGTATCTGCAAGGAGGATAGCAGAGTCAGAACCAGACTTGCAATACAATCTGTCGCTTCACTGAACGGTGAAATGCAGTCTGGATATTTTGGTCCCGGCTCAGGAAAAGGATTTGAGTTTTTTGAAAATCTCGATGTGGAGTGGTATGGGAAAGAGGCTTCTAGAATTGCCAAGACAATGATTTTTGCAGAATATAGTCCTAGCGGAAAGATGCCTGTTGTTATAGACAATGGATTTGGAGGGGTTATTTTTCACGAGGCTTGCGGGCATGGTCTGGAAGCAACATCCGTCGCCAAGGGAAATTCAGTCTTTGCAGGAAAACTAGGACAGCAGGTCGCATCGAGTTTGGTAACTGCTGTGGATGATGGAACTATCCCAAATGGCTGGGGTTCATCAAATATTGATGATGAGGGAAACGATACAGCCAGAAATATTCTAATTGAAAGCGGAATTCTAAGAAATTACATGATTGATAAACTCAATGGCCGAAGAATGTCAATGGAAGCAACTGGATCAACCAGAAGGCAATCTTATCGATTTGCCCCTACTTCAAGGATGACTAATACATTTATAACCAATGGAAAATCGTCAAAAGAAGAGATTATCTCCAATACCGAACAAGGTCTTTATGCCAAATACATGGGTGGCGGATCGGTCAATCCTGCTACAGGTGAGTTTAATTTTTCTGTGATGGAAGGATACAAGATTGAAAATGGTAAAATAACCAGTCCATTGAGGGGAGCAACGTTAATCGGAACCGGAATTGACGTTCTGGGAAAAATTGACATGGTGGGAAATAATCTCGAATTGGGACAGGGCATGTGTGGCTCAGTAAGTGGTAGTATTCCCGCTAATGTTGGACAACCAATAATCAGGGTATCGGAGATAATTGTTGGTGGAAGGAATGGTGAAGACAATGCTTAGAAAAGACTTTGCGGAAAAGGTCCTGAGATTTGGAGAATCAAAGGGTCTGAAGGATATGGAAATATTCTATGATAGCAGCAGAGAGTTATCCATCAAGTCATATCAAGGCAAGATTGATAATTTCAGCGTGTCAAATAGCGAGGGTGTATCCTTCAGAGCCTTGCATAACAATAAGATGGGCTATGCCTATACTGAAAAAGTAGATGACTCATCGATTCCATTTTTAGTTGAAGAGGCCATGCAGAATGCCGCTATAATTGATTCTGATGACAACGAGAATATTTATATAGGGGTTGATGAGTATAAAAAAATAGATAATTATAACCTTGATCTTGATCAAGTGACTGAGGAGCAGAAAATCCAGCTGGCTCTTGATTTGGAAAACGAGGCCAGTTGCCTGGATGAACGTATACAATCAATACAGTACTGTGTATATGGGGATGTTGCGGGTGAGACAAACATAGTCAATTCAAAAGGACTTTCACTAAGCAGCAAATCCAATATTGCTTTTGCATACGTTGGTGTGGTCGCTAAAAATGGTGATGACATAAAAACAGGAATGGCCTATAAAGCAACCAATGATTTTCTCAAGATTAATCCAAAAGAAATTGCACGGGAAGCTGTAGAAGAGGCAATATCTATGCTCGGAGCCGAATCTGTCCAATCGGGGAATTATCCGATAATATTGAGAAATAATGCTGCATGTGATTTGCTTGAATCTTTTTCTGACGTATTTTCAGCAGAAAATGTGCAAAAGGATCTTTCTCTTTTAAAGGCTAAAATCGGTCAGACAATTGCATGCAGTGATTTAAACATCATTGACAATCCGCATATGAAAGATGGATTCGCATCAAACCCTTTCGATGGTGAAGGGTATCCTACACAAATAAAAAAAGTTGTTGAAAATGGCATACTCAAAACATATCTTCATAATTTAAAAACATCTGAAAAGGATGGCGTTTCAAGCACTGGAAATGCCAGCAGAAGCTCTTACAAATCAACGATAGGCATTTCACCCAGTAATTTTTTTATCGAGAATGGTACCTATACGATGGAAGACATGGTAAAAAGCATAGATAAAGGGCTTCTTTTAATCGAACTCCAAGGTCTTCATTCAGGATTGAATTCCGTTTCAGGAGATTTTTCCCTATCTTGTTATGGATATTTGATTGAAAAAGGCAAGATATCCAAACCCGTCAATCAGATCACAGTTTCGGGAAATTTCTTTAAAATGATTAAGAATATTGAAATGATTGGGAATGATTTGAAATTTGGTTTACCGGCAGGTTCATACTTTGGAGCACCCTCATTAAAGATAAATGAGCTGTCAATAGCAGGCAAATAACAGATGACAAATGTTAAAAAATACCCATTGACAAATATTATCAATTGGGATATCATTATGACAACTAAGAGCTGGAGATGATGAAGTGAATAAATTGTCTGACTTAAAACCAGGAGAAAAAGGCGTAATTAAAGCAATTAATCTCGATGGAGCAATTAAAATCAGAATGACACAGCTTGGCATTACGGAAGGTGAGACAGTTCGGGTTGAAAAATATGCCCCATTGGGTGACCCGATTGAAATATCTATCAGAGGCTATAGCTTGTGCTTCAGAAAATCTGAGGCGGAAAAGATAATATTGGTATAATAAGCGGCCTGGCCGCTTTAATTTTTTCAGACTATGAATCGAGAATCGACCGGAGGCAAAATGATAAGAAGCGCAGCATTGACAGGCAATCCAAATTGCGGGAAAACTACTATTTTCAATGCATTGACGGGCAGTTCCCAATATGTAGGCAACTGGCCTGGTGTGACTGTTGAAAAAAAGACAGGTAAGGTAAAAAGAAAAAACATCAACATTGAGGTAACTGATTTACCTGGCATCTATTCCATCAATCCTTATTCCATGGAAGAAAAGATATCGGAAGAATTCATCAGAAATGAAAACCCGGATGTCATTATCAATGTATTGGATGCGACAGCCATTGAACGAAGCTTTTTTTTGACTTTACAGTTGATAGAAACCGGTAAACCTTTGATTGCCGCTCTCAATATGATGGATGTTATAGAAAAGGAAGGCACAATAATTGACCTTGAAGGTATGATAAATGAATTGGGAATCAGTATAGTGCCTATTTCAGCAAGAATTAACAAAGGAATATCGGAATTGGTCGACAACCTATCGAACTTCAAAGTGTTGGAGAAATCACCCGGTTTTGATAATTATCTTCGACAAATCAATGAATTTAAAACAACTGGAGATATGTCAGACGAAAAAATATCTTCATTTAGATACGCCTATATAAAAAAACTGATATCAAAATATGTGATTTTAGGCGAAATGCGTTCAGATACAACAAAAAAAATTGACAAGGTTTTTACGAATAAATACGCTGGAATCCCTATTTTTTTGGTCATTATGTGGTCTATTTATTATATCTCAATCAATGTTGTCGGGGATGTGTCCGCGGATTTTTTTGAACGAATGCTGGGTAGCTTTTCTGCAGGTTTAGGGAATTTTCTGGTTACGATAGGCGCTAATGAGTATATTATTTCATTAATAATTGATGGCGTTGTGAGCGGTGTTGGAGCGGTATTGCTTTTCTTACCCCAGATCATGGTTCTTTTTTTCTTCATTTCAATACTT
>JAUYTY010000026.1 GCA_030694905.1 Eubacteriales bacterium | reverse complement strand
CTACGCACAGATTGAAAATGGCGAGGTGTTTGTCACCGGTATGCACATCAGTCCTTATGAACAGGGTAATATCTACAATCGGGACCCGCTCAGGAAAAGAAAGCTTTTACTGAACAGGAGCGAGATCAGAAAACTGATTGGTCTGACAACCCAAAAAGGATACTCCCTGATTCCCCTAAGTGTGTATATTAAAGATGGTTTGGTCAAGCTTGAGCTAGCTATAGCCATCGGTAAGAAACAATACGACAAACGGGAATCAATGGCAAAAAAAGATGCCGAACGAAGAATGCAACGCGTCAAGGATTATTAAGGGGGCGTAATTGGTTTCGACGGGGGTGTAGAAGTATAATAAGCGAGCCGCTGCCGCCAAACAGCGTTAAAAGTGGCAACCTAAATTAAAAGCAAAAACAAACAATAATTTAGCATTCGCAGCGTAAGCTGCTAGCTTGTCCCACTTAGCCGACCTGTAGGCTATACTGGGGCATCAAACAAATCAGGGAACTGCATTAGGGACGCTCCGACCTTTTGCGGAACAATTGGAGATAGCCGGGTGTGGTATTTGTCGAGATTGACCACATCAAGCGATAACTAAATCTTGACTGCGCTCGGAGAAAGTTATATGGAAATGCTTTCGGACGTGGGTTCGACTCCCACCGCCTTCACCAAAAAGTCGACAAGACACCTGAAAAGGTGTTTTTTTGACTTTTTGGTTGGAAGGGAGTCGAACCCTGAGAGGGCGCGACCGAGTTAAAAGCTGCTAAATGCAGGTTTTAGGACAGAGCGAGAGGAACGCAGCGACGTGTAAAAGTACGAGCCTTTAAGCGAAGTAGTTTCTCCCACCGCCGAAATTTGTTGTTTTCGTGTTTTTTGAGACAGTGTGTAGGATTAAAAACGGAGAAAAGCTTCCATTAATGTGAATGATTTGCACCGAAATGCACCGGAAATAACAAAATGCACCGAAAAAAATATGGGTGCACCTTTTGGCGTTAATGGATTGCATACTTGTTGAATTGTTTAATGTGAGAATGTAAAAAATCCTTGTAACGAACAATATAATAAACTATAATTTAAGTAATGTTCAAGGGGTTGAATGGAGTGGGGGATAGGATTAAGAATATAATGTGAGGTTTGACCCTTCTTGTTTTAAGAGGTTTTTTTGTTTTTGTAAACACACATATTTTGCATATTCACATTAAAAGCGGCGGTTGAAGTGTTAATTGCTATAATAATGATAAATAGTCCTAAATAAGGAACAGCTACAAATGAAAGATGAGAAAGGATAAAATATGGGTGTGATTATTCAAGCACGTGACTTTTCTTCGGACAGGCAATTCGGACTATTAAAACCAATTATACATTGCTATCCAAGTGTTGAATTGGAAAGTAAAGGGATATCAATTAACTCACTTATGGCAGAAAAATTGCTTGAATTTCAGCCAAACCGTCGGACAATGCTGTTAGAGTGATGCTTTAGTCAGATTCTTGAGACACTACATGATGGATTCAAAGCATACTAAGAAAAACTTAATAACGATACGTTCAATACCCTGATTGATCGAATCATTGAACTGAATAGAGAGATTTCGATTGACGGTTCACTCGGCAAGGCTTTCCGAATTGGACATAGCTACTTCTGCGGAAGTAAGGAATGCACAGAAGAATGGATGAAATCAGTTGTTTACTATGATATTATCCCAATGCTAAGTGAATACTGGTTTGATGAACCAAAAAAGCTGCAGCAATGGGAAAACATATTGAGTGGCGTTTTCAATGATTAATGACAAAGGTATCCTCATTAAAAACATATTCTATATGCTGACCTACGCATTTCAAGTGCTAAAGCAGTCTAATTATGATGAGGTAGCTTCTGAAGAATTTGAAAATATACAAGATCTGTTTGCCGTTATACTATCGAAAGGCATTGGGCAGCAACTAAAACAAGGGCTTTACTGAGAATATATCACTCAGCATGAAAACCTTTTTGTTATGAGAGGAAAGCTGGATATCCACGGTGCGATCAATAATAAGATTCAACGAAAGCAACAACTATCCTGTGAGTTTGATGAGCTGTCAGAAAACAATATATTTAACCAGATATTGAAGACTACAGCATTTGCTTTAATGAAAGAAAAATCGGTTGATAGTGAGCACAGAAAAGCTCTAAAAAAAGTGATGTTATTTTTTGTTAATGTTGAACCCATCGATCCTAGTGCCATAAAATGGAATACGTTGCGCTTCCAGAGAAACAATCAAAACTATAAGATGCTGATGAATATTTGCTATTTTGTGCTTGATGGTCTTTTGCAGACTACGGAAAAAGGCGAGTATAAAATGATAAATTTCTCAGACGAACATATGCATAAACTATTTGAAAAGTTCGTGTTGGAGTATTATAGGCATCACCATCGCTATTTCAGTGAAGTCAAGGCAGGACAGGTAAAATGGGTTCTAGATGAAGATGCAGACGAATCTGTCATCAAGTTTCTGCCTATTATGCAAACTGATATTATGCTTCGATATAATCAAAAAATACTGATTATTGACACAAAGTATTATGCAAAGACAATGATGCAATCACAACATGACAATTTAAAGTTGCATTCCAACAATCTGTATCAGATTTTTACATATGTTAAGAATCAAGATTCAAAACAGTCAGGTGATGTATCAGGTATGCTTCTGTATGCGAAAACAGGCGAAGCCATAACACCAGATTGTGAATTTCCTATGGGAGGCAATCGAATAAGTGTAAAGACGCTGGACTTGAATACGGATTTTTCAGAGATAGCTAAGCAATTGGATAAGATAGTAGAGTCACATTTTGGGCAAATTGAGTTGTCAATCTATAAGGCTTTTTAAATTCAATGATGGAGAAAAACCCATGAAAAATGAAAACACAAAACTTATATCGATTTATAATTCCGGTATTGAATATCTTGAAGAATTATGTCCTCAAGGGATTGATTTGAACAAGTATTTTAAAGTTAAGAAAATGATACCCTCGATTAATGGTATAAATCTACAGTTATGCAATTCACTACAGAATCGAAACCAGATGCCTATGGTAATTAAATTCGACATAAACAGAATTACTTTGAATGAAATTTTTTTTGATTTTGAACCAAAGAAAATCATAAATTTTTATGATGAACAAAGTTTGTACTCGAGGTTTAAAGAGGCTTTTAATGTTAAAAATGCTGACAGTCCGCGAAATTTGTGGTTGCAATACGCTAAATTTGTTTTGTCGGCAAGTCGGTTTATGAGCAGATTTAAGACAGGAAAACAGTTCGATCAGTTCATCAAGGTTTTCTCAAAAAATGATCTAACAAGGGCAGCTTTGCCCATTTTGCTTTCAAAGGAAATTGCTGGTCTTGGCTTCGCTTTGGCATGTGATTTTGTTAAAGAGTTGGGGTATTCAGAATATCCTAAACCGGATGTGCATCTTAATACAATTTTTAGTCAACTTGATATTTGTGACAACGATGACTACGAGGTATATAAGGCGATTATAAGGATGGCTGCAGCATGTGGCAAGACGGCATATCAAGTAGACAAGGTTTTCTGGCTTATTAGTTCAGGCCGATACTATTTAGATGATATTGTGATTAAAGGTAAAAGAACTGAATTCATAGAAAGAGTTAAATTATCGGAAGGATGTTCTTAATACAAAATCTCTCTCAGAAAGAAATAATAACAAATTCCCATGAAATTCATTCATTTATTAATACTCCCATGCTTATTCCCGCAAAAATTGGGTATAATAAAAACATATCAACAGAGTTCTTGGGTTCAGGTGGGGTTTCAAACGCCATCTGAACCTTAGAAACCGTTATCCAGGGACTTTACAGTGCTTATCTCCCACTTGTAGAAGTGGGAGTCTTAGCACTGTTAGTCATCGGATAAATATTCTCTCAAAAACACAGAGGGTGGGAATGAAAAATAGAGTAAATGCAATAATATTAATTGTATACTTCATACTTTAAGATAAAAGTATGTTAGAATGAAAATTGGTAAGCTCACAATAACATCAGAGTATTTTGATATATTATTAAAAAATACCCGAGAGGGACTAAAATAGACATCAGTTAATTTTGACTCTGACAAACACTGATATCTAGAAGGAGTCATAGAATGTTTAATCCAAGTTTATCGATTGGTCAGATTCTGACTGAAAAGGAAGTACATCGCACTTTTGAATGTCAAACTACATTTGGTATTCGACTGAATAAAAAGAATAACGCTATAGTGATTGTTACTGATGCAACTCCAAAAAATCCTTATGCAGATAGGTGGTTAGATGACGTTTTATTGTACACAGGAACGGACGCAGGTAAAGATAGCATTGGCAATCAGACATTGACAGGAGTGGGGAACAATAACGGAGCGCTATACAATGTATGGTTTGCTGAGGAAAGTAATAGACCAACATTATTTCTTTTCGTAAAATATGCAGCTAATGAATGTACTTATAAAGGACGCGTCGAATTAAACCAAAAGCCATATCAGGAACTACGTAAAAGTAGTCCGAATCAAAGAGTGTGGATATTTCCATTGAAACTGGAGCCCACAGATGCCACACAGCTTGATGAAAGGTTTTGCATAGAAGAAGAGAAGTCTACAGCAGTTGGCGAGGACTTTCTATTGAAGCGGATAAAAGAAAAAGAAAAAAATTCAAACTTAATAAGAGGAGCGTTAAAAAGACAAGCCACAATAGATTATTTCGATCGGGATCCAAACGTATCAGCGTATGTAAAAATGAGAGCTGATGGTATTTGTGATCTTTGTCAAAAAATAGCTCCCTTTAAGACGGTATACAGTAGACCATATTTGGAGTCTCATCACATTATATGGCTTTCGAAAGGTGGAAGCGATACAATCGACAATACAGTAGCATTATGTCCAAATTGTCACCGAAAAATGCACATGCTTGGACTTATTGAAGATGAAAAAAAGTTACACGAACGAATATTAAATGATGTGGATTGCATTCCTAAACAAAGTGTTAATGACATCTAAATCTGATTTGCACATGCTTTTGTTTTGAGATATACTAACTTTAAGCGCCTGGAAGAACGGAGAATAAAATCATGTAATAAAACTTGAGGTGGAGCTATGGATGTCAACTATAATTATAAGGATGCTCAAAGCATCGAGTCTTTCGCCAAAGAACTGATTGGAAAGACTTTTTTAGATGTTATAAATGAAGCGGAGCTTAACAATGAGTTAAGAATCGAACTTATTGATAAATATGGTAACCGCCGTCGAACGGGTGGTTTAGGGAATCTTCTAGAAGAAGTTTACTTTGGATATAAGGCTAATAGCAACAAGGCACCGGATTTTGATGAAGCCGGCGTGGAATTAAAGGTAACCCCATATGAAAAAGGGAAAAAGGGTGTTACGCGGGCAGGAGAAAGGTTAGTAATATCTATGATTGGATATAAAAAACCTATTGAACTCGATTTTCAATCATCTGGTGTTTGGAATAAAATTCGTTCTATTCTCCTTATCATTTATTGGCGAAACGAAGCAATAAAAAAAGAGAAATTAAAGTATCCAATAGACTATGTAAAACTTTTTTCACCCCCTGAAGTCGATCTTAAAATAATCAAAGATGATTACACAAAAATAACCCGCAAAATAATGGATGGAAAAGCACATGAACTATCAGAAAGTGATACGATGTATCTAGGTGCTTGCACAAAAGGCGATACGGCAATGAAAAGTTTAAACTCGCAATTCTATAATCCATCTATGAAAGCTAAAAGTCGCGCTTTTTGTTTGAAGAATTCATATATGACCTATGTTTTGAATAATTATATTATCAGAGACGTAGCAGCTGTTGAGTCTATTCTAGACAAAGAGAAGCTACCGATTGAAAAAACATTCGAAGACTATATTGTTGAAACAATTGACGCCTTTACAGGTAAAACAGATGAAGCATTATGCCGAATTTTCGGGCGAGAATATAATAATGATAAGAGTCTGTGGTCTGATTTAGCTTTTAAAATCTTGGGAGTCAAATCCAATCGGGCTGAAGAGTTCTTAAAAGCAAACATAGTTGTCAAAGCTATTAGGTTGGAAGCAAATGGCAAGATGGCACAGAATATGTCTTTCCCAGCCTTTAAGTATAAGGAGTTGGTAGAAGAGGTATGGGAAGAGTCAACCTTGCATGATTATTTTGACGAAACCAGATTTCTGTTTGTAGTTTACAAATTTGATGGGAACAATTATGTCTTAAAAGGGTGTCAGTTTTGGAACATGCCATATGATGATTTGGATGTTGAAGTCCGCACTGGATGGGAATCGATAACCAACACAATCAAGAGAGGAGTAGTTTTGACTCCAGTAATTAATACAAAAGGCAAAGCAATTGTGAAAAACAGTTTCCCTGGAAAATCCGAGAACAGAATAATCCACGTCAGACCACATGCCACAAAGAGTTTTTATAGGTTTGAGGATGGGTCGACTATTGGAAATGGGACCGAATCTCATGCGAATGAACTGCCTGATGGAAGATGGATGACGAATTATTGTTTCTGGATTAATAACGAATATATAATTAGCCAGTTAAAAGAAGAATTGAAATAACGATTGTCATAGGAATTTTGAAGAACCGACCTGGAGGAAAAGGAAAATATGAAGAAAACAGTATGTGAGATGTTTGCGGGAGTAGGCGGATTTCGACTTGGGTTAGAACGCGCATCTAAATATTGGCAGACTGTCTGGTTTTCACAGTGGGAACCTGGCAGAAAAAAACAATGGGCTCACGATTGTTATGTAAGTCATTTTGGTGATATTGATGAATTCACTGGTATAGATGTTACTTTGGTTGATAAGGAGAAAGTGCCTGATCATAATCTTCTGGTCGGAGGGTTTCCTTGTCAGGACTATTCTGTCGCACGCCCATTGCCTGGCAGTACTGGAATAGAGGGAAAAAAAGGTGTGTTGTGGTGGCAGATCAGAGACATGCTGTCAGCTAAGAAAGCTCCGTTCGTATTGCTGGAAAATGTAGACCGCTTATTGAAATCTCCTGCAAAACAAAGAGGACGTGATATGGGGGTTATATTGGCCTGTTTGGCAGAACTAGGCTATAATGTCGAATGGCGCGTCATTAATGCCGCAGAGTATGGAGCGGCTCAAAGACGCCGTAGGGTTTTTATATTTGCTGCCCATTCGTCGACGAAGTATAATGAAAGGGTCAATAAATATTCAGATGAAAGCATCATACTTAAACATGGGTTTTTTGCCTCGACGTTTTTGGTCGATAGCCACAAAGAATTTTCATCCACCTTGGTGGATTACGATGATATTCTGGAAGTCTCGGATAGCTTTGCTTTCAAATTTAAAAATGCCGGATATATGGTCAATGGCAAGATCACAACTACTGAGGTATCTCCTATCTTTGAAGAGCCGATTCACATCTCTCAAATACTTCAAAAGGATGTACCAGAGGATTATTATTTAGATGAAAATATCGAAAAATGGATGTACTTGAAGGGTGCCAAGAAAATCGAACGCACAAGCAAGAGTAGCCATACTTACACTTTTAGCGAGGGACCGATTGCTTTTCCGGATAGATTGGACAGACCTGCACGGACGATGTTGACATCGGAATCTAGCTTGAATAGAAGCACCCATGTGATAGAAGACCCTCAAACAAAACGGTTGCGATTGATTACGCCTGTTGAAGCAGAACGAATACAGGGATTTGATGATGAATGGACAAATACTGGAATGCCCCATCGTTTCCGATACTTCTGTATGGGCAACGCGTTGGTCGTCCCTATGGTCACTCGTATGGGATTGGAACTCCATAAGATTTTTGAGAAAGAATCATTATGCGAGGAAAACTAATGTGCAATGACTAAATCAATGGTTTTTTTTGGAGGTTAGGTATATAGATGGGTTATAAGGAAAACTTGGAAATCATAAACTGTAGTCGGTTAAATCAGCAGATGAGTATGCATTTTCTACATGCGATAAAAAATGGGAATCGACCTCTTATATTGGTTTCAGATAAGGGAGTAGCGCGAAAAGTCTACTCTTATTTAACAGACCGAACAAAAGCTGTCTTTTATGGTATCGATGATTTGGAGCGTCAAGGCTTCTATATCGATACTTTTTTTAATGCATCAGACGTTGACGGATTTACTTCCATTGGGATATTGACATGGGAAGAGCAAATAAGTCATCTGAATCAATTGGCCAAAAAATTCGCCGGTGATGTTCCTACTTTAATCACACGCAGAGACTTGACTGAGTATTCCAAGGAGCATGATTATTGGGGAGAGGTTCAGAATATTGATAATGTACCGACCTATCCAAAAACGAAGCAACTTTTACAAGATGATGATATAAGAAAAATGTTTATAGACACTTTTATGATTGCTGAAAAAGAAATAGACATCGTCTGCCCCTGGATTAATCAAAACGTTGTAAATGACAAGCTCATTTCTTTGATGGATGAAGCCCTGTGCAGAGGTGTCAAAATCAAGATAATGTACGGCATAGGTGACGGTGAGGACGAGAGGTCATCCACATCGGAAGAGACCGTAGAAATGTTGAAACGTCGCTTTGAGATTGATGGAGAAAACTTATCGTTCAAACGAGGCAATACTCATGTCAAATTGTTGCTATGTGATGATAAATATTGGATGTTGGGAAGCTATAATTTTTTGTCTTTTGCTGGCGATTACAAAGGGAACGATCTTCGTGGCGAGGCTGTGACTTTCGATGTCGACACAAAAGCAATCGTCCAAAGCAGATTACAATTCTTTTCTTGGTGAAAGGGGGCCATCGAATGGTATCATATTCATTACTGATTTCAGATTCTAAAGCTTTAAGAGATTTAAAGAACATTGATTGTTTACTTGAAAAAGGAATCAAAATTTTGGCTTTTTGCGATAGGTCCATTGGTGATTCGATCAAAAAAGGACGGGACACTTATATAAAAGCGAAGCTGCTGCAAATATATGAAGTTCCCGATGACAATTCTACTTTGACTATATATGATGGGAAAATGGACGAGTTAACACATAGTCGACTTGAGAAACTGGCTGGCAACGCTCCTGACTTCAACTACGAGCAATATCTTATCGAGCACGCTGATGCGAGTAATAGTTTGATTGTTGAAGCTGGTGCGGGTACTGGGAAAACGTCGGTGATGATCGATCGCATCCTATTTCTGATTCACACTGTAGAAAGTCTTTCTCTTGAAGATATAGGCATGATCACTTTTACGAATGAAGCGACTCAGAATATGAGGCATAAGATTCAAGAAGCGCTGATGATTAGATACAGCACAATCAAATCTCCCCGATATATCCGTTATTTGGAGGATGCGTCTAAAATGCGGATACAGACAATCCATAGCTACTCGAGGGATTTTATTTCCGAGCTGGGTTCCAGCATCGGATATGGACGATCTGTAGACCTAAGGGGCTTCAACTACGAGAAAAGAAAGCTTATCCACGACGTGTTAAATGATATTTACCTAACCAACAGACGACCGCTAACAACCAGTTTGGGACTGCGGTTAGTTGATCTTGACAATATCATACTTAAGTTTTGGACACAGCTCGAAAACATAGCACTTACCGATAATGAAATTATTGCACTCGATTGGGGCGTACACCAAGACGAGGGGTCAAAAGCACTTCATCAGACGCTGCAAAGTGTGTTCAATGAACTCAATAAGAGATACAATAACTTAAAAATGGAGAAAAACGCCATAGCTGTCGGAGATATTGTGAGAGAATTGCAGAAGATTCTTGATGAAGGCAAAGGTGCGACGGTGAAATCCCATCCATTGAAATATCTATTTGTAGATGAGTTCCAGGATTCAGACAATGCTCAGATTAAGACAATTGCTTGGCTGCAACAGGTTTATGGATTGAAGCTTTTTGCGGTAGGTGATGTTAAGCAAAGCATTTACCGTTTTAGAGGTGCTGTAGATACCGCGTTCGAAAAGCTGCGCATGTCAATCTCCAAGCATTCTGGCATACCTCCAAATGAGTATACATTAACAAAAAATTATCGCACATCAAGAGACATTTTAGATGTTTTAGATCCCATTTTCAAAAGATGGGAAATAAAGGGATACATTGATTACGGGAAGAGCTTGGAAGCAAAAAAAAATCACAAGGGTAACATCAATATCAAACCAGTTCGAAAGTCGAATCTCATCTTCCAATCGGAAGTCACAGCGTTTTTGAAAAAGGCTTTGCTAGACATCAAAGCGACCGCGGAAGAAAAAGAAAAAAAAGGCGAGAGATGCGATGCATCCCACAGAGTAACGGTTTTGACTCGTACGAATTCCCAAGTTCAAAGGGTCGGCGTATGGTGTGAAGAGGCCCAGATTCCCTGTTACATAAAACAAGAAGGAACCTTTTATTCATCCCAAGCTGTAAGAGACGTTTTTTCATTGGTGAAAGCTCATGTGTTTCCAACATCTGCGGAACACTTGTTTGATTTGCTTGATTCATCATTTGTTTCTGGCGCGGATTCGGAAATTCTCAAGAAATTATCTTCGTTTCAGCCAGGGAGCGAACATCAAGTGGAATACTTAGAAACGAAGCTTAAATCCCACGGATGGGACCAGAGCAAGCGGGCATTTCGTTTACGTCCTGTTTTATCCGTGGTAAGAGAAATCATCGACTCTTCAGACCCTGCAACGAATTATACTCAGAAAAGGAAGATGATACTGTCATCCAATAAGGAGTGGGAACCTGAAGACCTCAATCGACAACTTACGGTAGAGGCCAATCAATATGAAGCAAACATCGAAAAATTGATGCACAGATTACGAACCTCTTTTTCAGGGCAGAT
>JAUYTY010000015.1 GCA_030694905.1 Eubacteriales bacterium | reverse complement strand
AATTTAGATTATAAACAAAGAATAGCACAGACATATTATAATCTTTACCCAGGATGCGAAAATGAACTGGATAGACTTTTTGACATGCTCGAAAAATACAGGTCTGAACGACATCCTGACCTGATCAGACGGGACCTGGATGGAACCAACTGGATGCATTCATCAGAAACGGTGGGTATGATGCTATACGTGGATCTGTTTGCTGGTAATCTGAAGGGATTGATAAACAAATCAGACTATTTCACAGACCTCGGCGTCACATTGATCCATCTGATGCCAGTCCTGAAACCCAGAACAGGAGAGAACGATGGCGGTTACGCGGTACAGGATTATCGTGACATCGACCCCAAAATTGGAAACATGAACGATTTTATGGAAATGGTCGATCATTTCCATCAGAAAGGCATCAGAATTTGCATCGATTATGTCATCAATCATACATCCGATGATCATGAATGGGCAATCAAGGCGCAATCAGGCGATGAGACATATCAAAAATACTATCTCATGTATGATGATGACGTGATTCCCAGACAGTTTGAAAACACTTTGCCTGAGGTTTTCCCAAAAGTTGCTCCGGGAAATTTCACCTACAATGAGAACCTGAGCAAATGGATAATGACTACATTTTATACCTATCAATGGGATCTGAATTACAGAAACCCTCGCGTTTTTCAGGAGATGGTGGAAAATCTTCTGTTCATGGCCAATGCTGGTGTGGATCTGGTTCGACTGGATGCCATACCCTACGTGTGGAAGGCGTTGGGAACTGACTGCCGCAACCTGCCGGAAGCTCATATGATCTTATCACTCTTTAGGGATATCATATCCTATTGCGCACCATCCACAGCACTCCTGGGAGAGGCCATTATTGCACCCGAGCTGATCATACGATATTTTGGATCTGAAGATAAGCCGGAATGCCACTCACTCTATAATGCATCTTATATGGTTGAGATATGGAATAGCTTGGCGACAAGAGATGCGAGGCATCTGGCGCTTATGCCCGAATATGAGTTGCCGACGGGGATAACATGGATCAATTACGCCCGATGCCATGACGACATTGGATGGGGACTGGATCTGGACAAAACGAGATCATTGGGATTTGATCCCCAGTCACACAAGCAATTTCTTATAGACTTTTATTTGGGTGTATTCAATGACAGCTTTTCTATTGGTGAGCTTTATGAGTTTAATCCACGCACAGGAGATGCAAGAAATTCAGGGACAATGGCAAGCCTGGCAGGACTGGAGAAGGCCATAAAGACAAATGATCATTATCAGATGGCGTTGTCTATCAAACGCATCAATCTGATCAATGCCTTGTATCTGCTCAAAAAAGGTATCCCGATGATCTACAGCGGTGACGAGTTGGCTCAATTGAACGACTTCAGCTACAAAGAAGAGATTGATAAGCGCAATGATTCCAGATGGCTTCACAGACCCAAAATGAAATGGCAACTTCTTGATAAAGTCAATCAACCTCTGACGCCTGTCAGCCAGGTTTATAATAGCATTAAGCAACTCATTGAGTTGCGGAAGAACCTTAGCCAAAATGGTATTGTTGAACAGGAAAGGATTTTGTATCAAGGCAATCCCCATATATTGATTTTAGAGCAGAGGACCCAAAACAGCGAAATGCAGCTATTGCTTTGCTATAATCTGACCGAGGATAGACAATGGTTCAATGCTTCCGATTTAAGGCGATATGGCATTGAAGGCGAGCATTTGGAGATGCTGCAAGGAAAAACCATATCATATGATTCTGAAAAGGTCTTAATGGGACCATATGAATTTTTTGTAACAATAGAGCGTTTTCCCAAAAAAGACTTGCTTTTATGAAACCGGTTTCCTATAATATAGATATAAGGATATTTAGTATCATATAAGTATCTTAATAAATTGAAGGGGGCACATATGAAAAGAAATTTAGTATTTTTATTGATTTTAGCACTCTTGGTAGCGATGATCGGCGGATGCGCAAAGCCAGCTACCCAAGATGAGACAGTTGTAATCTATCAGAACAAAGTTGAAATCCACGAACAGCTGACAGCTTTTGCCGCAGCATACAAAGAGGCAACAGGCAAAGAAGTTATCGTCAAGACTTCCGGAGGAGATTCACCTTATGCCGAGGCGTTGAGAGCGGAATTCCAGTCGGACAGACAACCTGACATATTTGTCATCGAAGGAATGGGCGGTTACAAAACTTGGGAATCCAAACTCCAGCCTTATGAAGGTGATGACTGGATAGATCTGACAACACTTGAGTTCATAGTCGACGGTAAAGTAATCGGCTTCCCGGTTGCTGTTGAGGCATGGGGAATGGCATACAACGTGGATCTGCTTGAACAAGCCGGTGTGGATCCTGCAACGTTGACATCACAGGAGGCATATCGCGCTGCTTTTGAGAAGATTGACGGCATGAAGGCTGAACTTGGAATCAGCTCTGCTGTCGCAATGGCGGCTGGACCTGACATGAGATGGGTTACAGGCCTGCACAACTTCAATGGTTATTTGTCTGCAGGATTGCCATATGGCGACACCACTGTTCTTGACAAATTGAACAATGGCGAGGCTGATATGCAGCGTTTGACAGAATATGCGGATTGGGTTGAGCTGTTGTTTGAATATGCAGACCGTACTGTTCTTTTGACAGGAAACTACGACTCGCAAGTCAGCCAGTTTGGAACAGGAAAAGCCGTGTTTATCCATCAAGGAAACTGGATAGATCCTTGGCTCCAATCAAACAATGTAACTTTCCCGATGGCTTTTGCACCACATGCTTCTGTAAAAGGAATGCATGACAAAATATTTATCGGCGCACCATCTTTCTACGTTTTAAACAACGAGAGCAAGAATCTGGAAGCAGCAAGGAATTTCTTGAACTTTATGGCAACAGATCCTGCTGGGCATAACTATATGGTAACAGAAGCCAACATGGTACCTGCATTTACCAATGTAACACTTACACCTGCAGCACCACTGTCAGCAAATGTTACAGAGTGGCTTGCAAAAGACGCAAAATATACTTGGCTGCAGAATGATATGCCTGATGGATTCGGAATGGGAACCATTGCGCCTATCTATGAAGCTTTTGCAAAAGGAGACATCACCAAAGCTCAATTCATAGAGCAGTTAGCAGCAAAAATCGATGAAATAAAATAATGTGTCAAATGGCAAAAAGGGTGTAGCTTCCACTGGCACCCTTTTTTCTTCAACAGGGTTCTAAGGTTCAGGTGGCGTTTGAAACGCCATCTGAACCTTAGAACCCGTTATCCAGGGACTCTACAGTGCTTATCTCCCGCTTATAGAAGTGGGAGTCTTGGCACTGTTAGTTATCGGATAGAAGTGGGAGTCTTAGCACTGTTAGTCGTAGGATAAAATGATTGAGTTTATAGAAAAGAGGTGTATTATGAACAAGCGTATAAAGGATAATATGGTTTTCTGGTTGTTTCTTGCACCGGCACTTTTTTCTTTTCTAGTGGTGGTGATCATCCCGTTTTTTATGGGTTTGTATTATTCAATGACTGATTGGACTGCTGTTGCAGGATTGGAACCCAATTGGGTAGGACTGAGAAACTATGAAACCATGTTTTCCAATCTAGCTTTCCGGTATTCTTTTATCAGAACGTTTTTATTCAGTATGCTAAGTGTCATCTCAATCAACCTGGTCGCTTTGTTTTTTGCCTTCCTAGTGACTCGGGAAATCAGATTCCGTAACTTCTACAGGGCTGGATTTTTCATTCCAAACCTGATTGGAGGTCTGGTTTTGGGTTATATCTGGCAGTTCATTTTCAAGGAAGTCGTACCAGCCATCGGTGGGTTGCTTGGCATCAGCTATATCGAAAATCTGCTGCTGCTGGCAGATCCAAACCTTACGCTGTTTGGGCTCATATTGGCGTTCACATGGCAGTATGCAGGCTATATTATGATGATATATGTGGCCGCGCTATTGAATGTGCCCCAGGAATTGCTTGAGGCAAGTGATATCGATGGCGCCAATTTCTGGCAGAAGCTTCGAAACATCACCATACCGATGATTGCCCAAGCTTTTACCATCACGTCATTCCTGACATTGGTCAACTCATTCAAGCAATACGATATCATCGTAGCCCTGACAGCCGGCGGACCAACAGCCATATATCAGGGACAGGTGGTCAATTCGACAGAATTGCTGGCTGTTCATATTTACAACATTGCCTTCAAATATAACCGCATGGCGGAAGGACAGGCCAGAGCCATTGTCTTCTTCCTGGTTCTGTCAGTGGTCTCTATCGCCCAGGTCTATTACAATAAACAGAAGGAGATTGAAATGTAATGGAAACTAAAAACAAGTATATAAAAATGTTACTACAGATCATTACAATATCCTTTTTTCTGGTGACATTGTTCCCGTTCTTTGTGGTCATCATAAATGCCGCGAAATCGTCTCTAGAAATTATCACAGAGCCTATAGCACTCCCAAGAGAATGGTCACAGCTGTTTGCCAATATCAAGGAGATTTGGACCAGCCCTAGCATAAAATACGCGTCAAGCGTCTATTCATCAGTTCTCATCACCACTATTTCTCTTATTACCATATCGGTTTTCTCTGCTATGGCTGCGTGGGTGCTGGTACGAAGGAAGACTGGAATAGCAACTGTTATCTTTCTGCTGTTTATCAGTGGATTGATTATTCCATTTCAGGTTGTCATGTTCCCCTTGGTGGCTCTTTTCAGAATCATCAACAACACACTGGGAATCAGACTCCTTAGGGAGTATCACGGTATGATTTTCGCTTATATCGGCTTTGGTGCGCCATTGGCGGTATTCATGTTCCATGGATTTATAAAATCCATACCGTTGGAGCTTGAAGAGGCTGCATTGCTTGATGGTTGCTCGAAACCTCAGATCTTCTTTCTGGTGGTTATGCCAATCCTTAAACCGATTTTTGTCACTGTCAGTATCCTGAATGCAATCTGGATATGGAACGATTTTCTTCTGCCATCGCTGATACTGGGGATTGGGCAGGATATTCAGACCATACCCCTTGCCATAGCAGGATTTGCAGGATCGTTTGTCAAGAAATGGGATCTGATCATGACGGCGGTTCTCATGGCAGCGGCACCGATCATTGTCGGATTTATCTTAGCCCAGAAGCAAATCATAAAAGGAATGGTTTCCGGTTCCATCAAATAATAAATGTTTGCAGGAGAGACCAGTGGAAAAGATCACTATCAATGAAATCGCCAAACGAAGTGGCGTGTCAAAAGCTACAGTCTCAAGGGTTATAAACAACTCAAAGCCTGTGAGCGAGGAA
>JAUYTY010000008.1 GCA_030694905.1 Eubacteriales bacterium | reverse complement strand
AAAACCACCGAGACAAACTCAACCATTTCCTCTTCTTCAGCGGTACCTTGGTATGATTCTTCTATACCAGGTGCGGCAGGTTGGAGGTTTTCGATTATATCTGCCGGATTTCCACCAAGCAGGGCAACTATAATAATGATGATGATTGTGCCTATGCCACCACCTACCATTTTCCCAGAACTAACACCTCTTCTATCCTCTACATTTGTGCTTTTTCTTCTGCCCTTCCAATCCATACAAACTCCTCCTCCAAATATCAGCATATATTTGTGCTTATATTATACTACAAATTTGTTGTTAAATATATCATTGAGATAAATTTTCATTCACCATGTAGTTTACTGCTTTCCCCGTCTTTATAGCATAATCAATTTCACTTCTTGTGCTGTCGCCAATATAACCATTTCTATTGATGATAAATACCTCATCCGACATGTCAATCTTTCTCTTATGCATATCATCAAGCATATTTTTTGCCTCATCATCCAACACGGTCTCATATTCTCCATCAGCATGTCCATACAAACCGACCGAAATGACTATATGTCCGGATAATGTCAAATCCCTCTGGATCCTTAAAAAATCATCCTTGAATCTTGTGCTGCCACATAGGGTGACAACCTTGTACTTACCTTCCATATTCTGCCTCCTAAATGCTTGAATACTAGTATCAGTTTTATTTAATATCATAATCTATGTTAAACTCCAGGCTTAGGACAAATATGGCTGTCAGACGGATTGGATATTGTACCTTATATTTGCCCTTTGTTTTTTCGCTTGAAATTATCCGCTTGTGAAATCAGCATTCCAGCAAGCATCAACAGACTTCCAAAATAACCCCTTAACGGAAGTCTTTCTCCCAGCAATACCATACCTCCTATTGCAGCAAACACAGCTTCCATGCTTAAAGCTATGGCTGCATGAGATGCCTTGGCATGCCTCTGCGCCACAACTTGTAGCGTATATGCGATGCCCACGGACATCAACCCACCATATAGCAATGGAACCATAGCACTAAAAACATTCGCAATCTGAATATCTTCAAGAATAAAAGCAACAATAAAACTCAATATTGAGCAGGTTGCAAACTGCATGGATGAAAGCTTAATCGCATCTACCTTGGAAACAAAGAAACCGATCACTATAATATGAGTCGCCCAGAAAAATGCGCCTATCAATTGGAGCAAATCTCCAAACTCTATGGTTAGATTCTCATTGATGCTTAGAAAATACAATCCTACTGCAGCAACAATTGCTCCCAACCATATATTTGAAGTGGATTTCTGCTTGATTGCAATTCCTATAATTGGCACAATCACGATATAAAGACTTGTAATAAAACCTGCCTTACCAGCAGTTGTATATATCATACCCACCTGCTGCAACGTTGCAGCGATAAACAAAACACTACCTGCTAAAATGCCATATTTCATGATGAGTTTAGGGTTGTCCCGATTATATTCTTTTTCTTTGTTCTTGTTTTTCAATTCAAAATATTTGATTACCGGTAACAACGAAAGGCTTCCCAAAGCGAATCTGATACCATTAAATGTAAATGCTCCCACATATTGCATGCCAACTCTTTGGGCAACAAAAGCAAATCCCCAGATAGCAGCCGTCAACAATAATAAAAAGCTGGCTCTTAACTCTTTATTTATCATAAGATTCACTCATTCTTTCAACAGTATTATCTATCATCTTTTCTCTTTGTTTATTGCTCCAGTTTATTACAGCTGATTCTTTTATCTTAGCTCCTTTGCTGATACATATTTTGCGCATGAGGGATATAGCTCTTTTCCCTCCCATCCAAGGATAAGGGAAATGCTGTGTTACAAACAATGATGCTTCTTTTCCATCTAATCTGTCTATTGTATCAAGATAATGCTTCATAGCCATTGCGAATGTAAAACCCTGAACAGGAGTGCCAAAGATAATTTGATCAAATCCGTCAATATTTGGGATTTGCTGCAATGCAACATCCTTTGAGCCTGGTTTCCAATCGCCCATCAATTGCAAACGTATCAATTCAACATCAAGACCTGCTGAAATCAGCTTATTATAAATCTTCTCAGCAACCGAATAGGTATTGCCAGTATAAGAGTAAACAATAATTCCAATCTTCATAGTAAATCCTCCAAAATTGTCATAATGACTTTTTATACTTTACATATTATAGCATAAAACGCCTATGCAGGTTATATCCAAATATAAAAAATACAGCTGCATCCCTAGGGTTGCAGCTATTTATCCTACAGTTGCTTTATACTATCCTTTGTTTGTGAAAAGTGTTTTCCAAGCGTATAATCCTAAAGACAGACCGATTACGCCATAGGCCACAAAGGTTCTGAAAAATTCACCTATCTGGGGATCTCCAAACAGTTCTTTCCCAGCAAAAGGTGACACAATAAACAACGTATGGAATAATATTACACCAACTATGGCATTGTTGTTGGTCGCTTTAGATACTGTTGCGCCCCCTACCAGAAGAGCAGCTACTGAAAACTGTGCTATCTGTACGTGGGATCCGAATGTATTCATGACGCCAATTTCCTGGAGAAAAATTATCTGACCCCAAGCCGCTAGAACAGTTGATATGGTGATTGCAATTATCCTTACTCTGTTGACGTTGATGCCGGAAACCGCTGCAATATGCTGATTTTGCCCAACTGCCCTAAAATCCTGACCAAGCTTGGTCTTGATGATAATCATGTTGAAACCACACAAGGCAGCTATAAAAAGACCTGATACTGCAGGGAATGTCAATGACTTTAGCATCCTGACCTGTAATGGAAAAACATTGGTATACATAATCAGAGCGCTGAAGACCAAAACCGAAACAGACACTATAATCCCGCTTTTTTGTTTTGCCGTTAGTTGCTTCTTCATTGCGAACATTCCTAAATAAACTAAAATCACAATGACCGATAGAACCATCAGAATATTGAAAAACGGTACCTTGGTGGCACCTCCAAAGTCAAGTCCAAACTTGAGTGTCTCTGCAAATGTAATGGAGTTTCTTAAACCAATACCACTAGTCAGCAATATATCCTTGTTTCTGATAGTAAACAATCCACCCACTGCAAAGAGAAATATAAATTGATAGACGCCATTTGCAAAAAGTCCAACAATCATACTGGCAATCATTTCTTGTCCCTTTGTCCTGTTGAGTAGCATGCCTGTCAAAATGCCAAACAGTATTGCCATAGGGGCAGCGATCAGCATCGCAAGCATGATGCCTCCAAATCCATTCCAAAAGGATATCTGATAATTTGTAACTATTACTAATGCGGCTTGTCCTGCCATTGCTCCGATAATTATACTGAAATTAAGCCCCATACCTGCCATAACAGGTATCAGCAAAGACAAGACCAAAAAACTGTTCCTGCTGATTCTTTCAAGCAACTGACTCATCAGAAAGTATAGTGACTGTTTTGATGCGATAAATGCTAAGGTTGAAATAACAACGAAAACTATAACGACTATATTTTTAAGCAAGAACTTCTTTAATTGATCTGAAAATGTAGTTTTCATTCCTGACCTCCTACCTTAGTCAATGCATACAGAATAACACCATTCTGTATAATCATTCTTAATACCTCCGAGAGATTTCCCTCAACAATCAGCTTATTAGCGACCGGTAAAGACATAGTCAGCAGCCCTTGAAAAAGGAAGGTCCCAATGATAACATGGAAAATCTTTGCCTTTTGGGTGGACGCACCACCAATTAGAATAGCCGCTATGGCCGGAAAGGCCATGAATAAGGGAGCCTGATATAGCTGCAGATAACCGTAGCTTTGCGAGAAGACAACTATGCCTACAGACGCTATGACAGTGGAAATAGTAGCCCCTAAAATCCTCATCTGATCTACGTTGATTCCTGATGCTAAAGCAAATTTCGGGTTATCGCCTGCCGCTCTCATCTCCATTCCAATTTTCGAGCGATTGAACAGATATAGAACATAGCAACAAAGAAAAAAGAATATCAATAGTCCAGTTGGTATGATAAATTCGACAACAGCTGCATTATTAGGATACAAATCCATTATAAACTTATCTGTGCGGTTGAAGAATGCTACCAAATTGCCTGTTTCAGCCACTCTGGCATACTTCAATGACAAAAAGTCATTCAGCATTTTCCCGAAAGAATTATCCAACAAAATAATATTTCTCAATCCTTTTCCTAAAGGCCAGGTCATTTCCGGATGCCTCAGAGGCATAATAATCCAACCTATGCTCATGAGCGACACGATGGAGAAGCCAGTATAGGTCGATACAATTAACTCTGAGCCTTTCACCTTGTTAAGCATTTTTCCATATAAATAACCAAGTATCAAAGCCATGGGAATTGATATCAAGATAGCAAGCCCTAAGCCTGCAAAACCTGTAATCCCAAATTCAAAAGTAATAACAGATCCAATGAGGCCTGCTATGATACCAATAGGCAACGCAAAGTTGGGTCCTAAACCTGATTGTATGGATGGTACCATTGCCAGAACTAGCACGCCGTTCATGGCAAATCTGACCAAAGTATCGGACATCAATGTTGTAAATGGTATTTTGACAACGAATGCCATGACACAAACGAGAAGAAAAAAAGTTGAAATTATAAATCTAGGCAGGTTTGCACCTGAAGTCATATTTTTCAAAAACTTGTTCATGATATGCCTCCCACCTTCACTTTTTTATAGTCTCCAGACATCATCAGACCAAAATCCACATCCGAGTCATCCGGTCTAAGCACTCCTTCAACCTTACCTTCGCAAATGATGACAATGCGATCGCAAATGGACCTTAATTCTGCCAACTCGCTAGATGTCATGATGATAGTCATGCCCAGCTCTTTATTTAAGAATCTCAATTTATCCAATATGAGCTGTTTTGCTCCGATGTCCACACCTCTTGTCGGTTCTGAAACCAGTAATATTTCAGGTTCAATGGTCAGGGCTCTTGCCAAGCAGACCTTCTGTTGATTGCCACCTGATAATCTTCTGGTTTCTTGGTTAGTGCCTCTACATCTAATGTCAAGCTCCTTAATCATGCTTTCGGCATGACTCTTTATCTTGGCATCATCTCTGAATGAAAATGGACCATATTTCTTTAAAAAATCCCCATTCACCCTTATTGCTGTTATAGCAATGTTGTCTTCTATAGATGAATCCAGCAATAAACCGACACCTTTTCTATCCTCAGATACAAATGCCAATTTTCTATTATATGATTCAATTGTATTGTTTAAGACAAGTTTTTCATCATTTATTGTTATTTCGCCCTCTGTTTGAAACATACCCATGATTCCATTGGCTATTCCAATTTTGCCTTGTCCAGCCAAACCACCTATGCCAATGATCTCGCCTCTCAATATATCAAGGTCAACACCCTTTACTGCTTCTCCTGGCATTCTGACTCGCAAGTTTCTTATGGACATGACGACATCTGTTTCTTTTTCTTCAGTTTTGACACCTTTTGTTATAGTTAGCTCTCTGCCTACCATCAATGCTGCGATTTCCATAACATTGGTCTCACTCTTCGGTTTGCTGACAACAAGATTTCCATCTCTTAAAACTGTAACCGTGTCAGCCGCCATCATGACCTCATCCAATCTGTGTGTAATAAATA
>JAUYTY010000033.1 GCA_030694905.1 Eubacteriales bacterium | reverse complement strand
CCGAATAACGTGGCAATCAATACGATCATGATAGAGGAACTAAACGCATATTCGAACCATCTAAAACGGTTGATTCCCTTCTTCAAGTCGCTTACATACAATTCCTTATTCAATACGATCAGACCATGAGCGATTGCGGATATGATCAGAAAGGATGCGACCAATATGCCAAAAGGCAGCTGAAACAATTCCTTGCTCGCAGGTTCCAGCGAACGCGTATCCGGGTTGAACCTCAAATAGAACTGAAGGATAGTGGGCTGGAATTCACCGATTTTTTGAATAACGTTATTGGCAAGAAACAACATGATGATTCCCTGAGCCAAGTGGAAGAAGCCCATTATCATATTAAAGCGTATTAATTTATTATATTTTATATCCATTTTGACGCCTCCTTAACTAGTTTATTAAGGGATATACTCCCTTATAACGATATTATATTCCGGTATTGAAAGTTATACAAGTGTTTGCGTTCACATGCCTTCTCCGTTGACACTCCTTCCTATTTCTATTAGAATTAAATGAATAAGTAAATTTGATATGGAGACATTTTAATGAAATCATCTAAGATATTAATGAGTTCTATCGTTATTATTTTTGGTTTATATATAATGATTATTCCAATTATAAAAACAATATCAAGTTCTGGTACAACAACTGATGGTTTAATATCCGGTATAGCTATTGGTATATTAATCTTTCTTTTTCTTCCAAATATCATATATTGCATTATCACAATGAAAACAAAAAAACTGGAATATATATTGATCCCAGCTTTGACTCTTATAGGAGCCGAATATTATTTCTTCCACGATTATATGGCGTGGATTTCTTCAGACGCTAATGCAGCCATCGCACTGATTATCATACCGTTTTATCTTATGCTTATTTTAGGTGTTTCATATGGCTTAGCATTTGTTATTGTGAAAATACGTAGAGTTTGAAGAAGTTAGTCACTACGCAAAATCTTCTCCCTCTTCTTTAGGTCGACTGAGCCACCATTCCAATATAACACCATAGACCACTTTGTTAATCTTCTAAAGCTAACCATGAAACTTTTTTCTTGATAACGCCGATATGATACCAATACATAGTTCATGAAGTATTACAGTATTTACTATTTCAATATCCTGTTCATCAGGAATGAGAACTTCAAATAGAAATATTCTCATATCAGCCCGTAATAGCTCTTTCTGCCCATTTCGAATCTTTAAATATGGCTCTGGCCACCCCTATAAGATCAGCTTTCCCATCTTTTAAAAGTTGTTCGGCTTCATTGGCTTCTTTAACGCCTCCAGTCAGAATCACAGGAATAGAGACAACCTTCTTGATTTCCTCAGTTAGGGGAGAAAAATATCCCGGTTCTTTGACACCCGGTCTGGTATATCCACAGAAGCCACCTGAAATGTCCAGAATATCAACTCCTGCCTTTTCAAATTCAATAGCTGCAATCTTGCTATCGTCAATTGTAATTCCTCCATCCTTATAATCCGAAGCCGCTAATCTTAATAGTATAGGGAAATCTTCACCAACAGCGTCTCGAACCGCTTTTATAACTTCAAGATGAATTCGTATACGGTTATGGACATCTCCACCATATTCATCGTCCCTCATATTAGTTAATGGGGAAAAAAATTGATTTAACAGGTAGCCATGGGCAGAATGTATTTCAACACCGTCGAAACCTGCTTTTTTTACTCGTATAGCAGCTTTCCCAAAGGCATCAACTATTCTTTCAATATCCTCTTTTGACATAGGGCTAGGTATTTCGCCTCCATGAAGTGGATTGACGACTTCTGATGGACCTAATACTACTTCACCAGTTATTTCACTTTTTGACGCACTTCCTGCAAAATTAATCTGCATCACTGCTTTTGATCCATTGTTATGAATGGTGGTTGCTAATTGTTTCAATCCTTCCAATACAGCGTCATTAGTGACTGACATTTGATTAGCACTTGCTTTGCCTTGTTGAAGGATATAACTGTGCTCAATCACAAATAATGAGACGTAACCTCCCAGAGACTTTTCATTATAATAAGCTAAAACATCATCGCTTACTGTACCATCCTCCTTAGATTTTGAGGTGGCAAGCGGTGCCATTATCAAGCGATTCTTCAGAGTTATTTTATCTGTCTGTAATGCTTTGGTTAAATATTGCATTATAGTTCCTCCTCATTTCTAGCATACATATGTGTACACTTATTGTTTACTACTAAAATTATAAATCATTAAACTTCTCATTACAAGGCTATATCATTTGTAGATTCCAAGCTATCGTTTGAGAAATTTGTCAAAAATAATACCTCCATGCAGACTGTCTACAGTGGAGGTATCAGTTCAGACATATATCATAAGTTTAGCTGGTTTTAAAATACATTTCCTTTGTGATCTAAGTCTCATAGTTATCCTTGATATGTTTGACCTTATCAATGATTTTTGTTCATCTATTATAGCTGCCTCTCCCACACAAGCAGCCATGTGTGGTCTCAACAGTTCACTTAAACGTCTTGATAACTCCAAATGTGTTCATTTAACAATAAATTTTGTTTCAGATGTCAACAGCGTTCCGTTCCACTCCATCGAAGCAACTACAGAATACTCCCCTTTAAATGATGTCTTTAACAATCGATGCTTGAATACAACCATGCCTGTAGAATCGGTTGTCCCTGAATAAGTGGAAAAGTTCCCCGCCGGTGGATAGACTCTGGCGCTGACCGCTGCACCAGGTATTGGATTTGCTGTTCCAGAACCTGTATCTTCTGCTCTTACCGTTATATAGACCCAAGTATTGCCGGAGTATTCATATTTGTCAGTCTGTACAGATAGTGTTGGAATGATAGTGCTTTCTGTAAAATATGCCACTGCGGTTATATTGTTATCCATCGTTACATTGGCATATTGTGACAGGACTTCAACATTATCGATAAGCCATTTGTCAAATCTATAGCCTAGGTTAGGCGCTGCGTTTAGTTCCAACACCGTTCCAGCAGGATACTCATGTATGCCAGTGTCAGGATATGTTATTCCTTCTCCAACTTGGCTGATATTCAATGTATATGTTGGAACAGGCACAAGAATGAAATCGCAGACTGTTGTGGTATTCTCACTGACAACTTCTCCCGCTTTTGTTTGAGCTTCATATCCTGTCTTGGTGGCAGTAATGCTATAAATGCCAATTGGTACATTGGCTATCTGGTAATGCCCGTCTAGGTCTGATGTTGTAAACAGTCCTGTTCCTGATATCTCTATAGATGCACCTTGAATCGCAAGCCCGGTGGATTGATCGCTGGCAGTTCCTGCAACAATCCCGGTTGCAGATGGAACGACAGCATTTGTAGCCATATCTGCCCGAACAAGTCCAGATCCCTGATGAGTAACAGCAAGTCCCAGATTTTCAGTGGTGCTTTTAAGTATGGTTCTGATATCAATATTTGTCATACTTGTGTCAATGCCCCAAATTTGAGCTGCGACTCCGGCCACATGAGGTGACGCCATTGAGGTTCCACTTAGCAATTTGTAGCTTCCATTTAAATAAGTGCTGTTGATGCTGACACCTGGAGCCATGATTTCAACATCTGGTCCGGTACTTGAAAAACTGGCTCTTTTGTCATTGGCATCAGAGGCCGCTACAGCCATGACAGATGCATATTTTCCCGGGAAGCCAACATTATCGCCTCTGCCTGATGGGTTCCCACTGTTTCCCGCTGAGGCAACATGCAAAATACCTGCGCTATAATAGGCCGCATCAAATGCGTCTTTTACCTGGGTTCCTGGATCGGTCGAACTGCCGTAACTGTTATTTGTGATGCGTATGCCATTTTCCCCGCACCATTGTAAGGCGGCTATAATATCGCTGAAATATCCGCTTCCCCCTTCAAGAGCCTTCAAAGCATAAAGCTGTATATGCGATGCAGCGCCAACTACACCTACGCTGTTTAGTTCAGCAGCGATTATTCCGGCCACATGGGTTCCATGACCGTCAACGTCCATTGGATCGTCATCCTTGTTGACGAAATCCTTTCCTCCTGCATAGACTTTTACCAGTTCCGGATGGTTGTAATCAACTCCCGAATCAATGACAGCAACCTTTATGCCGTTTCCTGGAGCATTTCCCCCGAAATAACCATTGGCATGGGCTGTCCTCTCTCCGATTCTTTCGATACCCCACGCATTGGCATACTCGTCAGCCACTTCATAGGCTTTGACATCGAGTTCTATCACATTGATTTTTGGATTTCGTCCGAGGGCTTCAATTGCCTGAATCGGAAGCTCTGCCGCTATGGAAGGTATCAGCGTGTAGGTATATCTGATCTCTCCGCCAAATGCTTTCACCAGGCCTTCTTCAGCAGAACCTGGCATGTCTGTAAAACCTATGAGAACCTTGACCTTTTCCGGGGTAGGCGTCAGTTTAGTTGACGATATGTCTGCGGTAGCGGTACCGATTGATAAAGCTACAATCAACATAACAACTAAAACAATGACTAATCCTTTTCTTTTCATTTTCAAATCAACCACCTCCATTTAGATAATTCTAATTCATAGTTTTCTATCTCAAAAGCAATAAAACCGACCAGTTATGGTCGGCTCTACATTTTGCCTAATACTTACAAGTGGAAACTCCAAAATGCCCTCAAGGCTGTCGCTTCCAACCGTTACTTCTTACTATATTATATCATATTAGAAATTAATCCAATAGTATTATTTAGTTGATTTCTATCGTTTGTGTTTCGGGTTCCCAGGTTACTTCAAGTCCAAATGTTTCCGATATAAACCTTAAGGGAACGTACATCCTGTTGTTTTTTATTGAAGCTTGTGAATCAATTTCAACCTCTTCGCCATTTACAATGGCAATATTGGAATCTAAATGCAGTTCTATCGTGATATCGTCTTTTGTTATCGTAACAACCCCATCAAGCCACTCCACTTCTGCGCCAAATCCCTCGGTAATCGCTCTTACCGGAATCAAGGTTCGGTTCATTTTGATCACCGGTGGCGTATCAAATTTGAACTTGGCCTTATTGGATATGATGCTATCAACCGGAATAATCGTTGCATCTGAATCTTCTGCAAGAATGTATTCTCCAGCCAATTCAATATCATTCAATTCATCCTCAGTATACTGTTCTAATACAGCTTCCCTTCTAGCCCTAATGGATTCCATGAAAGTGGCTTTTACAGCTCTGAAGTTTTCTTTTGAGAGGTTCAACTCAGCCTTTAAAGCATCCAACTCTGCCAGTTTGATTGCTAACGCTTCGCCTTCATACAGTCCACTCTCTATAGCCGCTTCAAGCTCATCCTTTTGCTCTTCAAGTGCGTCTTTTGCAGCCTCTGCTTCGTCCTTATCCTTCTCACGATTGTTTTTTTCTATCTCCCAATCCTTTAAAACCTCTTCTTCCTCGTCCTCTTCCTCCAAGACATCCTGATTCTCATCAAGATCCGCATCAACTTCTGTCTCAACAGCAAATGTGACAACTGATAATGACAAAACCAACATCATAACTAGTAGCATGCTAACGATTTTTTTCAACATCTTATTACCTTCTTTCATGATTTAATTTTTATTTTACAGTATAATTAAACATAAAAAAATATTAAAAACGGTAACCTTGCAATCATAGCTGACGCCTTAGACCAACGGCTTTGCGTATCTATCTTTCGATAGACTTGCCTTTTTCATTATTTAATATATATGTAAAATAAGATATTAACTGAATTATATCACCAAGATAGCTAAGTGTCAAATACTTGAATCCTCGTCTGCTTAATCACGCTCTCCTTCAAAACCAAATTACATTATATAAGGAAACAGAAATGAAATAATTAATTGTCAGTACAGTGTTGTTTTTATGTTGGCTTTAGCAATTTGACTAAGAGGAGAGGCTTCCATATCTGGTGTTCAAGAAACTGATCGTCTCTTTCATCATTTTGTCCAAAACATCCAGATTGATATCAGAAAGCTTCTTCACATAGATACATGCCTTTCCCATCGTGAATTTTCCTAAATCCTTAAGCAAATATTCATGCTCAGGCATTCCAGTATAAACATATAGCGATATGGCCGCTTTTCTTGGCGAAAAGCCTATCAGGGGCCAATCTCCCTCTTGCCTGCTCCTGTCGGATTTATAATGATAGGACCCGAATCCAATCATTGTAGGCCCCCACATTTTAGGTTCAAATCCTGATACGGCCTGCATGATTTTTAGCAGTTCAAAGCTGTCTTTGCGCTTTTGTTCTGTATTCGCGAATGTATTGATGAATTCGATCACATCCGCATCGGTTTGTTTGGTCTTTAGTTCTGACATTAAGTGCCTCCTATCATAATAATCTCTCCTGAATTCAATGGCATCAACTTCAATTATATATGAAACATTCAGGTTCTCACTTTATAGTTTACATTATCTCCGTTTCATTCTCAATACAATTGATGATTCATTAACTGAAAGGTACTTTATAATAAAATGTATGGGGGAAATACCTTCCAATATAGCCTATTGTTTTGGTATAATTTCCAAATCTTTGAACCTAACTTCATCTCCCTTAAAGGATTTTCTGTGTTCTCCTGAACCCCATGTTGTATCCCAGGTTCTTAAACCTGTGTAACCACCATTTGTTGAATTATAGTTAAAGTGGAATATTTCTTCGCCATCCAAGTAAGCAGTCATTTTTCTGAGGTTTTCATTTTCATGGTTTGATACACGTATTTCAATATTCCGCATATCAAATACACTACTATCGTTAGCAAGCGTTATTCTATACTCATTGCCTCTATTTGATTCTATCAATGACAAATAGCCACTTTCTTTTTGTTGTCCATTTTCACCGACGTATCTTTCGCGTACCACCATTCTCACGCCTGCTTGATTGCCACTGCTATCTCTATAAGTTTCATACTGAAGAATATAACCAATGTCTCTTCCATTTTCTATTTTAGAGTCAAATAATATTCCATATCCGCTAGAATTTTCACTTAACTTGGCATTTGCTATTATACTATATTCATCATAAGGATTTTCTGTGTAAAGAAGATTTCTCATTGAGCCAATAGATTTAAGATAACCATTTTCGTCAAATTCCCATTCGCCTTCAGTTATTGTTGCATTCGTGGAATTTTCTCTGTTGAGTATAAAGTTCTTAAATGGTTCAGGTTTATTGAACATTGTCAGAAAATCATACCGAATTGAAGAACTGACACTTAAATTATTGTTGCTAAGATACCATTGTTCTTCTGATTGATTCCATGTAAATACATAGTCGTATCTAATTGGCTTTAGTTCTTTGTTGATCAAATTAGCAGCCACCAGGGCTTGCATTTTCTTTTGATCGGTTTCTCGAGTGTCAAATGTGTTTGGAGATGCTCTATATATTGCTGTTGCTACATTTAATAATCTTAGGTTTGAATGGTCTTCTGTTGATCTGGCAAGATGGTTAAATCCAGAAAGTCTAGGTAGTGATATTGCTGACAATATTCCAATAATTGCTATAACAACGATTATTTCTATTAGAGTAAAGCCTTTATTCAACTTTCTATTGCGATGACGTGTTATGTCAGGCATATAAACCTCCGGATATTTGAATTTGTAATAGTATACCCAATTAATTGAAATATATTCTTTATATCAGAGGTTTTCATGCGGTTTTGAAATTATTATTTGTTATTTTGTTTGTTACAAGTGAAACCTTTTTTGATATTATCTGATTTTTAAATAGACATATGGAAGCTAATACACTTCTGGAAGCTAAACGCTCAGCGTAAACGCGCAAAAAAAATAATGCCGACCAAAGATATGGTCGGCATCACAGTGATTTTTAATTTTCTATGGATCAGAAACATCTTAATAAGCATGCTTGTTGTCTTGCCTACGCAGGTATCACAGATCTCGCTTCCATCCTTGGCACACTTGATTATAAGCCATCTTCCACCCCAAGACAGGTATCGACATACATTCCCATCCTAGCTGTGTTGCTTTAAGTTCTTTTAGCAAAATGAAAGAAGGTACAATTCTTTAAAACTATACCTTACGTGATTGGTTCTTTTACTGGCCCTGCCTGAAGAATTGACAAAGAGCCAAAAAAAAAGCCTTGGCCTATTTTGGCTAAAGCTTCTCACGATTTCAAATTATCATCATGGAGATGTTACAGTGACTACTCCATCAGCAGTAATTGTAACTGTAATCGGTTTAGTTCCAGCGACTACAATATCTCCAGTCAAGGCTTCAACAGTAGCTTCTGTCAAAGCAACAGGAGTTGCTTGTGTATCAGTTATCCCTGATACAGAATAAACACTTGGAGTCGCGGCAGTAAAGCTTACTGATCCGGTACCGGTTACAATAATCTCGCCATTAGCATTGAGTAATGCTAATGCATTTCTTACTTGTACTGCAGTTTGCTTATCCGCCTGCTCTCGTGCTCTTTGTTGGAACCCTAACAATCTAGGAACTGCGATTGCTGCCAAAATACCTAAGATCGCGATAACAACAACTAATTCAACCAACGTGAAACCTTTTCTGTTTCTTTGCTTATTAATTAATCTGAACATATTATTTCCTCCTTGAAATATAATATTATTTATTTGACTATATGCCATATATACCCTGCTTTTTTTGTTTTATTCAAGAAAATCAAAAATAATGTAATTTTTTTTGATTTTCCTTATTTAAAGGCCTTATATAAAGTAAAAGACACTATCATCGCTGACAATGTCTGATTTGTTTAGTTTTGTGTTTTCTATTGTTATGCAACTGTTTGAGCCATATCGAATATTGGCATCATCATGGCGATGACTATGAAACCGACCACCGCACCCATTACGACAATCATCAACGGCTCCAACATTGTTGTCAGCTTTTGGATCGCATTCTCCAGCTCATCGTCATAGAAATTGGCGGTCTTATCCAAAATATTATCCAAGGAACCGGAATCCTCCCCTATTTTGATCATAGATGGAATCATCGGATCGTCAGAGACTTTTGCCAAAATACTCTCCACATACTTGTTGCCGGTGACACGGCTGGTGATTTCTATTGCTGTCAACAATTCAACCCCTGATCCCATGAGCGTGGACATAGTTCTGGTAAATCTGGATGACACGATCTTGCTGTTGACATCCCTTAGAATTGGCATTCTTTTCAGCAGGAATTTGTCTTGACCTTCTCTTAGTTTGTCATTCTCGCGGGATTTGATGAAGATATAAACGATAAGAGCGATGACGCCCAAGATGACATACCATCTGTTTTTGATAAACGCGCTGATTTTCATCAATAGAATAGTTGGTCCAGGCAACGGTACGCCTGACCCTTCAAACATACTGATGAATGTGGGCATTACACCGACCAGCAGGAATATGACAACGGCCACAGTGACAAATGCAAGAACCGCAGGATAAGCCATGGAGCTCTTGATCTTGTTGTTGATCTTGAATTCCTTCTCAAAATGCTGGGATAGCCTGTCCATAATCAGGTCAAGGTTACCGCTGACCTCTCCCGCCTCCACCATGTTGATCATGATGTTTGGAAAAACATCGGAATTCTGTTTCAGTGCCTCAGAGAAGGTATATCCCTTTTGGAGCTGTTCAAAAAGATCTAAGATAACCTTTTGAAATCTCTTTTTCGTTGTTTGCTGCTGTATGATGTCGATGCAGTTGATGATCGGTATACCGGCATTGAGCATGGCATAAAACTGTCTGCAAAATATGGCAAGGTCCTTGACAGTCACCTTTGAAAAACGCTCAAGTATGTCATCAGTGCCCTTAGTGCTTTTGTCCTCTTCAATGTGGACTGGGAAAAACTTCTTTTCCTTCAGCATCTCAGAAACATCATTTGCGCTACCGGCAGTGAAGGTGCCTT
>JAUYTY010000001.1 GCA_030694905.1 Eubacteriales bacterium | reverse complement strand
GTCAATAGGGTTATCCAAGGATTAAAGACATTCGTAGACAATCCTAGGCACCATGACAAGGGTGAAAAATATGCGATTGGAATTGTCAGGAACTCAAAACTTGAACCGGAGAAACCTCCAAAGATTGACTTTGTTGATGATAATCCATTTCTTAATAGGAGGCTAAAGAATGATGCAGGAACAAATGCAACAGATATTTCCATTTCTGGGAGAGATAGCCTCTGATAAAGGCAATGAAATAATACCGAAGTACTGCCCATTTTGTAAGGGCGGCCAACATCGTGACAAGAACACCTTTTCAATCAACAGAACCACAGGAGCATATAACTGCTTAAGGGGAAGTTGTGGCGAAAAAGGGAATATATATAGATTGGCGAAATATCTAGGAGTCGAGATCATGACCAAGGAAACCTATTTCAGAGAATCAAAACCTCAAAAAATTTATAAAAAGCCTGACAATAATTTTCAGGAGTTATCGGTTGATACAATAAATTATTTTAAAAGCCGTATGATCTCTGAAAAAACACTACGGGATAACCAGGTCGAAACAGATAATCATGGCAATATTGTTTTCAAATATTATCTCAATGGTGATTTGGTGTTTGTGAAGTATAAGCTGCCTAGAGAACCAAGCAAAGGTGAGTCCAAATCATGGCGAGAAAAAGACACGAGGCCTATATTGTACGGCATGGACAAATGCTTATTGGGTGAACCGCTGATTATTGTGGAAGGTGAACCCGACAAACTGACATTGGATGAGGTGGGCATTAGGAATGCGGTGTCTATTCCAAGCGGAACCCAAGATTTTTCATGGGTTGAAAATTGCTGGGAGTTTATGGAACAGTATCATGACATTGTTATATGGGCCGATAATGACATTGCTGGTAGAGGATTTCAACAAGAGGCCATCTCTAGGCTGAATGATTGGAAAATCAAGGTAGTTCAGAGCGACTTTAAAGATGCCAATGAGATGTTGAAGCAAGTCGCTAAAGAAAAAGGCGTAGAGAATGCCAAACACGAAATTAGAAAAGTAATCGATGAGGCATTGACTATCAAAAAAGAGTTCATCACCAATCTTGCTGCTGTAAGGCGAAAAGACCACAGGCACGAGATCGCCATCTCATCAGGCTATGAGGAGTTGGATGATCTGATTGGCGGCTGGTATGGTGGCCAGTTGGTTATTTGGACAGGCTACAACGGATCAGGCAAGAGTACCATACTTTCAAATGTATTGTTGAATGCGATAGAGAAAGGACATAGAACCTTTGTTTATAGCGGTGAATTGACTAAAGAGGATTTTAAGGAATGGATGGACCTTCAGTTATCGGGAAAGAAACATTTATCCTCCTACTATTGCCCTGTTAAAAGACAGGAAATTCCAACTCCAAACCCTAGATATTACAGTTATTTAGATAAGTTCTATGACGAAAAAATATATCTTTTTGATACGGAAGACTATGCGACTGACGAAAAAATCATTTCAGCGATGGAATACATGGCCAAGAGAGAAGGGATAAAAGTATTTGCGATAGATAATATGCTGACAATGAATATCTCAGGAGTCGGAGGCGATCTCAACGAAAAGCAAGGCAAACTGATTCTCAAATTGAAGTCATTTGCAAGGATATTCAATGCGGTTGTTCACTTGGTGGCACATCCAAGAAAGCCATCGCCTGGACAGAGCAGGGTCGACAAATATTCTATATCGGGCACCGCAAATATAACAGACTTAGCGGACAGGGTCATAGGGTTTCACCGACTGACACCAACTGAAAGAATGAAGGCGGAGTATGCGGGATTCAATAATGTCCTGACAATATTCAAGGATCGGAAATTTGGCGTTTATGATCAGGAGATTTTATTCTATTTTGATTATTTTTCCAAGAGATACTATACGAATGATATCGAAAAGACAAAAGAATATTCATGGGTGAAGCTTATTTCCAAAGAGGATAGATCACATGAAGCGATGCAAGAGGTACGGGGAAAAGACATTCCACTATAAAAGACGGAAAGGAGAAAAACGGATGTTTAATATATTTACAAAAGCGAGTTATGTCGGAACATTGTACGAGGGCGATTATATCGAGGCTATGGTGCTAAAAGATACATCAGGCTCAAAAATAGTAGTTTACTTAGGAAAAACAGACGAGGCTTTTGAACTTGTTAAAACAGGAAAGTGGATTTTTGTGAAGCTATACGCACAGGCAAAATCAAAAATCAAACTCAGCGGCAATGTCTTTACGGAAACAAGGATTTACTTAGACAAGGCAAGAGAACTTGACGAAAGTGAAACTGCCAGTCTTGAAAATGAACTGAGACAAATCGCATTGGAGAAAAAGACTAAAAATAAAAGCATCGCTAAAGGAATCTCAGACTTTTCAAAAAACATTACAGGCGATTGATTAACAGACAGAAGTGGGATGTCAAATAAAGGTAGGTGAGAAATGCAGATTAAACTAAAAAGACAGCTAAAAGATGAAGAGCAGCAGAGACTATTTGAAGAATATAGGCTAGGTAAGGGCAAAGAGGTTAGAGATACCCTTATTGAACATAATCTTAGATTAGTGTGGTGGATCGCAGAAAAGTACAAGAATTATTTATCTGATATGTATGAGTTTGATGATCTGTTCCAGCAGGGAGTGATCGGATTAATTGCCGCCATAGATAAATATGATTCCAGAGAAGGAACATTCGGCACATATGCTGTCTATTGGATAAAGCAATCCATACTTAGAAACCTTGACGAGAATGGGAGACTCATCAGAATACCTGTTCATTTTGGTCAGTTGATAAATGATTATAAAAAAGCCTATGAAAAACTGACAACTGATCTGGAAAGAGAACCCACTATAAAGGAGATTGCCAGATTCATGAAACTTAGAGTCAAAAAGATTGAAGAAATTCAGATAGTTTCTAGAGAAACGATATCATTGGATGCCATAATTCCATCTGAGGATAATGAAAATCAGACACTTGCTGACATGATAGAAGATAAGCAATCTCAGTTTGAAGATGAGATATGCGGAAGAGTGTTTATAGACCAATTTCTGACATATTCCAAGAAGAGGCTAAGTTTTGAACAGCATGAGGCTATCAGATTGAGCCTAGGGTTAGATTGCCGGATGCATAGCCTGAAAGAGATAGCTGTTATTCTCGACAGGACTACAGGAGAAATATATCAACTAAAACAATCAGGACTGAGAATCATACGGAAGTCAAAATTCGCTGCCGAGATAGAGAGGGAGTTAGACGATAGGACATTGTTTTTGGGAGCGATGGATTATACAAGGCCTAGAATCCAGAATGCCTCAATATCATCACCTGTGGAGAGACTGGCCATAAAGAGGGAAGGTATCAGAAAAGAGCTGCTAAAAGAATATCATTAGCGGAAAACCAAAAAAAGGAGTGTGAAGGAATGAAAACGGAACAAAAAGAAAAAATCGGCAGATTCAAGGAAGCCTCTTTGATCGTGTCGAATATTGAAGCAGAAGAACTGAAGATTCTGAAAGATGCCATCGGTAAGATATCGATTGTTATCGAAAGAATCAGAGAGGTCAACAAAGAAATCATGAGCGAGGTAGCACCAGCACAAAGAAGCAATCTGATTATCAAGAGAATAGGATGCATCAGCGAATTTGAAGAGATTCAAAGGATTTCGGGGATTCGGCTGGATGACTTCCTGCCGATTGACATAAAAGGCTATGAGATTTTCACAGCATATCATGAGGTACTGAGACACATTGACAGCGAGATTAAGAAGCGTGAGGATTCATTGGAATTCTATCAAAAGGTATCAAATATATAAGTTTAATCAAATAAAAATTATCTTAAAAACGAAAGGAGAAACAAATGGCAAAGAAAATCGAACTAACAAACGAGAATCAGAAACACTCCAAAGAGTATTACGAGAAAATCAAGCAGGTATTGGAGGCATCAGCTCAGTATCAGAGCAGAAAAGAAGAGGCTGAGGTCAAGCTTGAAGAACTTAAAGCAAGACTCTTAGAACTCAATGGTCAGATAGCGGTAGAACTTGACCCTAAAAAACTTGAGAAGTTAGGAGCCGAGAGGAAGAACATGAGATTTGATATCGAAGATTTAAAAGATTTGGTATCGGTTGATATAGGAACCCTAATGCATAGCAAATGGTCCGAGATGAAAAGAGATAAGGTTGTCGGAAATTCATCCAATGAATATCATGAGTTCAATGCTCAGGTATTGGAAGAGATTGGCAAGGTAGAAGCGGAGTATAAAGCAAAGCTGAAAGAGTTGGAAGACCTGAGAGACAATCATATCTATCATAAAGCGACATCATTATCTCAGCGAGTGTTGGGCATCATGGCCAAGCGAAACGTTTGATATAAGGAGATGATTTGAATATGGCAAATGATACAATGATAATTGAGGGATACGCTATTGTTTTCAATGAAATGACAATGCTTTATGAGGTTGATGGTATCAAGCTTTATGAAGTGATAGATCCAAGAGCGTTACAGGGTGCAGATTTAAGCGATGTCCTGCTCAAGTACAATCATAGTGATGAAGTATTTGTCCTTGCAGGTGTCAGAAATGGAAGTCTCCAGCTTATTCCCGATTCCAAAGGATTGAAAGTCAGAGCGGAAATTGCAAATATATCAGCAGGTAGGGATCTGTTCGAACTGATAAAAACCAGACTTCTTGACAAAATGAGTTTTGCTTTTACGGTGGCAGAGGAGGATTATGACAAAGACAAGAGACTCAAGACTATCAGGAGAATCAAAAAATTGTGGGATTGTGCTGTGGTTTCAGTACCCGCTTATCCTCAGACAAGCGTTTCAATACTTAGAGACGAGACAAGGATAAAGGATTTCCAAAACCATAAACTAAGGGTAGCAAAAGAAAGAGTCAGGTCAATGGCTGATGACGGAGTGAATGACATCCAGAAAGCCAAGCAGAAATACAACAGATTAAGTCTGATGAAAGCCGATATTGATAAGACCCTGAAAGATTGGGAGGTGAAGAGATGAAAGAGTTAAAGTTTGGAGATGTGGTTTCATTCGATACCAAACAGTATGGTATGGGAAAAGGTCAGGTCATTGACATGATTGAATCCAAAGGTGTCAAGTATATGATCATCGAACCAATATATCAGACTAGCGAGAAGAGACTATCGGAGACAATTATCAAGGTAGAAGCATCGAGCCTCAAGCGGATATCGGTTGATGATGTAGACCGTAGGATTCGCATGAGATAGATAGATAGGTTGGAGGGGTTGAGAATATAGCCTTGACTCCTCCGATACAAGGAGTTGGTGATATGTCTAGGCCATTCGCAACAAAGCTATATAAGAGCAAGGCATGGCAGGGAGTGAGGAAGTATATCCTGATGAGGGATAAGTATCTATGTCAGAAGTGCAAGATAGCACCGGCTGAGGAGGTGCATCACATAGTGCATCTAAATGAGAGCAACATCAACAATCCAATGGTGGCATTGCACGAAAGCGGATTGATCGCATTATGTAGGGATTGTCACTTCAAGGAACACAAGCACAAGCCGAGCGATGATGTAGGCGTGGCGTATGAATTTGATGAGAATGGTTATGTTATAGAATCTAATAGCAAATAGAAACTCCCCCCGTTCACTAATAGGTATAGTGGCTGCTGGTAACCGATGGATGGCCCTTTCTGATACTGGGCGAGAACAAAATCCCAAGAGTGGTGTGGTATGAAAGGATGTGAAAAGATGGCAAAAGATAAAGCACAATTTAACATTATGGTTGATGATCCAAGATTAAAGAAAGAATTGTTGAAATTAAAGAAAATTTTTAAAGAGATAGAACCCGATAGAAAGAATTTGGTCGATAGGCTACTGGAAAATGCTGCATTCATGCAAGTCTTATTGATGGATCTACAAGAGGATATCAATATCAATGGATACAGGGAAGAGTATAAGAACGGTGAGAATCAATTCGGGTATAAGAGAAGTATCGCTGCTGATCTGTATCAAGTCACCATTAAAAACTATTCATCGGTTATAAGACAGTTGGAGAAGATGATGCTCGAGCCTCCAGAGATTCCCAAAGAAGACCCAGCTGAAGAAATACTGAAGTTTGCTTTTGGAGTTAAGAACAATAATATTCAACACAGGTAGTCGATCTCAGAAGAAAGCTTGATCTTACGGGTTAATGGGTATAGCCCTATTGTAGAAAAATAGGCACTTGACTGCCTTACCGAGTGTCATACCCTTTTTAAATACGCAGGTCGAGTCACAGAGGCCCCTACCCAAAAAGATATGAGGTTTTAAAGGTATTTATTGCATTTTACCAAAAGAAAATTGAAACAATAAAACTATAAGAGTTTTAATAAAAAGAAAGGAGATTTTGAGATGATCAATTTGAAAAGAGGCGATTTAATAGAGTTTGACAGTCGTGGGTATGGTAAAGGCCTTGCAGAAATCCTTGTTGAAAGGGTTAAGGATGGCAAGAGAACCCTGATATGTAGCATAGTTCAAGAACATGGCAAGGTATTAAGAAGCGGACATCATACGATAGCATTGGAAGTCAATAAAGACAAAATAAAGAGATCTGCTCTTGATAAGAGTGGATTGATTACCGTAAGATAGAACATTTACCTTCTCACAAGCTATATTGCTTATCCCTTCAAATTAACCAGAAGGGATTTTTTTTATTATTGTTGACATGAATGAATACATATGATAATATATGAGCAATTAAGATAATCAAAAGGAGGCGAGGCGATGGGGCTAGACAAATTACCGGAGATCATGACAATACAGGAATTATCAGAATTCTTAAAGGTTAGCGTAATAACCATTCGAAGGGCCATAGATTCAAATCAGTTGGAAGCGTTCAAGGTCGGTAAGGGTTGGAGAATTGAAAGAGAAGCGGTCATTGAGTGGCTGGACAAAGAACAACAATAGGGATGCCTGAAAGCAATTAAGCTTGAAAGGGGATCTACTAAAAACTAAAGGGGAATAACAATGCACACGAATTTATATGATTTTACAGAGTTTGATGCTTGGGCAGAAGGTCACCCAGAAAGAATAAGATTTGTCGATGCTGCAAAGGTAGTACTTAATGATGGGATGGATCCTGAGGAATTTGCGAAAGTGATTGAGTGGGTTTATAATCTGACACCTAGAGAGTGGGAGCAATTCTTAAGAGAAGTGGAACAAAACAAACTGAATGCGTAAGGGTTGAAAAAAAGGCAGCTGACAACAGTTGCTTTTTTTATTGATTCTGTTTTGATAACCAGCCATACTAAACCCTTAGAGTGTTCATTCTAAACGCTTACAATCGATTTTCATGCTTGTTTTTTCCGAGATACCATGAAATAATCAAGCAAACTAGACCAAAACCCACTATAATTATAAAATATGAGTAAGCTACCCTGTATAATCCGGACAGATAATAATGGCCTTAGCATCCAGTATGAAACAAGCCATTTAAATCGATTTTAAGCGATGATATGTATTTAGATATAGCGATGGTCATCTAATGGTTAAAAAGTTGCTGACGGTGGCAAAAACCACATATCCCATGATAATAAGCTTTACATCGGAATAGTTAAAGGTTATAATAAAATAAAATAGCTGAAACACTTGAAAACAGATATATTCAAGGATAAAAATTAACCTTATTTTAACCTTACAGCCATATTTAATGAAGGTATTTGACAGTTCTTGATAGTGATAAAACGTTGATAAATACACATTATAGTAAATGGCAGAACACTAAAAACACTCATTAAGCGAATCAAGGGGTCGTGAGTTCGAATCTCGCAGGGTGCACCAAATACAGCAAATATGAGGGCTTTTAAGCCCTCGTTTTTTTATCCGATGACTAACAGTGCTAAGGTACCACTTCTACAAGCGGGAGATAAGCACTGTATTCGCC
>JAUYTY010000197.1 GCA_030694905.1 Eubacteriales bacterium | reverse complement strand
CCTAATTTGAGTATTCTTGTATAGCCCCCGTTTCTACCTTCATATTTCGGAGCAATCTCTTCAAAAAGCTTTGCTACCACATTTTTATCATATATGAAAGAAAGAGCTTGTCTTCTGGCATGAAGATCGCCTCTTTTGCCAAGAGTTATCATTTTATCTGCTAGTTTTCTAAGTTCTTTTGCTCTTGTCTCTGTAGTTTCGATTCTGCCATGTGCAATTATACTTGTTGTCATATTTCTCAACATAGCCACTCTATGATCAGATTGACGACCTAACTTTCTATGCTTACCCATACTTAACCCTCCTTTTTCACAGATTAATTATCTGATGCCTTTAAAGATTGTCCCAATTCAGCTAACTTTTTCTGTACTTCCTCTAAAGACTTCTTCCCTAGATTCCTTACCTTCATCATATCATCTTCCGTGCGAAGCGTTAACTCTTCGACCGAATTGATCCCTGCTCTTTTGAGGCAGTTGTATGATCTGACAGATAAATCCAGTTCTTCTATAGTCATTTCCAATACTTTTTCTTTTTCATCTTCCTCTTTTTCAACCATTATCTCAACGTCACCAATGTGGTTAGTCAATGATATGAACAGATTCAGATGCTCGTTCAAAATTTTAGCTCCCAACGATACTGCTTCTTCAGGCTCTATTGTTCCGTTTGTCCAGACTTCAAGCGTGAGCTTATCATAGTCTGTCCTGTTGCCGACTCTCGTATTCTCGACCAGAAAATTAACCTTATTGACTGGTGTATATATGGAGTCGATTGGAATAACGCCTATTGAATGGGAATCTTTTTTGTTTCTATCAGCACCTACATATCCTCTACCTTTTTCCATTTCAAGCTCAACAATAAACTCAGCGCCTTCTTCTAGTGTCGCTATGTGAAGGTCCTTGTTGATTATATCTACTTCTCCACCTGTTATGATATCCCCTGCTTTGAGCTCTCTGGGACCTCTCGCATCAATCAAAAGTTGTACAGGTTCTTCAGTATGCATGACAGCAGCTATGCTTTTAATGTTAAGAATTATTTCTGTCAGATCTTCTTTAATCTTAGGCATCGTTGAAAATTCGTGCAGCACGCCTTGAATATTAATCGATGTTATTGCTGCTCCGGGTAACGATGATAATAGAATTCTTCGCAAAGAGTTTCCTAATGTTGTAGCAAACCCTCTTTCAAGAGGTTCTAATACTATCTTGCCATATTTACCATTTTCCTTCTTCTCAATTAAGGTGATGCTCGGTTTTTCAATTTCTATCATCCTAGAAACCCTCCCTTGAATTTTTTTATGTTAAGGGTGGTCATATTACTTAGAATACCACTCTACGATTAAGTGCTCTTCTATTGGTAGCTCAATATCTTCTCTACTTGGTTCAGCTATGATTCTTCCTTGCATATTCTCAGGATCGACTGATAACCATTGTGGTACTGAAGATTTGTGATTTTCAACCAACTCTTTAAACTTTGCTGAGCTTCTGCTTTTTTCAATGATTTCTATAACATCGCCAACACTTAATAATATTGATGGTACGTTGACTCTCTTGCCGTTGACTGAAAAATGTCCATGAACTACAAGTTGTCGTGCTTCTGCACGTGAAGTTGCCAATCCAAGTCTGTATACAACATTGTCAATTCTGCTTTCCAGCAGCTTCAAGAAATTCTCACCTGTGATTCCAGATTGTTTTGAAGCCATTTCATAATATTGCTTGAACTGTCCTTCCAAAACACCATAATATCTTCTTACCTTTTGCTTTTCTCTTAATTGAACGCCATGGTTGGTCAATTTTGACCTGCTTTGTCCATGTTGTCCCGGAGCATAATTTCTCCTGCTCAATGCACATTTATCTGTGTAGCATCTATCGCCTTTAAGATATAGCTTAGTTCCTTCTCTTCTGCATAATCTGCATACGGGTCCGGTATATCTTGCCATTATAACACCTCCTGTTCTATTAAACTCTTCTACGTTTCGGTGGTCTACAACCGTTATGTGGAATTGGCGTAACGTCTTTTATTAGACTTACTTCCAGCCCTGTTGCCTGTAGAGATCTTATTGCCGCTTCTCTACCCGCTCCCGGACCTTTTACATATACTTCTACAGTTTTTAAACCGTGTTCCATCGCTTTTTTTGCAGCTTCTTCTGCAACCAATGATGCAGCAAAAGGAGTTGACTTTCTTGAACCCTTAAAGCCCATTTGTCCAGCACTGGACCATGATATTGAATTGCCACGCACATCAGTTAAAGTAACGATCGTATTATTGAAAGTGGAATGAATATGGGCCTGTCCTCTTTCAATATTTTTACGTTCTCTTTTTTTAACTCTGGTAGCTTTTTTTTGTACTTTCTTAGCCACTTAAGTCCCTCCTAACTATTTCTTTTTACCCGATATTCTTTTAGGACCTTTTCTTGTTCTTGAGTTATTCTTGGTGTTTTGTCCTCTAACAGGTAGTCCTCTTTTGTGTCTTAGTCCTCTGTAGCAGTTGATTTCTTTCAATCTCTTGATATTCATCGCTACATCTCTTCTAAGGTCACCTTCTACAGGTATCTTGTCTATTTCAGCTCTTAACTTGCTTACTTCCTCTTCTGTTAAATCCTTTATTCTGGTATCAAAGCTGATACCGGCGTTTGTCAGGATTTTTTGAGAAGTTGGCTTTCCTATACCAAATATATAGGTTAAACCAATTTCCGCTCTTTTATCTCTTGGTAGGTCAACACCAGCTATTCTGGCCATTTACAACAGCACCTCCTAATAGTTTTTAAACCGTGGTATATATTTAACCCTGTTTTTGCTTATGCTTAGGGTTATCACAAATTACCATTACTTTACCTTTTCTTTTTATGATTTTACACTTTTCGCACATAGGCTTTACTGATGGTCTTACTTTCAATGTAATCCCTCCTAACTACTTTTTTCTCCAGGTGATTCTGCCCTTTGTCAAGTCGTAAGGTGACAACTCAACGGTTACATGATCTCCTTGAAGAATTCTAATATAATGCATTCTCAGCTTTCCAGAAATGTGAGCCAAAATTTCGTGTCCGTTCTCCAATTTCACTTTAAACATGGCATTTGGTAGAACTTCCACTACTTTACCTTCTAATTCTATTACATCTTTTTTGGACATTATTTTTTAACCCCCATTCTGTGTTATATTTGGATATTGTAAGGCTCCAATAGCCTTCGTATATATGCATTGTTGAGCTTGTCGCCCTTATCTATCCGGGCTTCGATTTCTTCAAAAACCCGATTGTAGATAATCAAATGCTTAACTTTTTTCTGCTTTGGCTTGCTTACTTTTCTAAGCTCGCCATCACATATTCTAACATATTTGTCATCAATAATCTCGACAATTATGAAGATTCGTCCTTTATCTCTTCCAGCCTTAGATTTTACAACCTGACCTATTCTCAAGTCATCTGTAATTTCCATTTTATCACCTCTTATAGGGATGTCAATATTACCGGCTCTCCATCTGTTATAGCTACAGTGTGCTCATAATGTGCTGAAAGCTTACCATCCCGTGTGACAACTGTCCAATCATTTTCCAATAACCATACGTTGTACACGCCCTGATTCACCATCGGCTCTATAGCAAGTACCATTCCTTTTTGAAGTCTTGGACCTCTGCCGGGGATCCCGAAGTTTGGAATCTGTGGGTCCTCATGCATATTCACTCCAATGCCGTGTCCCACAAAATCTCTAACCACTGAAAATCCTTCTTCTTCTACACATTTCTGTACAGCATGAGATATATCTGATAATCTGTAACCTTCTTTGGCATATTTAATGCCTTCATAAAAGCTCTTTTTTGTGACTTCTATGAGTCTTTGAGCTTGATGATCTATGGTTCCCACCGGATAAGTTTTAGCACTGTCCCCTATGTAGCCTTGAAATATGGTTCCAATGTCTATACTGACGATATCGCCATTTTCCAATACCCTGTCTCCAGGTATGCCATGAACCACTTCTTCGTTTACAGACGCGCATATGGATGCTGGAAATCCGTGATATCCTTTGAATGCTGGAATCGCATCCTTAGACCTTATGAAATCTTCAACTGCCTTATCCAGTTCTTTGGTAGTAACACCCGGTCTGATCAGATTTTTGACCATTTCGTGAGCCTGGGCATTTATCCTACCAGCCTCTCTCATCAATTGAATCTCTCTGTCTGTTTTGATAATAATCATTTCATCAGCCTCTCAGCCCTGTTATGATATCTTCAAATACAGTCTGTATTTCCTGTTCCCCATCAATATTCATCAAAATTCCCTTTTGGGAATAGTATTCTATCAATGGCTCTGTTTGTTCCAGATAAACCTCTATTCTCTTGATCACAGTTTCTTCCAGGTCATCTTTCCTCTGTTGCAATTCCCCTCCGCATCTGTCGCAAACGCCATCTATTTCTGAAGGCTTGAACTTGATATGGAAGGCAGCGCCACATGACTTGCAGACTCTCCTGCCAACTGCTCTCTCTATGAGAACTTCTTTCTTTACCTGAATGTTAATTGCTCTGTCCAGTTTTCTTTCCATCTTTGAAAGTTCCGCATCCAATGCATCTGCCTGAGGAATGGTTCTTGGAAATCCATCAAGCAAGAATCCTTTTACGCAGTCTTCCTTCAATAGTCTATCTTTAACCAGATCGACCACCAAATCATCTGGAACCAACAGTCCTTGATTCATATAGCTTTGTGCTTTTCTGCCAAGTTCGGTTCCCTGTTTGATGTTCTCTCTGAAGATGTCTCCGGTAGAAATATGTGGAATATCAAACTCTCTTGAAATGCTTTCCGCCTGAGTTCCTTTGCCTGCTCCCGGAGGTCCTAATAGCATTAATCTCATTTCACCATCTCCCAATCGTTATTTCAAAAATCCCTTGTAATGTCTCATCAACATTTGTGATTCAATCTGTTTCATCGTTTCTAAGGCAACCCCTACTACGATCAAAAGCGCTGTTCCTCCAAAGTTGATGTTCAGATTTGTAAACGAGAATATGATAGTGGGAATTGATGCGATGAATGCCAAGGCTACGGCTCCTACCAGTGTTATTCTAGTTAACACTTTGTTTAAATATTCTGCTGTAGGTCTTCCCGGTCTAATACCTGGAATAAATCCACCATACTGCTTAAGGTTGTTCGCATATTCAAACGGATTGAATTGAACAGCTGTATAGAAGTATGTGAAGAATATGATCAAAACAACATTCAATACGGAATAAATCCATACACCAGGATTACCACCTGGCGATAACCATTTTTCAACCCAGTTCACAAAGTTTCCTTCGAAAAAGAAAGCTAATGTCTGTGGAAATGCCAGCAATGATGAAGCGAAGATTACCGGAATAACGCCTGCCATCAAGACTTTTATAGGAATGTGCGTGCTTTGGCCACCATACATTTTTCTCCCTACAACTCTTTTGGCATACTGGACGTTTATCTTTCTTTCGCCCTGCTGAACTGCTATGATACCGACTATGATTGCCATTGCAAAGAGTGCAAACAACAGTATTTCAAGTATGTTGACCGTACCTGCAAAGAATAATCCAAAGGTGGTACCTATGCCCGCTGGTATTCTTGAAACGATACCTGCGAATATGATGATTGAAATTCCATTTCCGATTCCCTTTTCAGTTATCTGCTCACCCAACCACATCAGGAATGCAGTACCTGCAGTCAGAGTCAATACGACTGTTACAATCGACAATGCATCTGTAGAGATCAATGCGGAATTGAAAAATCCTACCGTATAAGCAACTGCTTGAACCAGTGCCAATACGACTGTCAGATATCTGGTGTATTGCGCAATTTTCTCTTTCCCGTCTTCTCTCTTTGCTATTTCTTCAAGCTTTGGTATGGCAATGGTCAATAACTGAAAGATAATGGATGCGGTAATGTATGGATATATACTGAGCGCAAAAATTGTGAAGCTCTGAAATGCGCCTCCAGACATAAGGTCAAAGAAGTCCAGTATTCCCGCATTACCTTGAAACATTTGGTCAATTACCGTTCTGTCAATTCCGGGTACTGGTATTTGAGCACCTAACCTATAAACCACTATCATTGCAAAGGTAAACAGTATCTTTTTTCTTAAGTCTGGAATTTTCCAAGCGTTTCTTAAGGTTTCAATCAATTAGATCACCTCTACCTTTCCACCAGCGGCCTCGATTTTTTCGATTGCGCTTTTGCTGAATTTGTGGGCTTTCACTGTCAGTTTCTTCTCAAGCTCTCCTCTACCCAATACTTTAACGCCGTCATATTGCTTTTTGACAATTCCCAGTTCTTTAAGCATTTCTGGGCTGACTTCCGTGCCTTCTTCAAATCTGTTTAAAGTATCTATGTTTATCTCTGAGTATCTTGTTGCGAATATATTCGTAAATCCTCTCTTGGGGATTCTTCTGTACAGAGGCATCTGACCACCTTCAAACCCTGGTCTTGTTCCTCCGCCAGATCTTGAATTTTGTCCATCCTGACCTCTTCCGGCAGTTTTACCCTGTCCTGTTGCAGTTCCTCTTCCGAGTCTTTTCCTGTTTTTTGTCGTGCCTGGATTTGGTTTTAGTTCATGCAGTTTCATTTTGCACCTCCTTTGGTTCTTATTCTTGTACTTCGACCATATGACTAACGACGTTAATCATCCCTCTGATCTGAGGTGTATCTTCTTTTTCAACTACCTGACCAATCTTTCTTAAGCCCAATGCTTCGATTGTTCTTCTCTGATTTGGCGTCTTGCCTATTTTACTTCTTACTAGTTTCACTTTTATTGCTGCCAAGGTTCTTCCTCCTTCAATTATAGGATTTCCTCTAAGGTCTTTCCTCTAAGTTTAGCTACCGCTCCAGGTTGTTTAAGACTTCTTAAAGCTGACATAGTAGCGTTAACCATGTTTTTGGGGTTGTTTGAACCTAACGATTTAGTCCTTATGTCTCTGACACCTGCAAGTTCCAATACGGCACGTACCGGACCGCCTGCGATAACACCTGTTCCTGGTGCGGCTGGTTTTATCAACACTTTTCCAGCACCAAAATCACCTATTATCTCATGGGGTATGGTTGTACCTTCCAAAGGAACTTCGATCATAGACTTCTTCGCTGATTGTATGGCTTTCTTGATTGCTTCAGGTATCTCTATAGCTTTTCCGATACCCACTCCTACGTGTCCATTCTCATCGCCAACTACAACAAGTACACTAAATCTAAAGTTTCTACCACCTTTTACAACTTTTGTTACCCTACTGATGTTTACTACTTTTTCTTTTAAGTCAAATTGACTAGCATCTATTCGGCTACGTTCCATTAAATTTAATTACCTCCTTTACTAAAACTTTAGTCCGCTTTCTCTTGCACCATCTGCTAAAGATTTAACTCTGCCGTGATAAAGATATCCGCCTCTATCAAATACAACTGCTTCAATACCTTTGTCTATTGATTTTTTAGCTATTTCCTGTCCAACAATCTTTGCGGCTTCTGTTTTATTAAGACCACTCACTTTTTCTTTAATGTCATTGTCAAGTGTTGATGCCGCGGCAATTGTAACACCTTTTGTGTCATCGATTACTTGAACAAATATATTGGATGAGCTTCTGAAAACATTCAATCTTGGCCTCTCAGGAGTTCCTTGGATTTTATTTCTCATTTTGTAATGTCTTTTCTGACGATTTTTATTTCTATCTATTTTTTTAATCATCCGGACTCACTCCTTTCTACTTATTTACCTGTCTTACCAGCTTTACGTCTGACAATCTCATAATCATACTTGATTCCTTTACCTTTATAAGGCTCCGGTTTTCTCCAGTCTCTGATGACAGCCGCATAATTTCCTACTCGTTGTTTATTGATTCCTGAGACAATAATCTTATTGTTTCCTTCAATGGTTGTTTCTATTCCATCAGGATCATCCATTTCAACCGGATGGGAAAAGCCTAAATTCAGTATTAATTTCTTGCCTTCTTTTTTTGCTCTGTATCCTACACCGACTATTTCAAGTTTTTTAGCATAGCCATCAGTAACCCCCACTATCATGTTATTGACAAGAGTTCTGGTCAGCCCGTGTAAAGACTTATGTTTTTTATTCTCTGATGGTCTTTTTACTTCTATCGTGTTGTCATTGATTTCAACCTGCATATCTTTTGGAAGCTGCTCCGCTAAGGATCCTTTCGGACCTTTCACTTCAGCATAATTGTTTTCGTCAATCATCACTTCCACACCTGCAGGAATAGTTATAGGTTTCAATCCTATTCTCGACATATTAGCACCTCCTCTTGTAAATTACCATACGTAGCAAATTACTTCTCCACCTACTCCTTGCTGCTTAGCAGTTTTACCTGTCTGAATTCCCTTTGAAGTAGATAGTATTGCTATACCCAATCCTCCGAGTACTCTTGGGACCTCGTCCCTCTTTACGTATACTCTTAGTCCTGGTTTAGAAATTCTTTTTATTCCTGTTATTACTCTGCTTTTATCTTCTGAATATTTTAACTGTACTCTCATGATGCCTTGCTTGCCATCTTCAATTACGTCAAATCCTTTGATATACCCTTCAGCCAGCAATATGCCCGCTATTTCTTTTTTAATATTTGATGCCGGTATATCAACAGATTCATGCTTAGCATGGTTACCATTTCTGATTCTAGTTAACATATCAGCAATTGGATCAGTCATTACCATCTATGTAACCTCCTTCCATCAATACTTTTAATTACCAACTTGCTTTTCTTACGCCAGGAATCTGCCCTTTGTAAGCCAATTCTCTGAAACATATACGACAAACTCCAAATTTTCTTAAGTAGGCATGTGGTCTTCCGCATATTCTACACCTGGAGTATTCTCTAGTGCTAAATTTCTGTTTTCGTTGCTGTTTTATTATCAGTGATTTTTTAGCCATTCTATCTACCTCCTTCTACTTGGTAAAAGGCATTCCCATTAATTTAAGCAACTCTCGAGCTTCTTCATCTGTATCGGCTGTTGTGGTTATGATGATATCCATACCTCTGATCTTATCAACTTTATCATAATCAATCTCAGGGAAAATCAATTGTTCTTTTATGCCAAGAGCGTAGTTTCCTCTGCCATCAAATGATTTGTTCTGAACGCCTCTAAAGTCTCTAACACGTGGTAATGCTATATTCATCAGCTTATCGAGGAAATAATACATTTTTGTTCCTCTTAAAGTTACCTTACAACCAACACTCATGCCCTCTCTCAGCTTAAAGTTGGAAACTGACTTTTTTGCTTTGGTGATTACAGGTTTTTGTCCAGAAATAGTTGTCATTTCTTTAACTGCGCTTTCCAAAGCTTTTGGATTGTCTCTAGCTTCTCCTACTCCCATATTCAAAACTACTTTTTCGATTTTTGGTGCCTGCATAACGTTATCGTAACCAAATTTATCCATTAAAGCCGGCACTACTTCATTTGTGTACTTTTCTTTCAAACGTGAAGCCATTGTCTGTACCTCCCTTCAACGAATTAATCAAATACCTCTCCGCATTTGACACATTGCTTAACTTTTTTTCCATCTTCCAAGTATTTAGCTTTAGTTCTGACGCCCTTTTTGCATTTGTCACAATAAGTCATGACATTTGAAACGTCCACTGAGCCTTCTTGATGGATTATTCCTGCCTGCTGCATATTTTTATCGCCTTTTTTATGTTTTGTCAACATGTTGACGCCTTCAATTATTACGCGCTCTTCTTTTGGCATGCAGTTCAATACCTTGCCTTTTTTTCCTTTATCTTTGCCGGAAATAACGACTACTTTTTCGCCTTTTTTTACGTGCATACTTACACCTCCCATTAAAGTACTTCAGGTGCCAATGATATAATTTTCATAAACTTACCAGCTCTTAACTCTCTAGTGATAGGCCCGAAGATACGGGTTCCCACTGGTGTTTTATCTTCTTTTATTATAACAGCTGCATTTTCATCGAATTTTATATAAGTGCCATCATCTCTTCCAACACCTTTAGTTGTTCTGACAATAACAGCCTTTATTACATCACCTTTTTTAACAACTCCACCTGGTGTTGCACTTTTAACAGTTGCAACAACAATGTCTCCTATATTTCCATACTTCCTGTTGGAACCGCCAAGAACCCTGATGACTAAAATCTCTTTAGCACCTGAGTTGTCAGCTACTTTAAGTCTTGACTCATTCTGTACCATTATTTAACCTCCCTTCGGTAATCGTAAGGTTTATTTAGCTTTCTCCATTATTTCAACCAAACGCCATCTTTTATCTTTCGACAAAGGTCTGGTTTCCATAACTTTTACCTTGTCACCGATGCCACATTGGTTGAGTTCATCATGTGCTTTTAGTTTCTTGGTTCTCTTGACTTTTTTGTTATATAAAGGATGTGATGTGTACGATTCAATCGAAACGACAATAGTTTTGTCCATCTTGTCTGATACCACTTTCCCAATTCTAACTTTTCTATTACTTCTTTCCACTAAATAGCCCTCCTTTCTCAGACCGCTACATACTTACTTTTAGTTCGTGTTCTCTTAAAACCGTTTTAACTCTCGCTATATCTTTTTTTACGATTTTGATTCTAGATGTATTGCCAAGTTGCCCTGTAACCAACTGAAATCTTAGGTTGAACAATTCTGTTTTAAGATCCACTAACATTGAGTTTAATTCACTAACAGTTTTTTCTTTTAGTTCATTAGCTTTCATTAGCTTCACCTTCCTTTTCTACCTGCTCAGCTTTAGAAACAAATTTGCATCTTATAGGTAATTTATGCATAGCAAGTCTCATAGCTTCTTTTGCTACTTCTTCAGTAACCCCGGACATTTCAAAAAGAACTCTGCCAGGTTTTACTACCGCCACCCAATACTCGGGGGATCCTTTACCTTTACCCATTCTTGTTTCTGCAGGCTTTTGTGTGACTGGCTTGTCCGGAAATATTTTTATCCAGACCTTTCCGCCTCTTTTTACGGATCTAGTCATAGCTCTTCTTGCAGCTTCTATTTGATTTGAAGTAATCCACGCCGGCTCTAAAGCTTGAATGCCATATTCACCGTAAGTTAATTTATTACCTTTTGTAGCTACTCCACTCATTCTTCCTCTGTGCTGTTTTCTACGTTTTACTCTTTTAGGCATTAACATAATTCTACATCCTCCTTCCTGCGGGATTAATGTTATTTATTGTAGGGTTTTTTTGGTCTTTTTTTCCTATTATCCTTATCCTGCTCAGGTCTCTGTTTTTGCCTTAAAATCTCATCTCTACAAATCCATACCTTAACACCAATTTTCCCATAAGTTGTATCTGCTTCGGCAAAACCGTAACTGATGTCCGCCCTTAAAGTCTGAAGAGGTATTGTTCCTTCGCTATAGCCTTCAGATCTTGCCATGTCAGCTCCGTTAAGTCTGCCTGAAACTAATGTCTTGATACCTTTTGCACCAGTTCTCATACTTCTTTGCATAGCTTGCTTCATTGCCCTTCTGAAAGAAACACGTCTTTCAATCTGACTGGCTATGCTTTCTGCAACCAACTGTGCATTCAGGTCAGGATGTTTGATCTCTTCAACATTTATGATAACTGTCTTATTAGTCATCTTTTCTATGTTGCTTCTTACTATTTCAACACCGCTACCGCCTTTTCCGATAACCATCCCCGGTTTGGCTGTAAAAATATTGACTTTGATTCTGTTGGCAAATCTTTCAATTTCAGTATTGGAGATTCCTGCCAAGAAAAGCTCTTTTTTTATGTATTTTCTGATTTGATAATCTTCGATCAGATTGTCTGCAAAATGTTTCTTGTCTGCGTACCATCTTGAGTCCCAATCTTTATTGATACCAACTCTAAGTCCATGAGGATTAACCTTTTGACCCATCTTTTACCTCCTTTACTATTCTCGTTCTTTAACCGTTACATTAATATGACTTGATCTCTTCAATATCTTGTATGCCGCTCCCTTTGCTCTAGGTCTCCATCTCTTCAGAGTAGGTCCTTGATCAACACTAACTTTGCTAACAAAGAGCTTGTCTCTATTAAGGTCAAAGTTGTGTTCTGCATTTGCTGCAGCTGACTGAACGACTTTCTCCAATTCACGCGCGCCTTTTTTGGGAGTGAATTTCAATATTGCCAGTGCTTCATCTAAATCTTTACCTCTTACCATATCACATATGAATCTCATTTTTCTATGAGAAATTCTTATATATTTAGCAGTTGCATTAGCTTCCACTTAAGCTACCTCCCTTCGTTTACTTGACTTTCGAAGACTTTTCTGATTTGGCATGTCCTCTATAAGTCCTTGTAGGAGCAAATTCTCCCAATTTATGTCCAACCATATCTTCAGTAATATATACGGGAACATGTTTTCTACCATCATGAATTGCTAATGTAAAACCTATCATCTCTGGGAATATTGTCGACCTTCTTGACCAAGTTTTTACTACTTTTTTCTCGTTTTTACTGTTCATATCAACGATTTTCTTAAGTAGGCTTGGCTCGCAATAAGGACCTTTTTTCAGCGATCTACCCATTAGAAGTTCCTCCTTTCACCGAATACCTTTACTTTCTTTTCTTAACAATGTACTTGTCAGATTTCTTGTTTTTCTTTCTGGTCTTGAATCCTAAAGTTGGTTTACCCCATGGTGTAACGGGTGATGGCCTGCCGATTGGTGCTCTACCTTCTCCACCGCCGTGAGGGTGATCATTGGGATTCATTACAGAACCTCTTACTGTAGGTCTGATACCCATGTGTCTTTTTCTTCCGGCTTTACCTATTGTTATGTTTTCATGGTCGATATTTCCAACCTGTCCGATGGTTGCCTTGCATTCAACTCTAATCATTCTTACTTCACCGGATGGAAGTCTTACTTGCGCATAGTCATTCTCTTTCGCCATCAGCTGAGCTGAGTTGCCTGCCGATCTGACCAGTTGCGCGCCTTTTCCGGCTTTCAATTCAATGTTATGAATGATGCTACCTACAGGTATGTCTTTCAACCTAAGTGCATTGCCAGTCTTGATGTCGGCTTCAGGGCCAGAAACTATCATGTCTCCCACTTTCATTTTGTGAGCTGCAATGATGTATCTTTTTTCTCCGTCAACATAATGAATCAGTGCGATATTGGCACTTCTGTTTGGATCATACTCTATGGTCGCTACTTTTCCCGGCACGCCGTCTTTATCTCTTTTGAAATCAATTATTCTGAACTTTCTCTTGCTGCCGCCACCTTTATGTCTTACTGTTATCTTACCTCTGACATTTCTTCCTGCGTGCTTCTTAAGAGGTTCCAACAATGATTTTTCAGGTTCGTTTGTTGTGATTTCTTCAAAAGTTGATACCGTCATTTGCCTTAAAGCCGGAGAAGTAGGTTTGAATTTTTTTATACCCATTTTCGTTCCTCCTTTACGTTATTATTACATTCCCTCGAAGAATTCAATAGTATTGCTGTCTTCAGTCAGTTTGACAATAGCTTTTTTCCAGCTGGATCTTCTACCGACATTTGCACCCATTCTTTTCTTCTTGCCAAGCATATTCATGGTGTTTACTTTTTCTACCTTGACACCAAAAATTTGCTCTATAGCATTTTTTATTTCTGTTTTGTTGGCTCTTTTGTCAACTTTAAATGTGTATTTTTTTTCGGACATAGCATCCATACTGGCTTCTGTCACGATTGGTTTGATGATGATATCATGTGGGCTGCGCATTAATAATACACCTCCTCAACCTTGCTAACCGCATCTTTTGTAATGATAAAGCTATCATGATTCAATATGTCGTAAACGTTAAGTGTGTTGACCGCTGATGTTTTTACACCGGGGATATTTCTTGCTGACTTATAAATATTCTCATCTTTTCCCGGGATGACAATCAGGGCTTTCTTACCTGCTTTAAGGTTTTCGAGGACTTTAATCATATCTTTTGTTTTTGGTGTTGTCATATTCAGTTCATCTAATACAATAATTTCATTGCTTTCAACTTTTGAGCTGAATGCTGATTTTAATGCCAGTCTTCTTACTTTCTTCGGTAATCTTATGCTGTAATCTCTTGGTTTTGGAGCAAAAACAACTCCGCCGCCTTTCCATTGAGGTGATCGGATGCTTCCTTGTCTAGCACGGCCGGTTCCCTTTTGTCTCCAGGGTTTTCTTCCCCCACCTCTAACTTCACTTCTTGTTTTTGCAGATTGCGTTCCTTGTCTTTGATTCGCCAAGTAAGCTTTCACTGCTTCATACATAACATGTGTGTTCACTTCAATGCCGAATATATCATCGCTTAATTCGATATCTCCAATTTGTTCGCCTGACACGTTATAAAGAGCTACTTTAGGCATGTGTACTCCTCCTTTCATTAAGACTTGCTTATTTAACTGTTTCTTTGATTGTTACATATCCTTTTTTCGGTCCTGGTATTGCGCCTTTGATAAGAATAAGGTTCTTACCGGCATCCACTCTTACCACTTCAAGGTTTTGAACTGTGACTCTCTCGTTACCCATTCTTCCAGCGGCTTTCATACCTTTTATAACCCTAGCCGGGTATGCTGAGGAACCAAGTGATCCTGTAACTCTGTGGGATTTTGAACCATGTGTTTCCGGCCCTCTTGAGTGGCCATGTCTCTTGATGACACCAGCCGTTCCCTTACCTTTTGAAGTACCTATGGCATCAACTTTTTCGCCTTCGGCAAAAGTCTCAACCGTTATCAATTGACCAACTTCGTACACATCAGGGTTTTCAACTCTGAATTCTCTCAGCAGTCTCTTAACTTCTACATTTGATTTTGCAAAATGACCTTTTTTAGGTTTGTTGACGTTTCTTTCCTTAGCTTTCCCAAAACCTACTTGTATGGCACTGTAGCCGTCCTTTTCAACTGTTTTCTTCTGAACCACAACCATTCCATCAGATTCAACAACAGTTACGGGCACTAAAGTTCCATCTTCTTTAAATATTTGGGTCATTCCAAGCTTTCTTCCAATAATTGCTTTCATCCGTTTACACCTCCTATTTTCTTACAGCGGATTACATTGCATGCAATCATACTAAGCAGAGTGTCTATTTAATTTCTCTACTTTTTACAGTTTGATTTCAATATCCACACCAGCCGGCAAATTCAATTTCATCAAAGAATCTACAGTTTTTGGCGTTGGATTAGAAATATCAATCAGTCTTTTATGCGTTCTTTGTTCAAATTGTTCTCTAGAATCCTTGTACTTATGAACCGCTCTCAAAATAGTGATAATTTGCTTTTCTGTCGGCAGAGGAATTGGTCCTGCAACGTCAGCTCCTGAAGCTTTGGCAGTTTCAACAATTTTCTTTGCTGATTGATCAAGCAATTGATGATCATAAGCTTTTAACCTGATTCTAATTTTTTGACTGTTTACCATTGTGTTACCTCCCTTTTTTCGTATTTTACCTTACATACGTTAGGCAATCTCCATGTACACTTTGCCTAGTGTACTTTATGTTTTTTTTAATGGAAATTCCTATTCGCCTCGCTTATAGCAAGACATACTCCGTAAAAATTACCCGGCTATTGCCAGCAACCTTTCACTTCTTCGCATGCGGCACACTGAAATATTTTACCTAATTTGCATTCTAAAATCAACATAAATATCAATATGTTACGAATATTTAATAATTTCTTCTGCAAAAATAATAGCAAGCATATATTTTGCTATTCATGCTTGCTATTTTTTATTAGATTTTATATTGCATAATGATTATACACGAATATATCTAAATGTCAAGAAAATTTGTATTTTTCAAGTATATGGCGTCTTATTTAAGGATTTTAGCGACTACGCCAGCGCCTACTGTTCTGCCGCCTTCTCTGATCGCAAATCTCAATCCCTCTTCCATGGCTATCGGTGTGATCAGTCCTACTGTGAAGGTCGAGTTATCCCCTGGCATTACCATTTCGATTCCCTCTTCCAGTTCGATAGAGCCTGTCACGTC
>JAUYTY010000193.1 GCA_030694905.1 Eubacteriales bacterium | reverse complement strand
TGCGACACCTCCTGCCATTGCGACAGTATGGACTCCAAAACGTTTTGCCGCATCAATCGTTTTTGAAACCAGAACGTCCACCACCGCTTCCTGAAAACTTGCAGCAACATCTGCCACATTGATTGCTGCGTTTTTCATTTTCATGCTATTCTGATAATTCAGTACCGATGACTTTAATCCGCTGAAGCTGAAATCCAGAGAATCCTTTTCCAAGGTCGCTCTTGGAAATTTGATCGCTTCTCTATTTCCCTGCCTTGAAATCTGATCAATTAAAGGACCACCGGGATAACCCAATCCAATAGACCTGGCTACCTTGTCAAAAGCCTCTCCTGCCGCATCATCCCTAGTCATTCCAATTACCTCATAAGAACCATAGTCTTTCAGTAGGACAAGATGGGTATGACCTCCTGATACCACCAGCGTTATAAAAGGTGGCTTCAATGACTTATGGGCTAAATAATTTGCAGATATATGCCCCTCAATATGGTTTACGGCAATGAGCGGTTTATTGATGGAGAATGCCAGCGCCTTGGCAAAATTAATGCCAACCAGCAAGGCTCCAACCAACCCAGGACCGTAGGTTACCGCAACAGCATCTATAGCCGACAAATCCATTCTAGCGTCTGTCAGCGCTTCCTCCAGCACCTGACTGATAACTGAGATATGACTTCTTGAGGCTATCTCAGGTACCACGCCTCCATAGACCTTATGCGTCTCTATCTGGGAATTGATGATGTTTGTCAATACTTCCTTGCCATTCCTTACGATTGAAATGGAGGTCTCATCGCAAGATGTCTCAATACCCAATACTATTATATCTCTCATATCATATCCTCTATTTTGGTAAATTCCGCTGCCAGTATATTTTCCATCAAAAAGGTTCTTTTTGAGCCTCTCAAATAACAAAAGGCAGTGATCCTGTTGTCTTTGATGCTCAATACCCTAATATCCCGTTCAGTTATTGTGCTTTTGTTATCATATACAATACGTATCATTTTATTATCTTCCAATGATTTCTTAACAAAATACGCTATCATAAATCCACCTTTCCTAAATGCTTTTAGACATAATGTAAGCATCCTCAGTCGGTTTTCTGTAGTAGTCCTTTCTGACTCCGATGATTTCGAATCCATTGGATCTGTACAATCTCAGAGCGGATTCATTGGATTGTCTGACCTCAAGTGTTACTTCATTAATATTCTCGGACTTTAAAGCCTCAATTGACTTTGTCAGGAGATAGCTACCATAACCTTTATTCTGAAAAGGTATGTCTATTGCTATATTATTGATGTTTGCCGTATCTAAAACAAGCCATAGGGATATGTAACCGAGCATTTCATCATCTTTCCATAGACACAAAAAATGTGTGTCCGGATTCAGTATTTCTGAAACCAGCATGTTGATAGTCCAGGGATTTTCAAAACATCTGTTTTCTATGCGAAGCAGACGGGTCAGGTTATTGACTGAACAGGTCCGAAGCATCAGTTTTTCCATGTCATTTGTCATTGATCAAATTCCTTTCAGCCTGAGATGGCCTCAAATAATTAGGAACGTATTCTTTTGGGTTTACATAATTTCCCTGGAGATACTTTTCACGACCCATGGAACAAAGGGAATAGGCTTTTATGACATCATCATAGAAAGAAGAAATCATGCAGATTTTTTTATTCCCGGAAAAGGTCTCAATGATCCTCTCCTTATGTTTTTTTGAGCCATCTCCCACAGCTATTGCCCTGTCGCCACTATCTAGCATATGTCTAATCAAATCATCTATTGTAGTCAGCTGTGGTTCTTCTGTGCAAGTCAAGTTATTGCCTTCTCTCAGATAGGTGCCGTAATAAACCCTATCTCCTCTGGCATCGATTATGGCGTAAATAGGCGTATTTTCTGTTTTTATACTGTAAGCCAGTGCTTGTGTCGAGGTCAGACCAACTATGGGTATGCTTTTTTGAAAGGCAAAACCCTTCGCAAGAGCCGCGCCGATGCGAAGACCGGTGTATGACCCTGGTCCCTCATTTACGGCTATAAGGTTAATATCTTTGATAGTCAGCCTTAGAGAATCCAACAGATCCGCGATTAAGGGCATCAGTTTTTCTGAGTGAGTCAATGCATGATTCAATGTATATTCACCCAGCAATCTGTCATCTAATGTAACAGCACAGCTTGCAGCTGTATTTGAGGATTCAATTCCTAAAATAATCATAATTATCCAGCTCCCTTGCCAAACAGTCGAAGGTCTTTCCCCTACCCATGAGAATGACTTCTCTCTTATCGATGTCAAACCCGGTCTTTAAAATAATCGAGACAATATTTTCAGGCAAAATGTCTTTAATTTTATCAGACCATTCCAGTACAAAAACACCGTCCGAATAAATATAACGTTCTATATCGACCTCGTAAGCCTCTTCCAATGACGCCAATCTGTATGCGTCCATATGATAAAATCTGACATCACCTTCGTATTCCTTCACAATGCTAAATGTAGGACTGGTGATGGTTTCTTGTACATTCAAATATCTTCCAATATATTTTGTCAGTGTTGTCTTTCCCGCTCCCAGATCACCGTCAAGGCAAACAACAGTACCGACGTCAGAACAATCCGCGATCAATTTCCCCAGTTTCTCTGTTTCCTGGAGATTATTCAAGTAGAATGTCATCATTTTAACCTTCCTGTTTTATCAATGTTTAGACTAAATACATTATACATACATTATCTGTTAACATCAATAAAAAACCGCCGTAGCGGTTTTTTAGCGATTTGTTCTCTTAGGGTCTTATCATTTATGCAGAATTGGTGACACTTTTTTGTAAATCAATATGGTTACCGCTGAAACAGCTATTCCCTTCAATAGATTGAACGGCACAACCGCATACAATACCAGTGTTTCAAGGCTGGTGATTGAATGATTCAGAGCGCTTCCCATATCTACAAAGAATTGAAGAGGAACACCATATACCTTGGCATAAACCGGCAATAGTACAAAATAATTTGCTACAGATGCGAATAGTGCCATCGTCACTATTCCGACTGTCATCCCTATGACTGCGGATTTCATGGTTTTATTCCTGTGATAAATAAGTGAAGCAGGTACAACAAGTGAACAACCTATCAAAAAATTCGCCGCTTCGCCAACGCCACCGGTCATAGTGCCGTTGAGAACAAGATTCAATAAAATCTTGATGAATTCAATAATGATTGCCGCAACTGGTCCTAAAGCAAACCCACCTATCAGAACCGCCACTTCACTGAAATCCAGCTTGTAAAAATTTGGTGCAAACCACAGCGGTGTCTGAAGAAGCATCAACACACCGGCTACTGCTGAAAGCATGGAAATTTTCGTAAGTACTTTAACATGCCCTCTCTTTAAAACGCTTGTCTTGTCTGACATTTTACTACCTCCAAATCTGATTTTTTCAGAGGATTAAAAAAACCTCTGAAATCCTCAGAGGCAAATAGCGATAGAAAAGAAATACGATCTCCTATCATCCAGACTATACTGTCGGTACTGGAATCTCACCAGTTCAACCAAAAAGGTTCGCGGACTTTACCGCCGGTCGGGAATTTCACCCTGCCCCGAAGAATCTAAAGTAATTATACCACCTTAAAATCAATTGTCAATAAAAAAACAATTAAAATCAAAAAGAAAAGCAAAAAGAATTGGGCATTCTTTTTGCTTTCGGATCGGTTGTTTTTAAATATCAAACTTGTTTTAACGTCGCTTCGTCTGTTTTCTTTCCTACTAATTTAACAAATATATAGATACCTATAAAACCAAAAGCCAGTCCGATCATATCGCCGGCAAAGCTTTCAATAAACCCTACTATCAGATAGGATACCATAGCGAAAGCGGCACCTGTCAATGCATAAGGTATCTGGGTCTTTACGTGGTCCATATGGTCAGATCCGGATGCCATTGATGACATGATGGTGGTATCCGATATCGGTGAGCAGTGGTCCCCGAATATGGATCCGGATAGAACTGCGCTCAATGTGGCTAGCACTAATGGTGACGTGGTTGGATCCCCTGTCACATAAGCAGTTGCCAATGGAACGGCCAGTGGCACTACGATTGCCATAGTTCCCCATGATGTACCGGTAGAGAACGCAACCAGACAGGATATGCCAAATACCAGTATCGGTAAAAGTATGGCCGGTACAGTCGTTGAAACGACTTGAATCAGGAAGTCAGCTGTTCCAACATCACCGACAACCCCACCGATTGACCAGGCAAGAATCAATATGATGGCGGTAATCAATAGAGATTTGCAACCTTCAACCCAAGAGTCAAGGACTTCACCAATGTTCATGATTTTTCTAGCCCACGCCATGACACCTGCAACTATACTGCCCAGTACTGCCGACCAAATCAGAACGACAGATGCATCGGCATTACCGAAGCAGCCTCTGATGTCAGAGAAGAGTATGTCTCCTTCACCCAGAACCCAGCCGTTGTACCACAATCCAAAGAAGGTGGCTAGAATAAGAACGGCAATCGGTACCACCGCATTGGATACCTGCAATTTGATTTCTCTGTGATCCGCGAATTCCTCAGTATCAAGGTTGGACATGGGTTTTGCATTGTCTCCCAATACTTTTCCTGTGGTTCTGGCTCTGACCTCCGCATCATACATCGGACCAAAATCGCGACCCTGCAGGATGAGATTGTAAATCAGCACCAGTGTGAAAATATTGTAAAAAGCGTAAGGTATGGTGTTTAGGAAAACCATAAAAAAGTTTCCCTCGAATCCCATACCGGTAAAGACATCGGCTATCAAACCTATCTCATAGCCAATCCAAGTGGATATGAAAGCCATTCCTGCTACCGGTGCCGCCGTTGAGTCAACAATATAGGAAAGCTTTTCACGGGAAACATTCATTTTGTCAGTCAGCGGTCTCATAGTCGGTCCGACAATCAGCGTATTGGCGTAATCATCAAAGAATACCAATATACCCATCATTGTTGTAGCCAGCTGCGCACTTTTGGCATTCTGGGCTTTCTTAGCCAATGCTTCAGCTATGGCTTTAGTGCCACCCATCTTGCCGATTATGCCAATCATACCACCTATCGACAGCGTGAAAATGATAATCCCTGCATTCCATCCATCAGCAAGACTGCCGAGTATATAGGAATCCAGGGTTCTTAGAAATGAAATAAAAGGATTATAGCCATTAAGCATCATAACCCCGGAGAAAATACCTAGAAACAAAGATAAAATGACTTGTTTGGTTAGGAATGCAAGTGCAATAGCCAGCAATGGCGGCAAAAGAGATAATGCGCCATATGGGCTGCCACCTTCTTCAGCGGCGAAGGCAGTGACGGTAAATAACATCAACATCATAAATACGAGCCCAAAAATCCTTAATTTGGTTTTCATCATAAACCCCCTTGTTTTTTAACCGATCCGATTTAAATGTCACATGAATAATTATAATTTATTGATTAAAATATTCACAAAACACTTTCAAGGCAATTATACCATAGAACTTTTGAATGTTAAATAATAATTCGTAATTATTTTATTGAGGCAATGATGTTTTTTATGTCATCATATCGATTGATGACAAAGTCAGGCTTGTCGATCAGGAGATTTGCATCAAGATTGCTCCAGGAAACCAAAACCGATTGAATTCCGGCATTTTTAGCACATTCCAAATCAAAAACAGTATCCCCGACAAAAATGGTTTCTGGTCTTGATCCTTCAAGTTCATCAAGGCATTTCAGCAGGGGTTCGGGGTGGGGCTTGTGGTTGACACACATGTCCGCTGTAATGATCGACTTGAAATATTTAGAGATATCATACATTTCAAGGATCTTCAATGCAGTCAGGCCTAACCTGGATGTAACAATGCCTAAAGTATAATTATTCAGATACAATTCTTCTATGATTTCCTTGGCCCCGTCATACAGCTTCATGTACCTGTCAAAATTCTCGTAATGAAACTCTCTGTATGCGCTGACGACAGTTTGATAATCTTCATCAAACTCCGCCCTGATCACTTTTTCAAGAATTTCACCGAATGTTTTCTTGATATGGCTCTCACTGACTTCGTGTCCTTTAAATTTCTTGTAGATATGCTGAAAAGATTTTATAATCAGCTCTTCTGAGTTTGCAAGGGTTCCGTCCAGATCAAATATTACATTTTTTATCATAAAGTATCCGGTTCTCCTATTTCATTGTCATTTTCATCAATTGTAATCCGTTTAATGGTCTGGGGCTCTTTTGGCTTGTCTCTGAAATCAGTCTTGACCTCTGCTATTTTATCTACAACATCAAGTCCATCTGTAACCTTTCCGAAAGCGGCATAGTTGTTATCCAGATGTGTTGAAGTGCCGTGCATAATAAAGAACTGTGATCCCGCAGAATCCGAATGCTGAGATCTGGCCATTGAAATAACACCTTTCTCATGCTTGATATCATTTTCAAAATTATTGATGCCAAATTCTCCTTTGATGCTGTATCCCGGACCACCTGTCCCTGTGCCTGTCGGACATCCGCCTTGAATCATAAAGCCTCTGATCACCCTGTGAAATATAAGCCCGTCGTAGAAACCTTTTTTTGCCAGTGATACAAAGTTTTTCACCGTGTTCGGCGCCTTTTCAAAATAGAGCTCTCCGCTGATCAAGTCGCCATTGGTCATTTCAATTGTAAATCTAGGATTTTTCATTGTTTCTCCTTTATTGGTTTATCAGTTTTAGTTTTTTTATGGTGCCGATTATGTTTCTATAGTCATCATTTGACAGAGATCCATATAGCGAGCTGCTTATCAGCCGGTTGTAGTAGCCTGTAATGAATGCTTCCGCCTCATTTGAAAACCCGACATGATGCAAGCCAAATGTCACGTTCAAAATATATTGCTCCATCAGTTTGAACCGGTCTGTGTTATTCATGACCGTGCTGTTTGTTATATTGACTCCCCCATTGTTGACATTGACAAAGGCTGCTGGGTTCAAAGGCAAATTATTATATCTGACCAATAACTCATAAAAGCCCGCCATTTGATTAGTGCTCATATAATGCTTGAATATCAGGAAATCAATCTCGGACTGGATGAATATATCATTAGCGCCATTTTTCAAGCCAACCAAGTAATTTATTGCCTTGTTGTCCACTCCATTCTTCAAAATCTCATGGAAAAGCAATAACCTGTTGGAGATTGCAATAGTTGTATCGGCAATCATAGCGTTCAGAATCTCATTGCTGTATGCCAACTTCATAGCTGCTGTCAGATTGTCATTTTTCAATAAATAGTAATTCAACCCGAAAACATTGAAATATCCCTCACTTTTAAGTTCATTGAGTGTTTTTATCGGATTGGTGTCATATAAAGGCTCGTCACCTGGGAAGATATAGCCTCCAAAAGATAGGTACTCCAGCGTTGTGACCGCTTTTATATACCTAAAATCATCATCCGTCAGATTTCTGTTGTCATATGTATAAAAGAATGGAAAACCGTTGTCAAAATCCTTATTTGAAAAAGCTAATCCAGACATTGTATTGACTTTATTATAGGCTGCTTCTCCATAGATTCTTTTTGTCAGTACCGCTGCTTCAGCTCTTGTCAGATTTGCGGCCCCTCTGAATTCATTATTGCTATAACCAAGAATAATACCATTGTTGTATAATGTCACCAGCTCGTTGTAAAACCTGTTGCTTTCAATAATATCGGTAAATGGCAATGCCATGGCTGAAACCGGTGGCAGGTTCAATGCAGCTGTGAGGGCAGCAGCCTGCTGACGTGTGATAAAGCTGTTGGGATTCAATCTGTCTCCCGGAAACACGTCATAAATCGTATAATCAACGCTTGGGTTCTGTATCATATAGCTGTTGAAAGATAAAACGTAAGTATAGGCCCAATGACTGATAGTTATATCAGAGTAATTGACAGTACCTCTAGTATCAAGATTGACAACACCATTTTCATTGCCGATTTTATATAAGACCTTAAAGTATTCCGCAATAGATATGTTTCTGTCCGGCCGGAAGGTAAAATCCCCATAGCCTTGAAAAATCTTAAGGTTATTGGTGACTTGGTATATGTCCATTTCAGCCCAGTGATTGTATATGTCAAAATAGTAAGTGTCCGCTTGTGCTGTGTTCATTGAACCTGACAGCAGCAGCACTATTATAATCAACAGCAATGCTTTTTTCATATTATCCCTTCCTTCAATATTCATTTGATTCTTTCACTAATGATCATTCTTTCAAATTGGCTAATGTTAAAATAGTCATAAAGATACTGATTGACTTGTATCATAATTTTATCATATTCCATAATACTTTCAACGATATTTTCCGGAATATAGACAAATGGCATTTTTTTTATCGTGTATGGATAGTATTCGAACAAACTTGACCCCATCTTTTTGGCTTTGCTCTTAATCATGAATTCGAACACTTCAGAGTTCAGGTAATAAAGTGTTTTGCGTAGATTTAAAGCATTATCTTTGGGTATCATCATATAAATATCAGCGCTGAAGTAATAATTCCGTATATCCAGTGTGAAATGATTTTGGGAAGCCTTATAGGGAAACAGAATCTTATCCCTTTCGAATAAATCCTTTTTTCGACACCATTGAAGATCATACCATCGTCTGACACCGGTAATGCATTCTCTCCTTTTTTTAAGTCTTTCCTTGAAATTTTCCAGATACTTTTTTGTATTTGGCATTTTCCCCAACTCTTGGTGGTTGGTATAAATCAGCTTTAAGGATTTTGAATCTGAAATGCCGTCATCGCCTTTCAAATGGCTGCTCTTTATCCAGTTCACCAGCAGTTCGCTTTCGATGCCATGTAGTCGGATAATATCATCATCCACGATAAAAGCCTCGTCGCAACCCGTTATGATTCCCTGATAAATATCGAATACCTCATCAACGGAAGAATCAGATTTATTGTTGATCTTCTGCATTATTGCTTTCGATTGATTGTCATTTATATCCCAAACTGCACCGTTGAGGTCATTGCTTGCTATTTTATAGTTTTTTTGCTTGTTTAGATCAACTACAGTGATGTCCTTTTGTTCACTCCCCTTTGATAATGTGATAATCACCGGACTGATGCCTGTGTTCTTGAAAAGATTCAGCCCACCATAATCAATTATGCCAATAACTGTGTAATGATTTATTATAAACTCTCTAAGTGCTTTGGCATGCTCCGCTTCTATAAAATACCTTGAAGTGATAAAGCTCAACAAACCAAGTGCCTTAAGATCTGAAAAACATTTTTCAAAAAAACAATAAGAAATATCTGCCTTGTCGGAATAGACCAGGTATTTTTCTTTTAAGGCTTTCTTGTAAGAAGATTGAAGATTTTTATGCCCTATGTATGGTGGGTTTCCAATTATAAGGTCATATGAATGATTCGTATCAGAAAAAAGGTAATCAACTGCTTTTATATCAGGCGCATCTGAACAATCAGAGATTATTCTCAGATTGGATGATGCCAGGAAAGCTGTAAAATCATCGATCTCGCATCCATATAGGTTGTTTTTCATAATATGGGATTCAATACTGCCCGTATCAATTCCAAACTCTTCTTCAAAACAATCCCGGTTATTATCAATGATCTCTAGTATTGTCTTATAGACTTCTATTAAAAAATCACCGCTGCCACATGCCGGATCAAAAACCCTCATATAAGGATTCGAAAGATACATGCTTTTTATTGGTGTATTGGCTATTATTTCCTTTATTATCTCGGTCGGTGTAAACACCTGACCTAATTTCTTTTTTAAATTTGTTGGAATCAGATTTTTATAAATTTCTCCAGGCAGATATTGAGTCTCGGCCATCGGCGTGTTTTCAAATATTTCTTTCAATGTCAGTTTGTAACCTTCATCTGACTTATGGGACAGAATATCAAGACAGGATGGTATTTCGATATCGGAGTAAAAGAATCGAATATATTCCATAACTGTAATTTGAATGGTTTCAAGACCTATAGGCCGGTCTTTGATAGCTCGTTTCAATGATTTTATCAGCAAATCCAGCTCTCCAGTGTTAATTTCTCATCAGCTCTTCTATTTCATAAATCTCTTTTGGTATTTCATGAGAGAGGTTGAAGTTTCCGCTCTCAGTTATCAGAATGTCGTCTTCAATTCTTATGCCTATCCCCTCATCCCATAAATAAAGTCCCGGTTCGACGGTGATCAGACAACCAGCTTCCAACGGCTTTTCTCTGTCCCCCACATCATGCACGTCCAAGCCAAGATAATGAGATACACCGTGATAATAATATTTGGTCAATTCGTCCTTATGATGAAGCAGTTTCAGATGCAGCAACCCTTCAAATATGACAGCTTTTGCTATCTCATTCAGTTCATTGATGGTGGCCCCTGGCTTTGAGGCGTCAATCACCTTCTTATTGGCTTCCAGAACGATTCTATATAGCGCCTTTTGCCTTTCAGTGTAAATGCCATCCACTGGGACGGTCCGTGTGATATCCGAGCAGTACTTGCTTTTGCTTGCGCCTAAATCAAAAAGGATCAGATCACCGGTTTTGACCTCCTGATTGTTCTTAATGTAATGCAATATAACCGCATTGCCACCCGAAGCCGCGATCGTCTCAAAAGATGGCTCCGCGCCATTAAGATTCAGAATAAAATTGTAATGGGCTTCCATTTCGTATTCCTTCATGCCTGCCTTAATGTTCAGCAACATGTGGCAGAAGGCTTCCTTGGTAATCCTAATCGATGTTTTAACACTTTCAATTTCTGATGCATCCTTAACTCTTCTCATGTCGGAAATGAGCGGATGAAGATTATTATGCATTATGTGAGGATACCTGTCAATAAATATAGATGAGTATTTTTGCGCTATAGTAGGATTGCTGTCAAAGCTGCGGTTTTCTAGATCCAGGCATACATTCTTGATGTTGCCATTATTCAATAATTTAAGCAGATAGTCATCAAAGCCTTCATAGTAACTGATTTCTTCAATTCCTGAAATTGATCTGCATTCGTCCTCTGTGAGGTAAAATCCAAACCATTTTTCCAGGTCAATATTTGGTTTTTTTATAAAGAGCATTTCTTTAACAGTGTTTTTCTTCTTTTCGCACAAATACACGACATGTTCTCTGTCAATACCTGTCAGATAGAAAAAATGATTATTGACATAAAACCTATAATCCGCATCTGCTGATTTTCCCACGGGCGATCCGGAAAAAAGCATTAGAATACTGTCATCAGATAAGTTCTCCAGTAAGGACTGTCTTCTCTTGGCATAAAACGCTTTCATATATTACCTCTTCATCATCTGTGATATCCATACATTATATCTGAAATCTAACAAAAAGATAAGAACTCTTTGAAAATTCTTATCTTTTTTATCAATTTTTCTATTGTCTTCTCAAAGCTTCAACCGGCGAAAGATTTGAAGCCATGTAGGCAGGATACACGCCGAAGAGCAAACCAGAAGTCAATGCAACCACTGTCGCTATTCTGACTGCCTCAAGGCTTATGACTGCCGCAAATCCATTTGATTTGAAAATATTGATCAACCATATGCCTGCGAACACACCCAATATGCATCCTATTATGCTGACATAAAGAGCCTCGAGCATAAACTGAAACAACAGATCTGTCTTTTTTGCTCCCAAAGCCCTTCTGACACCAATCTCTCCAGTTCTTTCACTTACCGCAACCAACATGATATTCATGATTCCCAATCCACCAACCAAGAGTGATACTGCAGCAATTCCGCCAAGCAGAAGCGTCATGATTCGATTTGCGTCATTGGCCTCGTCGACCAGTTGATTCAGGCTTGTTATGGTTATAATATCATCGCCTTTCGTAAATATGTCATTTCCAGGTGTTTCTGGTGGCGGTTCGGGCATTGGCTTATCCGGTATTATCTCTTCTGGCGGCATTTCACCACCGTCATCAGGATTAGTAGTATTAACAGGTGTGCCTTGTATCTTTCTGCTGTAGATTCTTCCCAATTGTACTATGGCCAGGGAAGCATCCTTTTCATCCATCGCCTTCCCCCAAATCTCGTCTACTGTTCTTGTATCATTCATTCTCATGGCCGTGGTATATGGAACGACTATCTTGTTGTCTATATTCTCCGCCTTTCCATTGCCTTTTTCTTCCAATACACCGACAATAGTGAAGCTAAGATTATCTATCGTAATGGTATAGCCAACGGGGCTTCTTCCATTCAACAATGAAACGGCTACGTTATATCCGAGTACGCAAACCGGTGACCTTGTATCGACATGGAGCGACGTGAAAAAATTTCCTGCTAACAGCTCATGGTCTTTGATTTCAGGGTAATGGCTATTGACACCCAGTATTTCTACATCTCCTCTGGTACGTCGCCATCTTACATATTCCTTGGAGTTTGTGACCGGTGTGGCGGATTTTATGGCATCCACTCTTTCCATTATTTCTTTATACTCATCAGCGGGAAAACTGTAAACGCCGCTGTTGGCTTTCATTACAATGACATTCTGTCCCAGGCTCTCAAACTGCTCGACAACAGCTATCCTTGCTCCTTCTCCAATGCCCATGAGGCTTACAACCGATGCTACACCAATCGTTATGCCCAGTACCGTCAGGGATGTCCTCAATACATTGGAAATTAAACCGGAAGAAGCCATTTTGGAATTGAACAGCATTCTGATCAAAAATGACTTGACACCTTTATTGTTTTCCATTAATCTCACATCCCATCATCAATTATTAGGCAGTATGCTGTCAGAACTTTTAATGTGTTGACTGGGCAACAGGTCGGAGCTGCTGCCGGTAATGACCAGATCTCCCTCTTCAAGTCCAGAGAGAACCTCTGCATATCTGTAATTGATCAGTCCTGTCTCAATGGTTACTGCAACCACAGTCTCATCTTCCTTCAATATTTCTACTCTTGGCTTTCCATTTTCTTCAAATACAGCTTCAATCGGTATCAGCAATGTCCCCAAAGATTCTCCAGCATCAATGAAGCATTGTGCCAGCATGCCAGGTCTTAAAGCCCCGCTGCCGCTTACTCCTATTTCCACTGAATACTTTATGATACCGCTGGAATCCGTGCCTGATTGTGACACTCTTGTCACGTTACCTTCAAACACTTCTCCGGGCAATGCATCCACTGTCACTACAACGGGGGCATCTTGTCTGATATAGACAACATCTATATCGTCCACTTCTGTCCAGATCATCATATTGCCGGTATTGAATATGTCTCCTACCCATTCACCAGGCATGATGGTTTCGCCTTGAGTTCTCCAGAATCCTGCGACCACGCCGTCCATGGGGGCTGTAACCACAAGGTTGTTTTTTAATTCCTCGGCCTTCTGAATTGTTCGTCTGATATTATTGATCTCATCCAATCTGCTCTGTATCATAAGTCTGACTTCCGCACCGGCTAATCTAACTATTGCCTGTCCGGCATCCACATAATCTCTTTCATTGACAAGCACATCAGTCACTACCAGTTCTTCAGAAGAAATCGCATTTTTATAGATTCTTTTCTCATTGACATACCCTGTCACTCTGCCTGAGCTCACAAGCGTTGTATCTGGAAGATAGGAGGTAGAAGACGTTGCCGTACTGACAGATGCTATCATGTTGGTTTGAATCAGGCCTGGATTCTTAGCCTTGATGACTCCCCAGTGCACATAGCTCAAGCCAAACTCACCTGTATCATCCGGGACCGGATTGGGATTAAGGGATTCAATGAAGCCCTCGTAATAGCCTTCAAAATATGGGAATTTAAGAAGAATTCTCTGACCCACATAAAGAGACGGATACTCATTTTCCCTTGCTTTAAATGACATTTTAAATTCTGAGTCATTGATGATATTTGCAATCAGACTGCCTAACTCCTCACCTTCCACTGCGCTCAACTCTGTGACACGGCCGGCTATAGGCGAAATGATCACAATGCCATCGTAGGGATTGACGCTTTCAACATTTCTGACATCAATACCCAATAACTGGGCGAGATAATCTCTTTTGCTTTCCAGACTGGATTTAAGGTCTGTGATCCGATTATCCAAATCGCTGGACGTCAGACGCAATACCGGATCACCCATCATCAGAGAATCTCCCTCTTTAGCCAAAAATTCCGCTATCGTAAATGAAACACCGCCAAATTCAGGATCGGTGATTTGCGGAACTCTGATACCGCCTCCATAAGATGCATTCAGCGTTCCAGAGGTATTGACACCAACATTTATATCGCCCTTGAATGCGGGCGAGGTGGCGTAAGTCGTTTTCCCTGCGCCTTCTTCGTCTACGGCGGGCATTAGTTGGTTTATGGCATAGTACCCGCCCACAACGACTAAAACCAGTATTATTACAATTGGAATGTATTTTTTTATCATTTCTTTTCCTCCAAGACACCGTTTAATTCGATTTTATAAATCTCACCATCAATCAATCTGATGATTCTCTTTCCATATGCAGCAATTGATTCCTCGTGTGTTACCTGAACGATGGTCATATTTAAGTCCTCGTTTAGC
>JAUYTY010000173.1 GCA_030694905.1 Eubacteriales bacterium | reverse complement strand
GACTAATGTATATATGACCACGCGTCTAGAAGGCGGTAAAACCTATTTCCTCCCTTTTAATAAAGGCTCCAATGATGCGGGCAATGTCGGTGGTAAAGGAAATCCTGTAAATGCTAATGGATATGATACCGCATATCTTTGGGAAAAAATTCTATGCAAAGACCGTCTGCTTGAGATTTTACACAAGTATATGCACCTTGAGATTGAAAGAAATAAGAATTCTGGAGAAATAACATCTGAACGCATGATATTTCCGCGCTATCATCAGTTAGATGTTGTAACCGAACTTTTAGAACAGGTAAAAGAAAATGGTTCTGGACATAACTACCTTATTCAGCACAGTGCAGGATCTGGAAAATCCAATTCTATCGCATGGCTTGCCTATCGACTAGTAGGGCTTCATGATGCAAATGACGAAAAGATATTTCAAACTGTCATAATAGTTACGGATCGTCGTGTATTGGACAGCCAGTTGCAAAACACCGTATACCAATTTGATCATGTAGATGGTGTAGTACAAAAAATAGATAAGAACTCACAGCAATTAAAGTATGCTATTGAAGCTGGAACTGGAATCATAATAACTACACTACAAAAATTCCCTGTCATTTATAAGGAAGTCAACTCCGGCAATAGGCGTTTCGCTATAATCGTAGATGAAGCACACTCTTCCCAAACTGGTGATGCGGCGAAAAAGCTAAAGCAGGCACTTGCTGATACTGAAAAAATACTCGAGGAATATTCTGAGATGGAAAACGCCGAGGAAGCAGCACGAAAAGACGATGAGGATAAGCTACTGGACGAACTGGCAGCACAGGGGATTCATGAAAACCTGTCATTCTTTGCTTTCACGGCGACACCTAAGGATAAAACACTTAATATGTTTGGTTGGAAGGATGAAAACGGCAAGTATCATCCATTCCATATATATTCCATGCGTCAGGCTATTGAGGAAGGCTTTATCCTTGATGTGCTGAAAAACTACATGACCTATAAAATGTATTATAAGATTGCAAAGGCTATTCCAGACGATCCTGAATTGGACACAATTGCTGGAGTTAATGCTATCCGTAACTTTGAAACTTTGCATCCTCATAATATTTCACAAAAGACCACAATTATGCTTGAGCATTTCAGGAATGTCACCGCACACAAAATTGGTGGAAAAGCTAAGGCTATGGTTGTTACTCCGTCCCGTCTTCATGCAGTAAGATATGTACAGGAATTCAGGCGTCAAATCAAAGTAAAGGGTTATAATGACTTAGAAGTATTGGTTGCATTCTCCGGTGAAATTGAAGACAATGGACAAACTTTTACCGAAGAAAAGATGAATAAAAACCGGAATGGTGAAACCATCAGAGAAAAGGCTTTACCAGATGCATTCCATACCGATGAATTTGGAATGCTCATTGTTGCTGAGAAATATCAAACTGGATTTGATGAGCCACTTTTACACACGATGTTCGTAGACAAAAAGCTATCCGGTGTTAAGGCGGTTCAGACTCTATCGCGTTTAAATCGCACTATGCGGGGTAAATTTGATACCTTTGTCTTAGATTTTGTAAATTCCTCTGAAGATATACGCAAATCCTTTGAACCGTATTATGAGGAAACAGTTCTGGAAGAGGAAACTAATCCTAATGTTATATATGATTTAAAAAACACGCTTGATGAATTCCGTGTTTATCAACAAATGGAAGTAGAACGTTTTGCTGATATCTTCTATTCAAAAAAAGAGCAGTCTGCCGGTGATTTAGGAAAGTTACAGGGAACCATTCGACCTGCACTTGATCGCTTTGACGCACTGGAAGAAGACAGACAAGACTTGTTTAAGTCAACATTAGCTAGATTTAACCGGATCTATTCTTTTATCACTCAGGTATGTCGTTTGTTCGATAAAGACATACACAAATTCAGTGTATATACAAAGTTTCTTTACACTATGATGCCGAAAGGCAATCGAGATAAGGTTTATGTAGACGACAAGGTCTTACTGGAGTACTATCGCCTTGAAAAAGATTTTGAAGGAGAAATAGAGTTAGAAAGCTCAGAAGAGGGGTTCCGCCCTATCACTGGCGAGGCCGGCCGGCGTGAAAAGAAAAAAGACCCTCTTACAATAATAATCGATAAAATTAACGAGAAGTTCGGAACTAATTTCACTGAAATGGACAAAGTGCTATTGCAAATTGAAAATGATTATGCATCTGAAGAAAAATGGCAGAACTACGCAGAGAATAACGACAGGAAAACTTTTATGCTTTTGTTTGAAAAAGACTTTCCAGAAATGGCGGCTACAAGGTATGAACAGAACGAAGATTTCTTTGTGAGAATGTTTTCTGATCCTGACATGATGAAACAGGTAATGGATTCAATCGGGACTGTGCTTTATGAGAAGCTTAAAAAGAAATCATATGGTTCAAATTCAAAACCAAAGTTGAGCAAAGTGGCAGAAGATAAATCATCTTATGCCAAGGATTGAATTAAACATTATTTTTGGTAACTGAAACTCATAATAAGAAGGTGATGGTAAGTATGGTTCAATCAAATACTGAATCCTACAATTTATTAAGGTCAAAAGAAATAATAGCCATACTTGATGGTGATACAAAATACGGAACAATTGAAACAGATATCGGAAATGATATTACAGTCGCAATGCCATACTTAAGCGGGCCAGATATTTGTGGTATATTAACATTATTTGGTTTACCCGCCTCGTATAGCTGGGGAGGTACAAATTTAAGTCGATGGCAGTATCTTGATAAATTACTTGAGCATTCTATAAAAAACGGTAAGTGTTCTGACTTGCTTGCTTTTTTGTTTTCGAAAGAACAATTTAATAAGATATTGTCAGGACACTCTGCTGAAACAATCGAAGATTCTTATAAACGAACTACATCTGAAATTATTAATCAGATAAATGGATTGCTATATTTTGGCGGTAATGAATTGGCGGTAATTGGTAAACAATTCTTTGTTCGAAAAATCGGAAGTAAAGTAGAAATAGATGCTCCAAAAATAAAAGCTATTGATAGAGAATATATTAAAGATATTTCCGTCCGTGCAATGCATGATATTGAAAATTGCAATTATGACAGCGCTGTTACAAAATCAAGAACATTGCTCGAAGAAGTGTTTTGCTACGTCATAGAAAAAAAGGGCGAAACGCCGTCTAGTTCTGGCGATATTGGGGCTTTATATAAACAAGTTAAAGATTTATATAATATGCATGGCGACAAAAATTTTGATAAGCGAATAAATATGCTTCTGTCAGGGTTAGAGAAAATTGTTTCTGCAATTTCCGAAATGCGGAATAAGGATAGTGATGCTCACGGCGTTGGAGTTAAGCGTATTGGGATTGATGAACATCATGCAAGGCTTATTGTAAATGCTTCAATGACAATGGCAGATTTTATTCTGTCTGTTGAATATAAGAAGCATTAACATTCTAGATGATAGCTCAAAAAAATCCTGTGTAGATATCAAACTCGACAAAATGTCCCATAAGAAAAGACCAGCCACTTCAAGCATTATGCCTGATGGTGACTGGTCTCTTTTTGCCCCCGTTTGAAGCTGTTCACTTGGTTTGTTGTTCAATCCCTAAGTGAACGCTTCTTTGGCACCTCTGTTTTTGCTAGTATTTCATTAATCCCTGTGGCATTATAGCCTTTCTCTAAAAAAAGACGAGCCGCCGTTCTGATAATTTTTTCCTTTGTTTGTTGTCCTTTGTTAGTATCCATCTAATCACCATTCAATAGTTATTTATTTAAAATAATAGACCAGTCTGTCTATTTTGTCAATAGAATGTTATCAAGTTCAAAAACGCCTCCAAGTAGCACAACCGTTTTAAACAACTCAGTTGTCGACTTGGAGGCATTAAACAATTACAGTTACATATTCGTAATCCTATTCTATCCTTTGTGAAAAATCATCTTTCATCCGCTATTGCATTGGCGGCTATTCGGCCTTCAAATACCCCCACAGAAAGCATGCCAGATGTACCCGGTTTCATGGCAGAGCATTCACCAACTGCGTATAACCCTTTTATAACAGAGCCATCACTCTTCAATGCCCTACTGTTGTAATCGGTAGCAATGCCTCCATAATTCGTGTGATTTTCAATCTGAGTCTTAACGCCATAATATGGTGGATTTGTGAAATCTGTTCGCATGTTGGCTAGTGGTTTTTCAAAAGCATCGGGGGTGCCTGCTGCTATGCTTTCTCTAACCGCTTCAACTGAAGCTAGCAAACCTTCAGGATCAATACCCATTTTTTCCGCAAGCTCTTCCAAAGTATCTGCAACAGTATACATGAAGGTAAGAGCGGCCAGACCCTTATCATTTTGAATAACAGGAAGATCGGCTATGGTTTGATCCATGATGGCGTAGATATCATCGTTCTGGTTAATTACAGCTTTGGTAAAGAGAGTATAATCTCCTGATTCGTTAAAGAATCTTTCCCCTTTGCTGTTAACAGCGATTCCACCATTTCCTGCAAGTAGTGTAAGTGATCTTGGAACACCCTTATAAAAACCGACAATTGCATGGTGGTTACCGGCGGTCATATTTTTTAATTCCGCTCCGATTTCCCCTGCCATCAACATCCCTGATCCGTCTGCACCCATTGTGCAGTCATATGGAAAATTCTCATAACCTGGAAAATATTGTGCCGTCATTTCTTTATTGGCAAAAAAACCACCCGTTGCCACAACAACAGCATCAGCATAAATGTTATAGTATTCACCATTCGGTGCTTCAACTCTTACGCCAATAACTGCGCCAGATGAGTCTGTCAACAGTTCATCACCGCGTGTGTTAAGGCGATAATCGATTTTTTTGGTTTTCAAGTTGTTTTCAAGTGCTTTAATCAAGAATGAACCCAAACGCTCACCTTCGGGACCATAGTGCTGAAATCCTAGATTCACAGGACCAAATTTTGTTCCCAAATCATACATCCAGTCTATGTTTACTCCCATGTTTTCTACGAATCTCACAGCATGAGCATAGGCTTCAGTGTTAGAAACGTCGACAGACCTTAAAAATCTGCTTTTCAGATCATCCAGACTGTATGTTATTCCCTGTTCCGCCTGTAGTTTGGTGCCAGTGCCCATGAGGTATCCCGCACGAGCAGACGAGCCGCCTAATATGCCTAACTGCTCAATGACCATCACTTCCAGTCCAAGCTTATTGGCTTCCATTGCTGTAGAGAGACCAGCTATGCCAGAACCGATTATCACCACTTCAACAGTAGCGTCTTTAGGAGTTGTCAATTGTTTATCAGCTTTTGCCTGCATTTTGGATGAGTCTCCACCCGCTTCCTTAACAGCATCCGTGACAGCAACCCGGAAATATACACCGGTTATTGTGGCGCCTGCGATGGTGTCCACATTCAAGCTTTGTCTTTCAAGTATTTCCGAACGCATCGCTTCCATAGCGACATCACCTATTGCTGGTGATTCATCATGATCACCGATAATGATATCTGTAATCTTGTCTTGGCTAAACACGACATCAATCTCAAAAGGACCGTTATGACCATCGACAGTGACTGTGTAGGTCCCTGGGGTGAACATACCCGTCGGCTCTGGAGCAGTTGTAACAGCAGTTGTAGTTGTCGGAGCCGTTGTCGTCTGTTCAGATGGTTGGCTGCATCCACTGAAAGTCAATGAAACCAATAACGTCAACATTAGAAAAATAGACAATGTTTTTTTAGTCATTATTTTCCCTCCTTAATTCAACTAAATTTATTTGACAAAATAATCCCTTTGAATCAATCCAAACAATCATTTAACAATAAAAAAGTCATTAACAATACTTTCAGGATCAATCCTAATTGGTTGAATCGTCACTTATATTTTATCATATTTTAGTATAAAAGTGTTATTTTCTTAACTAAATAACAAACAATGTTCAAATCAATTATCACGCTTCTTAGAATAATGCTTTGTTGTAAACTTCATGGTGATACAAAAATATTAAACCTCGGCCGTTACTATAGTTAATAGAATCTCTCAAAAAACACTCTTCACAAATCTAAACATCATCTCCCACCCCCACCCCTACCACTTCTCCCTCACCAATCCTACAAATGCTGTAATGACTGCAACCAGTAAGATGATGAAAATTGTCCAAGCAAACCTCACCATTTTTAAAATAACCACACCGATAAGCACGATTGGAAACGTAATTATTCTAAACATAAGCCACCACCTCCATCCTACATATCCCCCGATATATATTCCCAAACCCTTTTACTATGTGAATCCCAAATACTACCCCACTATTATCCTATCACCCATTGTGGCAGTATATGCGTACTGTTTAAAAGTTTTTTATCATTTTTTCAAGTTTTTCTCTTATTTTTATTTTGAGATCTGTAGGCTCCATGACCTCTACATCGCTGCCCATGGATAGTATCCAGCTGATGATTTCGATCTCTCCCTGGAGATTTGCTTCAAAGAGGATGGCTTTTTCATCCGGGATGTCTGTGATCACCTGGTTGTCAGACCAGATTTTTTCTCTGATAATCTGGCTCATGGGATGGCTGATTTTAAGGACTACCTTTTGAGTGGTGTCCTTGAATATGCCAAGGCAGTTGTTCATATAATCCTTGAGGCTGAAGTCTTTTGGCAAGACAAAAAAATCGTCTGTGATGGTCAGCGATTTGATTCTAGATATTTTAAAGTCTCTGATTTCTTGTCTTAGTTGGCAAAATCCGGTTAGATAGAGGGAGTTTCTGTATTCATAGAGGGCGTAGGGACTGACGGTTCTTTCCTGATGCTCGTCATTGAGAAGTGAGTAGTAGTTGACATGGATTTTCTTTTTCTGAATCAGTGCCGCGTGGATTTTCTTGCAGTGTTCTCTTTCCTGGTTGTCAATAAGTGCTGCAGGCGACGATTTGCTCACGAATTGATAATCCGGGAGAAAATCACCGTATTGATGTCTGTCGATTTGAATGGATGCCATCACCTTATGATAGGCCGCTGATAATTCCTTGGTATAGACAAAGCCGGACTCTTCCAGCTGCTTGTATGCCATCTCCAGCGCCATGACTTCATCAGGATTCAGGCTCAGGTTCAATAGACTGTCATAGGTTTTGGGCAGGCTATAGCCGCCATATCTGCCCGGCTTGGATTCTATGATGATACCGGCTTTCATGAGCTCGTCCTTATAGGTCTGGACCATCCGTCTGTTGACTTCCAAAGATGTGGCGATTTCATCGATTTTCATCTGCCGTTTGGCCCTAAGCAAAATCAGCATGATCATGGCATTCGATATTTTACTCATGTTATCCCCCCAATTATTCACTTTTCTTTAGTATAGAATTTATATCCAATTGCTAATAGTATATCGTTATTTTCCTTTGTAATCAAGGAAATTTGATATCTGTCTCCAATATCATTTTATTGTATTCGATTTTTTAGCAGAGTATAATATTCATATATACAATAAAATAATGTATCAAGGAGGGCATTTATGAGTTTATTCAGAATTGATGTTAAAAAGGTTGAAAAGCTGAAAAACCAAAGAAATATTGTAAAACTGATAGAAGCCCTATCCTTTGGGGATGGTTATGAATCACGTGAAGCAGCAATCAGAGCGCTTGGTGAAATAGCCGATTCGCGTGCTGCAGAGCCGCTTTGCGCAATGTTAAGCGACAGTAAATATTGCAGAAGTGCAGCAACTGCACTCGGTCAAATAGGTGATTCACGTGCAGTCGGGCCAATGGCAGGTGTCTTGAAAGTTGGAGATGATCGCGCTCGTGAAGCGGCAATAACCGCAATTGCCCAAATAGGTGGTGAGTCCGCATTAAAACCACTATGTGATGCCTTGATGAGCAATGATGGGGTTGTTCGTTATGTATCAGCACGGGCGCTTGGCGAAATTGGCGATACCCGCGCAATAGATCCTCTTTGTGAAGCTTTAAAAAAAAGCGAGAAAATTGTGTTTTCTCAAGCAGCCAATGCACTTGCTCAATTAGGTATACCAGCAGTAGCACCCCTGTGTTCAGCCTTAAAACATAGCCATGGAGATGTTCGTAAAAGTGCAATAGACGCAATTAGAAAAATGGGCAACCCTGCGATATCGCCATTGTGCGAAGTTTTAAAAGATAAAGATAAGTGGGTTCGCATTATAGCAGCGGAAACACTTGGTGGAATGTACAATGCAAGTGCAATAGAACCGTTGCGTGCGATGTTGAAAGATGGAGATAGAGAAGTCCGAAAAATTGTTGTAGAAGCGCTAAGCAATATAGGTGGTGAATCTTCTGTAGATCCATTATGCGAAGCGCTAAGAGATAATGATGACGAGATACGGAATAGAGCTGCGGAGGCGCTTGGTAGAATAGGAAGTTCAAATGGAGCAGAGCAACTGCGGGTAGCTTTAAAGGATAACAATAACCAGGTTCGTAAATCAGCTTCAAACGCTCTAAATAGAATGGGGATTTCAATCCCTGAAGATGAAGTGAGTATAGTATGGGATATGATAGCAAAAGGGAATTGGGACGGATGCGTTGCTTATGGCTGTGACGCAATTGATCCACTTCGAACAGCCTTGATGGATAGTAATTGGTCAGTTCGTTTTAAATCTGCTGAAACACTTGGTAAGATAGGTGATGTAAAAGCATTGGAACCACTGCGTACTGCTTTGAATGATAGCGTTATGCAAGTTCGGGTAGCAGTTTTAAAGGCACTTGGCAGAATAAATGATAAATCCGTTGTTGGATTGTTGTGCGATGTTTTGAATAGTAGCGATAAAAATATGCGTTGCGCTGCCGCGGAAGCTCTTGGCAATATAGGTGATATTAATTCTGTGGAACCTTTATGCAATTCTTTAAAGGATAATGCCACGACCGTTCGAAGTGCAGCAGCAGAAGCTCTAGAGAAAATATTTATACCGGATGATGTAACAATTAAGATATGGCATTTAATCGCTAAAAACAAGTGGAATATGTGTATTCCATTTGGCAAAGATGCTGTTGAACCCCTTTGTGAAGTTCTAAAAAAAATGTCCGTTGCCGCTAGAAGCTTAACTCCAGCATGGGTTCCACAAGGTGCCACCTCGCCGGAAAGCGAAAAGTGGTACTGGGATGATATTGCCCATCGTCATGACATAATCAAGGCCCTTGTCAAGATAGGTGATTTGAAAGCTGTTGAAACACTTACTTGGGTTTCTAAAAACGATCCTCACGCCGTAAATCTTCTTGAGTATGAAGAAATTGCCGCCAAGGATCTCATTTGGCCTGTCCGAGACGATGCTACTGAAGCTTTGAAATTGATCGGTGTTGCTTGCAATAATGAAGAATAAGACAGGTATAAAAGGTTCTTCAATACAGAATTTACAGTACCGTCAAAAATCCTTATTTCTCTTTTCAATCAAGAAAATATGTCACTGTTGGACAACTAGTTTGAATCATAGTAAAATAATAATGAACAAATAGTTTGAATGGAGGTCAAGTGTGAAAAAAATAGAGAGTTTCCAAGTGGACCACGAAAGGCTGAACAGAGGGGTCTATGTTTCCAGAAAGGATCTTGTCGGTGACCATGTGATCACGACTTATGATATCAGAATGAAGCGACCCAATAGAGAGCCTGTCATGAACACAGGTGAGATACATGCTATCGAGCATCTTGGCGCGACTTATCTTCGCAACCACGAGGTCTACAACTTTAATACCATTTATTTCGGTCCGATGGGATGCCGAACCGGGTTCTATCTGATCCTGAAGGGTGACCTTTCTTCTATGGATATCGTGCCGATCATACATGACATGTTTTCTTTCATTGCTGTATATGATGATGAGATTCCCGGAGCCGACCCCTTGTCATGCGGCAACTATATGGACATGGATCTGAATGCGGCCAAAGAGGAGGCATCGATTTTTCTCAATGAGACGCTGGAAAAAATGACAAATGAAAATCTGATTTATCCTGATTAGGTGGATTCAATGGCCAGGATCAATAAAATGAGCACAGATATCCTCTGTGCTCATATTTTATATTTTTTATTCTATTGATAGCAGCTTCGCGCTCATCACACCATCTATCCTGCGTAAAACCTCGATCATCTCATCCACTGAGCTTTCCATACCTGATATGTCAAGAGACAAAGTGACATTTGCCTGCCCATTGATGGGAATGTTTTGGTTTATGGTCAGAATATTGGTGTTGTAATCAGATACAAAGTTTATCGCTGCTGACAGAACGCCTCGCTTATGGGCAAGTGTCATGGCTATGATTGCCATCCTGCCTATGGAGTCTTCTGATGGCGCGAAAACATAGTCCTTGTATTTATAGTAGGTGCTTCTGCTGATGCCCACCTGCTTGACAGCCTCGCTGATGCCTTTGACCATGTTGTCGTTGATCAGGGTTCTGGCTTCGATGACTCTGTCGTAAACCTCCGGCAGAATTTTCTTATTGACAATCAGATATTTTTTATTGCTCATGAAATCAACTCCTTAATATTATTATTCCATTATTGTCTAGGGTAAGCTTTCTGATAATCCAACGATGCTCCAAACGGTCCAACACCTGGGACAATCGGGTTTCCATTCCCTCCTGATCCGACAGGCACATGATGGTTGGGCCTGCCCCGCTGAGATACACGGTGTGACAGTCATTTTCATAGCAAGCCTCTTCTATGCTTTCATATCCCGGTATCAGGCTCTTTCGATAGGGCTGGTGCAGCCTGTCCTGCATGGATGCGCGGATCAGTTCCTTGTCATTCTCCTCCAAGCCTTTCAGCAATAAGGGAATTCTTGAGATATTGAATACGGCATCGACAAAATCTATTTTTTTCGGCAATATGCCTCTAGCGGCTGCAGTGGATAATGTAAAATCAGGTATGAATGCGTAGAAATTGATTTTTTCATGCATGTTGAACTGCCTTGTAAACACCTGGTCTCCAGTTTTCATGGAGGCTGTCAGCCCGCCGTAGATTGCCGGTGCAACATTGTCGGGATGCCCCTCTATTTGTGAGGAGATATCCAATAGCAGCCTTATATCCTGTTCCATCCCCATCATATGCAGCGCTCCAGCCACGCCGGCCACCACACAGGCAGCTGAGCTTCCCAATCCTCTGGATGTTGGGATCTCTGATCTGATGCCTATCGTGGCATTCTTCGGGGTCTTCCCGTAGATTTCAAATGTATGGACATAGGATGTATAGATCAGATTATCGCTGTTGCAATACTTTTCTGAGCAGCCATATATCTCAAGAGGCTTGTCGCTGTCTGTGAAAGAGACATGGGCATAAAGTGAAACGGCGGCCCCGAGGGAATCAAAACCGGGGCCCAGATTTGCGGTGGTTGCGGGTATTCTCAGCTCAATCATTTTGGTCCTCGCTTATGATTGCCATTATCTCGTCAGCCATTGTCCCAGGCTTGCATGTCCTTTTATGCAGCACCTTTTTATCCCCCAATCCATTGACCACTTCAGGAATCAATAGGCCGGTCCTTTCTGACAGCTCCTCCATCAGGGCTAGCTCATCCTTATCCGAAGGGCCATAAATGGCACTGTAGACACTCCCTGGAAACTTGAAGGGGCTTGCGGTGGATAGGACAACCGTTTTGGTCCGGTCCTGTGTGGCGCGAATATAATCCTCATATGTTTTATAGGCGACAGCTGTGTGGGTATCCATCACATAGCCATAGGTTTGAAATACTCTCCTGATGGCCTCCATGGTTTCTTCCTCGTTGCAGTAGCTGCTCCAGAATTCTTCCTTAAGCTTTTCCTTGATGGAATCCTTCACCTCATATTTCTTGCCGGTTGCCAGGTCTTTCATTAGTCCTGCGATATAGTCATTGTCACAATCACTCAAGTAATACAGCAGTCTCTCCAGATTGCTGGATATCAGTATATCCATTGATGGCGACATGGTTTTGATGAATGGCCTGTTGGTATCATAGATACCGGTATTGATGAAGTCTCTTAATATATTGTTTTCATTGGCTGCGCATATCAGCTTATTGATGGGCAGTCCGATTTGCTTAGCGAAATAACCTGCCAGTATGTTGCCGAAGTTGCCTGTTGGCACGACAAAGTTGATCCGGTCTCCTCTGTTGATTTCCCCGTCTCTTACCAGCTTTTCATAGGTTGAGAAATAGTAGGCGATTTGGGGTATCAGTCTGCCTATGTTGATGGAGTTTGCCGATGAGAACTTGATGTTTTTAGCTTTCAATCCAGCCCTCATAATCTCATCATTGAGAATGACTTTGACAGCTGACTGGGCATCGTCGAAATTGCCGTCAATAGCGACGACATGTGTGTTGCCACCCTCCTGGGTAATCATCTGAAGCCTCTGAACCTGGCTGACGCCATGCTCGGGGTAGAACACAACGATTCTGATTCCCTCGATATCCTTGAAGCCCTCTAAGGCTGCCTTTCCCGTATCCCCTGACGTTGCTGTCAGTATGATGATCTCTTCTGTGGAATTGCAGTTTTTTTCAGCATTTTTCATCAGATAGGGGAGAATGGACAAAGCGATATCTTTAAACGCAATGGTTTTGCCATGAAACAGCTCCATAATAAAAGTGTCCCCTACCTTTACCACCGGGACTATTTCCTTTGAATCAAATTTTTCGTCATAGGCGCCATTGACAGATTCATTCAGTTGTTCCTCACTGAAATCATTGAAAAACAAGCCAATGATCTGTTTGGCTATCTGATTGAATCCGGCGTCTTTCATATCCTCTGTGCTTAGCTTGATTGTGCTTAAATCTCTGGGTACAAACAGTCCGCCATCCTGGGACAAGCCCATGACTATGGCTTCTGACGGTGTTGCTTTTATATTGTTGTCTCTTGTGCTCTCAAAGCTTCTTGCCATCTGATCCTCCTATGTTGTTGCGTAATTTATGCCTTTTATTATGATATACTGCCCTAAATCTAATTACAAGTGTTTTTTTTACAGAAACAACTCGAAAAAAAGGCCATGTTTACCATGGCCTAATAACCTTCCTGTTTCGTGTCGGTTTTTGTCACTATATCGACGGATGCGCTTGCGCCAATCCTGTCGGCGCCGGCATTGATCATCTGCATGGTTTTTTCATGATCTCTAATGCCGCCGGATGCCTTTACCTTGAGCGTGTCTCCTACTGTCTTTTTCATCAGCTTCACGTCTTCCTCAGTGGCGCCAGCTGTGCTGAACCCTGTTGATGTTTTGACAAAGTCCGCGCCGGCCTCTTTTGACAGCTCGCAGGCTTTAACCTTCTCTTCTTCTGTCAGCAGGCATGTCTCTATGATGACCTTCACTGTCTTTCCTTCTGCGGCATTCACCACCGCTTGGATATCCTCAAGCACCACGTCATAATTCTTGTTTTTCAGTGCAGCTATGTTGATCACCATGTCCAGCTCGTCCGCGCCGGCATTGACAGCCATTTTAGCCTCAAATGCCTTGACTTCCTTCATCGTGCAGCCCAACGGGAATCCAATGACCGATGTGACTGCCACACCGCTGCCTTTTAGAAATTCCTTCACATGCTTCACATAATATGGATTGACACATACCGATGCGAATTTGTATTGTGTGGCTTCTTCGCAAACCTGTCTGACCTGATCAATGGTTGTGTCTGGTTTTAAGATGGTATGGTCTATATAGGATGCCAGATTTTTCAATTTCATCACCCCGATTACTTGATCAATTCAACCAGCTCATAATTTGTAAGAGCTGCCGCATTGCCTTCCTCGATATCTATATGCATCTCGAGTCTATAATCCTTGTTGACACGGACCAGTACATTCTCAAAGACAAGGGCTCTCTCTCCGAATGTTCTGATTTTGACGATGTCCTTGTCTGCCACGCCGAACTCTTCCGCGTCATCGGGGCTCATGTGTATATGTCTTGCGGCAACAATCAGTCCCTTCTCCAGATTCACTTCTCCAGCAGGTCCAACAAGCTTAACGCCAGGTGAGCCTTCAAGCATGCCTGAATCCGCTATTGGTGCTTTGACGCCGAGCGTAAAGCAATCTGTCAATGATATCTCTATCTGAGTCTCCTTTCTGGCCGGTCCAAGGACTCTTACACCCTTGATGGTGCCTCTTGGTCCGACAAGATCCACTTTCTCCTCGCAGGCGAATTGGCCTGGTTGCGACAGATCCTTCATAGGCGTCAGTCGATAGCCTTCTCCGTATAATGTATGTATATCCTTTGTGGACAAATGAAGATGTCTGTTCGATAATGCTATAGGCAATTTCGTTTTCATATTGTTTTCCTCCTGAAAATTTAATAGTTGACACATAAATTATATTAGATATCCAATGACATTACAACGTTTATCGCCTAAGGCTATCCAAAATTCCGTAAAAATCAGGGTTTGACACATTGATGCAGGCCACGTCATCGATCCTTGTCTCTCCCTCTGCAAAGCTTCCTGCCAGGGAAAGCATCATTCCCATTCTATGGTCGGCGTAGGATTTCACATCAGAGCCAGTCAGATTTTTGCTGCCTTTGATGACCATGCCATCAGCCTTGGCCTCTATTAGAGCCCCCATCTTTTTCAATTCATTGCACACCGCGTCAATTCTATCGGTCTCTTTTACCCTGAGCTCCTCGGCATCGCTGATATCCGTCACGCCTTCGGCAAATACGGCTGCCAGTGCGATGATGGGAATCTCATCGATGATTCTCGGTATGATGTCGCCATTGATGGTTATGCCTTTGAGTTGGCTTCCTCTGACCCTGATGTCGCCGATAGGCTCTTCGTTCAGCAGTTTTTCATTCTCTATGGTGATGTCCGCACCCATGCTTCTCATGACATCTATAATGCCTGTTCGGGTTGGGTTCAGACCGACGTTTTCGATTACAATATCAGATCCCTCAGCTATGGATGCGGCAACGATGTAAAAGGCCGCTGAGGATATATCGCCTGGCACAAATATTTTTTTGCCTTTGAAACCGGCCGATTTTTTGATGCTGACAGTTTTGCCTTCCAAGGCTATATCGATACCGAAATACTTCATCATCCGTTCAGTATGGTCTCTGGAGATGCTTGGCTGAATCACTTCAACCACATCATCGCAATACATGCCCGCCATCAACAGGCAGGACTTGACTTGAGCGCTGGCTGTAGGCTGTACATAACTGATGCCTCTGCCACCCTGTGTGGGTTTTATGGTTACTGGCGGATATTTTCCATTGGTGCAGCTTATGTTGGCGCCCATCATATTCAGTGGATCCGATACCCTGGACATGGGGCGTTTTCTGAGAGATGCATCCCCATCCAGCACCGATTCGAAGTCTTGAAAAGCCAGCAGGCCCGTCAGTATCCTGATGGTTGTCCCTGAGTTTCCGGCATCCAATACACGATCCGGCTTTTTCAAACCTTTTAGTCCAACACCTTTTATACTGACGTTAGTCCCTTTCTGTTCTATATCGACACCCATGGCTCTGAAGCAATTGATGGTCGATATGCAGTCCTCACCCATTAGGAAATTCTCCACATAGGTTTCTCCCTGGGCAAGGGATCCAAATATGATGCTTCTATGGGATATGGATTTGTCTCCGGGTACTGATATGCGCCCGTTATAATTGCCGTTGTATTGATTGATTATCATATGACACTCCTGAAACTGTTGTGTATTTCTTCCTTTTTGATATCATTGATCACCTTGACCTGACCTCTCGCCACCGGCAAAACCATGTTGATGGAATCGCCCTCGTTTTTCTTGTCATAGGACAGGTTTTTTATGATATAGTTCTTTTCATTGTCAGTGAATTCTTTTAGGGTAACCACCTTGCTGCATAAAGCTGTAATCTCATCCAGATATTCTTTGCTGATCAGGTTTCTGTCATAGGCTATGACGCTCTCAAAGATCATGCCTGCGGCTACCGCCTGACCGTGACTGAGTCCAAAATTATCCAGCAGCTCTAAACCGTGTCCTATGGTATGGCCAAAATTCAGTATCTTCCTATAATCGCTTTCCTTTTCATCTGCAGTGACCACTAGTGCCTTGAGTCGGATCGATTCATGTATAACGTGTTCCAACACAGCTGGTTCCATTTCGATCAATTCGTCAATATGCAGCTTGATATAGTCTGTAAAAGCCTCATCCATGATAAAGCCGTATTTGATGATCTCGCCTATGCCCGATAAAATGTCTTTCTGGCTCAATGACCTTAAAAATGTAGTATCGATAAACACGGCATCTGGCTGATGAAATGTGCCAATAATATTCTTGATTCCCTCGAAATTGATGGCTGTCTTCCCACCTACACTGCTATCTACCTGAGATAGCAGCGTTGTTGGTACATGGATAACGCTGATTCCTCTCATGTACAGAGAGGCCGCCAATGCTCCTAAATCGCCTGTTACACCACCGCCAACGATGACAAGCGCAGATTTTCTGTCCATTTTGTATTTAATCATATCTTCCAGAACAAAGCTGAGATATTTAAGATTTTTGTAATCTTCTCCACCAAAGTTAAACATGACGTTATAACCCTTTATCAGGTTATCCATTCTATCCTTATAAAACTTATAGAACTCTACATCCACCAGATAGACCACTTGCGAATATTTTTTTTCTTTTAAAAACCGGTTGATCTGACGTACCAGTTTTGCTCCTATCGTTATCTCGTATTGTTTATCCGTCAAATCTAATTTTATTTTTTTCATCTTCCTACCTTTCTCCTAAATATGTCATATAGTTGTTGTAATTTGTTTTTAGTTCTTCCAATGAGTCTCCCCCGAACTTCTCGATTAGTTCACTGGCGATGACCCAAGCCGCTATATTTTCCATAATGACTCCTGCTGCAGGTACGGCGCAAACGTCCGATCTTTCCTTGCAGGCCGCCACTCTTTCTTTGCTTTCCATATCGACTGTCTGCAACGGTTTCATCAGCGTTGGTATCGGTTTGACAGCCGCCCGGAACATGATGGTTTCACCGTTGGATATGCCGCCTTCTATACCGCCCGCGTTGTTGGTTTTATGGTGATAGCTGTCCTGGTAGTAAATCTCGTCGTGTATCTGTGAGCCGGGTTTTATGGCAGTTTCAAATCCCGCCCCTATCTCAAAGCCTTTCACGGCTTGCAGGGACATGATTTCCATGGCCAGCTTGGCGCTGAGTTTTCTGTCATAATGGACATGGCTTCCCAAGCCTACAGGGCAGTTGTATATATACACCTCAACGATGCCGCCCAGTGTGTCGCCATCCTCTTTTGCCTTGTCTATTGATTGCTTGACCTTCTTTTCAGTCTCCGGATCATACATGCTGACGTCTGAAGCTTTCACCTTTTCCCAGTAGCTATCGTCTTTATCCATCACATCCAAGTCCTCTACGCCGCCAATGCTGACGACCCTGTTATGAACCACAATGCCGAACTCTTTCAAGAGCTGTTTGCTCAATGCTCCTGCGGCCGTTCTGATAACTGTTTCTCTGGCACTTGCCCTCTCGAGTATGTTTCTCATATCTGTCTGATTGTATTTGATGGCACCGGGAAAGTCCGCATGGCCCGGTCTTGGAGACCTGATGGATAAGCCCTCGTCATGAAATATGTTTTCACAGGACATATTAAGCTTCCAGTTCTCCCAGTCCCTGTTCTTGACAAATACAGATATGGGGCTTCCCAGGGTTTGTCCAAATCTGATGCCTGAAAGCACCTCAGCGGAATCGGTCTCGATACTCATCCTCTTTCCCCTGCCATAGCCCTTCTGTCTTCTACCAAGCTCATGATTGATTTCACCTATATCTATCTTGACATTGGATGGAAATCCTTCCAATATCATCACCATTCCTTTACCGTGTGATTCTCCTGCGCTTAAATATCTCATAAAAGCTCCTTTCTAAATAGTATCAACATTATACAAGATTTTGAATCATTATGAAATCTTTTTTCTTAAGAATATAGACGTGATGGCAACAGACAATACCAGGTAGATCAGATAAATGACAGCAATCTTCAACCCGATTCCCATAAAAAAATCAAGGGGCAGCATCTGTATCATGATGTCAGTCTCAGGATTCAGAAGCCACAGGTCGTTTGTAAAAAGCAGCTCGTGAAAAACAGTGAATGCCTTGTTGAAATCAAGAAATGCAAAAAAGCCTATGGAGAAAATGGCCACAAAAAATAGAAGCGCACCCGCTCTTATGGATTGAAGTACTGATCTCTTGTGCTTTATCCAGAGGTAAGCCCCTGATATAAGGGTAATAATACCTGTAATATTTCTGATGGTGTATCCGATCATAAAGAGATCCTTCACATCCACCATGTGCTCAATCTCTCGGTCTTTGAAAACCTGAATTGTCTCTCCGTTCAATGCCTCATAGATAATGAGGTCGTCTCTCTTGTCCTTGAGATAATCTAGGGTTTGGTCTGAAACTCTCATCAGCTGTTCCATGTCCAGTCCAGTAACAGATGGGGTGTCATTTTCCACGAACTTCTTTTCAAAGTAGCCCAGATCAAATACCACCAGTTGAAAAACCATCAGCAGTATGAAAATCGGCAAAGCGATCGCTAAGGATATTTTAGTCAAATTTTTCATTATGTTGAAGCCTCCAGATAATTAAGACCTTTTTCAATGAGAAAAAGACCCCTGTTCAAGTCGTCTTTTCTAAAATCGTATTTGCTGCAGACGTACAAGCCTGTGTTGATATAGTAGTAAGGCCTGTTTTCTGAGAAATTAACCGGAAATTTTCTGATGCTGCTGTAGCCTTCATAGAATGATTTCATCATCTCTTCATCATCCAGCATATCTGTCTGCAAAACCGTGCAGATATCAATGACGGGATCGTCTGGCCGGGAGTGTTCGAAATCAACTATGCCGGTTACCTTATCCCCTTTTATAATGATATTCCTGAGGCTGAAGTCCCGATGCACGATTGAGCTCATCTCATTCTTGAGTTGGTTTCTCAATCCCGGGATCATATCTATTCCTGCCTTGATGGTTTTGTTTTCATTCAGACCGCATTCTATCAGCCTGTCGATTATAATCTGGTCCTTGAACTGACGATACGCGATGATATCTGTAAATCCTTTGGATTCTTCCCACCAGCCATAGTGATTGTACTCACGAGCGTTGTGAATCCGTGCAATAGAGATGCCCATTTGCCTAACGATATTTTTTTTAGCGCGGTAATTCACCCTGTTCCAATACATGAACAAGTCACTGCCTTCTTTTTTGTCCATCAGTTGAAAGTTCATCTCGCCAATGTTTCCGTAATCAAGGCTTTCAGGCACAAAGTCAAGTTCCTTCAACAACAGATGGGATTTGATCTCGTTCTCCCATTTGTATTTGGATATGGACAGCTTGAATATGTATTGGCGATTATCCTTCTCAAATGTGTAAACCTGATTTCTGTTCAGTTTGTGGTTTCCTACAGAAATAATGGAATCAATATCTGTCA
>JAUYTY010000168.1 GCA_030694905.1 Eubacteriales bacterium | reverse complement strand
GCTTAATGAACTCTGTGATTCAGCCTTTTGATAATCTGTTAAGAATCCCGACATGATATTTTGAATCGTAAAAGGATAATTTTGTCCAGTATATTTTTTAGCACATGCCTCGCAAAGATTTTCTTCGATTTTTTGGCCATTTATTATTCTTGTCAGGTGAATATTAGCTACATTTTTACCACATTCGTGACACAACATGGGATCACTCCTTTATATCAGAATCAACAGCATTTCTTTCATAAAATCAGCCCTTATTCCATTCCTGTCGCTTTGAAATATTTTGTTTAACGCCCTATCGCTGAAGACCCGTGTCATCAGCTGCATCTCTCTTTTACTGATTAGCTTTTTTTCATACAAATTTTTGATAATACCCTCTGCTTGTGCTTTTGTGAGGCTATCGCCTATAGTGTCCTTCAGGATTCTTTCAATATGTTTGTCAGGATTGGTCTGAACTTTATAGATTCTTATATATCCACCCCCACCTCTTCTGCTTTCAACCACAAAACCCCGATCATTGCCGAATCTGGTCGTTAACACATAATTGATTTGAGATGGTGCGCAATTGAAGTGCTGAGCCAGAATATTTCTCTGGATTTCAACACTGTCACTTTTTTCATTTTCGATAATCATTTTTATATAGTCCTCAATGATATCGCTCAGTTTTGCCAAACAAATCACCTCTATTTAATTGACTTTGACTTTCTTTGACTTTTATGATTATATTATAGCACTTGTTTTTAAAAAATCAAGTGCTACATATTATCGTTTTATATTTTGTTAAGCTGATTTGTCTACTTGAGCTTGATGATTTCAATTGCTCTCTGCAATTGGACGTCCTCTTCAATATTGTCAGGTCCGTAAGATACATCCTCAGGTAATTCAATGAATACGTCAGGCTCAATTCCGATACCGTGAATATTGACATCATTCGGTGTAAAGTATTCAGAAACTGTCAGTTTTACACCTGATCCATCGTCAAGGGGCATGATTCTTTGCACAATCCCTTTCCCAAAGGTTTTTGTTCCAACCAATGTTCCTGATCCTGTGTCTTTAACCGCTCCAGCTAAAATTTCTGAAGCGCTTGCACTGCCTTCGTTTATTAGAATTACCATAGGAACATCAATTTTTTTCTTGTCGGAGTTGTAATATTCTCTTTGGCCATCTCTTGTTTGCGTGTATGTAATGATGGTCTCTCCCAGCAATGCGTCAGCAATCTCTGTCACAGAGGTGATCAATCCTCCGGGATTATATCTCAAGTCAATTATCAAACCAGTCATTGCTTGGGTTGTCAATGCCTTGAGAGCAACATTGAAATCCTCATCAGTCTTCTGATCAAACGTTGTGATCCTTATGTAGCCAATATTGTCTTCCAGCATCTCGTACTTGATGGTTTCTATCTTAATACTCTGTCTTGTGATGACAACATCAAAGTTTAGCTCACTGCCATCCTTTTGAACTCTGTTGATTGTTATCGTCACATCAGTGCCCGGTTTCCCCTTCATAACGCTTACAGCGTCAGACAGTCTGTCTCCTGGGTATTCGACACCGTTAACCTTTGATATGAAGTCACCGGTCCTAAGGCCAGCTTTGTCAGCAGGTGTGTCCTCTATCGGCGATACCACTACAATCTTATTATCCTCTGTCACCGACACGTAGATACCAATGCCGCTATACTCTCCTTGCGTTTGTTCTATTAAAGAATCAAACTCCTCTGTTGTCAAATACTCGGAATAAGGATCCTCCAAGACAGCCAGCATACCTTTTAAAGAGCCTTCAAATATAGCTGCTTCATCTTTTTCATATAAAAAGCTATCTTGCACAAGTTGAGAAATGTATTCATGCTTCTCGTATTTTTTCTCAAGCTCTCTTAAAGCGTTGTATCTCTCCATAGGGACTATTATCTTATCGTCAGTCTTGAATCCGAGGTATGTGGTTCCTGCCAGTGTCGCGGAAAAAGTTATCAGAATTACAATTATTACTATTAGTAAGACCCTTTTTTTAGATATCATCGTACTCTCCTTGCGAAATTACTATCCAATAAAATACCTTGTAATTATATCACAAGTATCCTTTATTTTGTATTAATAAATCAATCACTCAAGTTTTTCTTGCTTTAATTCATCTGAAATCTTATAATGTTATTATTGCATTTGCTCCTATAGCTCAAATGGATAGAGCACCGGTCTTCGGAACCGGGTGTTATGGGTTCGAGTCCTATTGGGAGCACCAATATTTAGAAGTCTGGTAACCAGATTTCTATTTTTTTAAAGTTAATGATAGCGGACAATGATCTGATCCCAGAACATCGTCATGTATCTCGACACTTTCTATCTTATCAAGCATTTGGTTGTTAACAAAGAAATAATCGATTCTCCATCCCACATTTTTCTCTCTCGCTTTAAACATATATGACCACCAGGTATACTGAACCTTGTCAGGATAAAAACATCTGAACACATCGACAAATCCACTCTCGGAAAAACTATCCATCCAAGCTCTCTCTTCCGGTAAAAATCCGGATATCTTATTGTTCAACTCAGGGTTGGTAAGGTCAATCTCCTTGTGTGCTGTATTATAATCACCACAAGCTATGACATGTTTTCCTTGTTTCACCAGATCTGTGGCATATTCCTGAAAGCTTTTGTAAAAATCCATTTTAAACTGGAGTCTCTCCTCCCTTTGCTTTCCATTTGGGAAGTATATGTTCATTAGAACAAAGTCTTCAAATTGTGCAATAATAGTTCTACCTTCAGTGTTAAACCTCTCGTCGGGAAGTCCTGTCCAAACTTCAATAGGCTTTATCTTGGTGTATAATGCTGTCCCGCTATAGCCCTTTTTTTCCGCTGAATGAAAATAAGAATGATAACCGGGTATATTAATTAATTCCTGGTCCAGCTGGTCCTTTTGGGCTTTCGTCTCCTGCAGGCACAATATGTCTGGTTGTTCCTGGCTTATCCATTTGAGAAATCCCTTTTTTTGAATTGCTCTAATACCATTGACATTCCAACAATATATCTTCATTTTAACCCCTGTATCACTTACTTATTGATTTTTAAACATTTTATCATATCATTTATAATCTGTCAGTTTTTGTTATGCTTATTTTTGTTATGCTTATTGATAACTATTTTCATAATTTGACAAATCATTTATAAGATACTATTATGTTTTTTGTAAGATCATATTATTGGAGGAAAAATGTTATATTCAAGTAAAATCAAAAAATATATATCAATTGTCATTATCATTGTATTTGTTCTAGGTCTGATTATTCCGCTAACATCATTGTAGATAAGGTGGTGAATTATGGAAAAAACACTGGTCTTAATAAAGCCTGATGCCGTGTCAAACAAACAGGTTGGCAAAATAATTTCTGTCTATGAAGAGAATCGTTTAAATATCGAGTCCATAAAAATACTGATTCCTGATGAGGATATTTTATCCAGGCATTACCGGGAGCATATCAGTAAGGACTTCTATCATGATCTGATTGAGTTCATGAAGAGCGACAGGGTAGTGGCTATGGTATTGTCAGCAGAAAACGCAATCGAAAAGGTGCGAAGGATTAATGGAAAAACAAACCCTGAGGATGCTGAGATTGGATCTATCAGAAAAACGTTTGGGTCTAATGTGACAATGAATGCGGTCCACGGATCAGCCAATCCTATTGACGCAAGAAGAGAAATCGAAATTTGGTTCAATTGAAAATCCCGGCTTTTCAGCCGGGATTTTTTTAATACTTCATTTCAACCATTCTTTTGTAGCTATTGTATCTTTCTTTTGCATCCTTTTCCGCTTTCACAAACAACTCTTCCGCTACATCCGGGAATTGTCTCTGCAGCGTAGTATATCTGACCTCGCTCATCAGGAAATCTCTGAAGGATTCTGTCGGTTCCTTGGAATCCAATACAAATGGATTTTTGCCTTCTTCCTTGAGTCTTGGATCAAATCTGTACAGATGCCAGTATCCTGAATCAACAGCTCTCTTTTCCTGATACTGAGTCCTTCCCATGCCTTCCATTATGCCATGATTGATACATGGAGCGTAGGCTATTATCAACGAAGGACCTTTGTAGCTCTCTGCTTCTACTATAGCCTTCATGAATTGGTTCTTATTGGAACCCATAGCTACCTGCGCCACATATATATAACCGTAGGTTGTCGCTATTAACCCCAGATCTTTTTTCTTAACATGCTTTCCAGCTGCGGCAAATTTTGCTGTCGCTGCAGTAGGTGTCGCTTTTGATGACTGTCCACCTGTATTGGAGTAGACTTCAGTGTCAAATACAAGAACATTCACATCTTCTCCACTGGCAAGAACATGATCAAGACCGCCGTATCCGATGTCGTAAGCCCAGCCATCTCCACCAATAATCCAAACTGATTTTTTTACAAGGTAGTCTTTCTTATCCAGAATGTCTTTAACTTCACTTTCACAGCCTGCACAGGAATTGACCGCTTGTAGAGCTTCCACAACTTTTGCGGAGTTCTCTTTTGAAGTTTCGCCATCGTCCATGGTTTTCAGCCAAGTTTTCAGGGTCTCTTTGACTGTTTCATCCAAACAGTCTTTCCCTATCAGGGTTTGCATCTTATCTTTGATACCGGATCGAATCTGATTGACAGCCATCGTCATACCATATCCATACTCTGCGTTATCTTCAAATAACGAATTTGCCCATGAAGGTCCTTTACCGTTTGCATCTTGGCAATATACCGTTGATGGTGCAGAAGCTCCCCAGATGGATGAGCAACCTGTTGCGTTGGCAATCATCATTCTCTCGCCATAAAGCTGTGTGATGACTTTTGCGTAAGGAGTCTCGCCACAACCTGCACATGC
>JAUYTY010000166.1 GCA_030694905.1 Eubacteriales bacterium | reverse complement strand
TTCTTATGAATCCCAGAACCTGGGAAGCTTCCGGACACGTAGGCGGATTTAACGATCCTCTGATGGACTGCAAGAATTGCCAATCAAGATTCAGGGCGGACAAGTTGATCGAAGATTTTCTGAGAAAAAAAGAGGATTTGGGAACGGTTGTCGATGGTTGGTCCAACACTCAGATGGAGAACTATATCATTGAAAACGGTATTCAATGTCCTGAATGCAACAGCAAGGACTTCACAAAAATAAGGCAGTTCAATCTTATGTTCAAGACTTATCAGGGCGTGACTGAAGGTTCTCAAGCTGAAATATTTTTAAGACCTGAAACCGCACAAGGTATTTTTGTTAATTTCAAGAATGTAGTGAGAGCATCCAGAAAAAAAGTGCCTTTTGGCATAGGACAAATCGGGAAGTCATTCAGAAATGAAATAACACCCGGCAACTTTATTTTCAGAACCAGGGAATTTGAGCAGATGGAGCTGGAATTCTTCTGTAAACCAGGTGAAGACCTGGATTGGTACAACTATTGGAAAGAATTTTGTATGAACTGGCTTTTGGCTCTTGGAATGACAAAGGACAACGTCAGATTCAGAGATCACGGCGAGGAAGAGTTGTCGCATTACAGCAATGCCACCACAGATATAGAGTATCTGTTCCCATTTGGCTGGGGTGAATTGTGGGGTATTGCCGACAGGACAGACTTCGACTTGAAGCAGCATCAGGAATTTTCAGGCGAAAGCTTTAAGTATAAGGACCCTGTCACCAATGAGGAGTATATTCCTTATTGCATAGAACCGTCAGTTGGTGTGGATAGGGTATTGCTGGCTTTTCTCATAGATGCCTATAATGAAGAGCTATTGGAAGACGGGACGGAAAGAATCGTGCTCAAATTGCATCCGGCACTGTCCGCATTCAAAGCAGCCATTTTCCCTCTGACCAAAAAACTAAGGGATCCTGCTATGGAACTGTTTAAAGACTTGTCATATTACATCAATGTGGATTACGATGAGGCAGGCAGTATCGGAAAACGGTACAGAAGACACGACGAAATAGGAACACCGTTCTGCATAACATATGATTTTGATTCCCTCGAGGATCAATGTGTAACAGTTAGATTTAGAGATACTATGGAACAAAAAAGAATTAAAATCGAGGAATTGACACATTTTATTTTGGAGCAGCTCAAATTTTAGGGGTGTGATCTTATCAAATTAACAGAGAGGCAAAACGAAATAGTGGATTTGGTAAAAAAACATGAACCGGTAACCGGTGAGCAATTGGGAGAGTATCTGGATGTGTCAAGAGCTACCTTAAGACCTGACTTGGCCATATTGACCATGCTGGGTATCCTGGTTGCAAAGCCAAAAGTGGGATATTTTTATAACGGAAAGGGTGTGGATCTGACCATCAAAGAGATTTTTTCAATACCGGTTGATGAAATCAAATCCAGGCCTATTGTCGTCGAAGAGGAAACCACAGTATACGATGCTGCTGTCACAATGTTTTTAGAGGATATTGGAACTATCTTCGTCGTGAAGGATCATTATCTTAAAGGGGTAATCTCTAGAAAGGATCTCCTGAAGGTCACCTTGAGCGGCAATTCGGCAACGACTATACCTGTATCTGTGATAATGACAAGACTGTCTAAAATTGTTTATTGCAGCAAGGATGATATATTCATTGACGCTGTGAGAAAAATAGTTGAATACCATATTGATTGCATACCGATTGTAGTGGAGGAAGGTCCTGATAAGCTAAAAATCATCGGGAGAATCTCTAAAACAAATATAAGCAAATATATATTGGATGTAGGCAATCGGGAAAGGGGATATTATGAAAAAGGTTAAAATCTACGCGTTATCGGATTCAATCGGGGAAACCTCAGAACAAGTTGCGAATGCTGTAATGAGACAATTCGACATGATTGATTATCAGATTGATGTATGGAGGTATGCTCAATCTAAAGAGATTATTGACGAGGCTGTCTATTCGGCAAAAAGAGAAAATGCAGTCATTGTGTTTACATTGGTCATAATTGAACTGAGAGATTATCTCATCAAGAAAGCCGCAATCGAGGGCGTTACTGCTGTGGATCTGATCACCCCGTTATTGTCTCCTATGATTGAGCATATCGGGCTGATACCCAAGAGAGAACCTGGACTGCTGCACAAATTCGATGAAAATTATTTCAAGAGAATGGATGCCATAGATTTTGCCGTCAAATATGATGACGGTAAGGATACCAAAGGCGTTCTAAAAGCTGATGTGGTACTGATCGGCATATCCAGGACATCAAAGACACCACTAAGCATGTATCTGGCGAACAAAAGCTACAAAACCGCCAACATACCGCTAGTGCCTGAGGTGGAGCCACCTGAAGAGCTTTACATGATCAATCCTGGGAAAATAGTGGCGCTTTTTGCAGAGCCGGATTATCTGAACCGAATCAGGAAGGAAAGGCTTAAGGCATTGGGATTGAATGACGGATCTTCTTATGCGGATTTGAAGCGTATTATAAGGGAACTGGAATATGCAGATCAATACATTAAGAAATTGGGCTGCAGAAAGCTGGATATTACCAATAAAGCCATAGAAGAGATTGCCAGCATCATCATAGGCTGGCAAAGTGATAGCGCAAAAAAAGAAAGAGAGTAGCTCTTTCTTTTTGTATAATCAATAAATGAGGATGTGTTTAATGTGTTCAGACAATATCAGGAAGATCTTGAATATAAAATATTGTCACAGTATGCGGTGAAATCAAGGGAATCCAAAGGAAGAAGAATAGCGGAACCGGATTGCGAAATACGGACGGTTTTTCAACGGGATAGGGACAGGATACTGCATTCCAAAGCATTTAGGCGCTTAAAACATAAAACTCAGGTATTTTTAGCGCCTGAGGGAGATCATTATAGAACAAGATTGACCCATACACTGGAAGTTTCCCAGATTTCAAGAACTATCGCAAGAGCATTGCGCTTGAATGAGGACCTGACAGAGGCCATTTCTCTGGGACACGACCTGGGGCATACGCCATTTGGACATAATGGGGAAGATATCCTGGATAAACTGTTGAGCAATGGATTCAGACACTATGAGCAAAGTCTGCGTGTTGTCGATTTGTTGGAAAAGCATAATGGCATGAACGGACTGAATCTCACGGATGAGGTGAGGGATGGCATTTACAATCACACCGGCGATAACAGACCCTATACTCTTGAAGCTCAGATCATTAAAGTATCAGATAGAATCGCCTATCTCAACCATGACATTGACGATGCAAAGAGAGCGGGCATTGTGAATATATCAAATATACCAAAAGAGATACTTGATGTATTGGGCCTGACCCATGGAGAGAGAATCAATACCATGATCAAGGATGTGATTTATCATTCAGTTGATAAGCCGGCAATCGCCATGAGCGACAGGATACAAGCAGCGACAGACAAACTGAGGGAATTTATGTTCAAAAATGTCTATTTTAATGATATTGCGAAAAGTGAAGATAGAAAAGCCGAAAAAATAATGACGGATCTTTTTCACTATTATATGGATAACCTGGACGATATAGCATCGAAGGAAGACATAGAGGCCTTTAGTGGAGAAGAGATTGTCAGGGATTACATAGCTGGAATGACAGATAGATTCGCATTAAAGCAGTTCAGAGATATTTTTTTACCGCTTCCATGGGATAAGTGATTGATTGACATTTGTTGATAAAAGATGTATAATTTTATTCCGTAATTTGATAAAATGGTGGGATTATGTCATACTCTATAAGTGAAGAAAAAATCGAAGAAATCACAGGTTTAACAGATATAGTGGACATAATCGGAGAACACTTGAGCTTGAAAAAGACAGGTGCCAATTATACTGCTTTGTGTCCTTTTCACAAGGAGAAAACGCCTTCATTTTCCGTTTCACCAGACAAACAGATTTACCATTGTTTTGGTTGTGGAGAAAGTGGCGACGCAATTTCTTTTTTGATGAAGCATGATAATTTGAATTTTCTGGAAGCCGTTGAGCACTTGGCCGATAAAGCCGGTATTCAGCTGGATATGAACAAGGAAAAGGCAAAGCCTGACAGTGATTATCTAAAGGTTAACTTCAAAATAAATAGAGAAGCAGCAATTTATTTCCATAAGAATCTTATGAATAGTCCAAATGCCATTAAATATTTTGAAAACAGGGGCATCCAAAAAAAAGCGCAGCAATATTTTGGGCTGGGTTACGTTCCGGATCAATGGCATGATCTATTGAATCATCTTAAGAAGTTGGGTTTTGAAGAGAAGGAAATAGAAGAGACTGGATTGATCATTAAGAGCGAGAACAAAGGAAATTATTACGACAGATTTAGAAACCGGATCATTTTTCCTATATTCGACTTGAAAAAGCGGGTGATTGGTTTCGGAGGAAGAGTCCTGGATGATACCTTGCCTAAATACATCAATTCACCGGATTCAATAATCTTCAACAAAGGCAGAAACCTTTATAATCTAAATAATGCCAGAAACTATACTGACAAGGGAATAATCCTGACAGAAGGTTATATGGACGTGATAAAACTGACCATAAATGGGTATAACAATGTAGTGGCTTCTTTAGGAACTGCATTGACAGATAACCAGGTCAAGTTAATGAAAAAATACAGCAGGGAATTCTACATATCCTATGATTCCGACAATGCCGGATTAAAGGCGGCTATCAAGGCTGTCAACGTTTTAAAGTCACACGACTTGAATACCAAGGTAATCATCTTTCCTGAAAAAATGGATCCTGACGACTTTGTGACAAAATTTGGCGGCGCAAGATTCAACGACAGATTGAATAAAGCCCTTGAGTATTTTGACTATTTGGATTATTATTTAAACTTGGCGCATGATACCAGAAAGGACAAAGGCAAGCTGGATTATATCAAGGAAATGAGCGTCTACTTGCAGAATGTGAAAAATGCAGTTGAGAAGGAACTGTATATTGAAAAGATATCACAAAAGCTTGGAATAACCAAAGAATCGATATTAATGGAGTTCAAGAACAATCAGAGGAAGACATTCAATAAAACACCTGACAACATCAGAAAGCTTGATATGGCAAGACAGAATGCTTCGGATTATGAGCTGGACTTAATCGAGATAATGACGGGTAGTTATGAAATGACACAATACATAAAAAGCAAATTTGACACCAGTGTTTTTTACAGCACAAAAAATAGATCAAAATTTTATGCTATTCTCAATGATTCATCACAAGAGCACACCTTAGAACAAGGAAAATACAAGAGTATGGATTTGACACAAGATGATCTGAAGAAAATCGTTGATGATTACATTAACAAAATCAAGACGGATCAGCTGATAAAGATAAAAAGCGAGATTAAGACAAAGCTGCTAACGGAACCGGAAAACAATCAATTTAAGGAACAGATATCTGAATTGGACAAAGAAATACTTAGGTTAAGGGGGCACCACAATGACTAAAAGCAAAGACTTACCAGAAACAAATGAAGACAAGCACGTCTTGGAAGATTTGAAGAACTCACTGAGAAAAAAAGGCAGGAAAGAGGGCTTTATAGAATATAAGATGATAGTAGATACTTTTGAGAAGATAGATATAAGCCCTGATGAGATTGATGATATATACAAGTTTCTGGAAGACAACAAAATTGAAATTTTGGGATTGCAGGATGATTTGATTATCACTGATTCAGAAGATGAAGATGATGAGGAAGATGACATAATAGATAAGGACCTTGAAAGTGATTTGCTCACCAGAATCAAAAGTGAGTCAGACTCAATCCTACTAAAAGGTGTCAATGTTGATGACCCGGTCAGGATGTATTTAAAAGAAATAGGAAAGGTGCCGTTATTGACTGGCGACGAAGAAGTGGAACTGGCAAAAAGAATGGAAAACCTGGACGGTGAAGCCAAGAATAGACTTGCAGAAGCTAATCTGAGGCTTGTTGTCAGTATCGCCAAGAGATATGTTGGAAGAGGCATGTTGTTTCTAGACCTTATCCAAGAAGGAAATCTAGGTCTTATTAAGGCAGTCGAAAAATTTGATTATAAAAAGGGTTATAAATTCAGCACCTATGCGACCTGGTGGATAAGACAAGCCATAACCAGAGCCATCGCAGACCAGGCCAGAACCATAAGAATTCCAGTCCATATGGTAGAGACAATCAATAAATTGATCAGGGTTAAAAGACAGCTGCTTCAAGAATTGGGTAGGGATGCGACACCGGAAGAGATAGCAAAAGAGATGGATATGGAGCCTGAAAAGGTCAGAGAGATCCTGAAGATAGCACAGGAGCCAGTATCCCTTGAAACGCCAATAGGCGAGGAGGAAGACAGCCATTTGGGTGATTTCATACCGGATGATGATGCGCAAGCTCCTGCGGATGCCGCCACATCGACTCTTCTGAAGGAACAACTGGTTGAGGTATTGCAGACTCTGACAGATAGGGAACAGAAGGTACTTAGATTGAGATTTGGATTGGATGACGGCAGAGCCAGAACCCTTGAAGAGGTCGGAAAGGAATTTGACGTCACCAGAGAAAGAATAAGACAGATAGAAGCCAAGGCATTGAGAAAACTGAGACATCCCAGCAGAAGCAAAAAACTTAAAGATTACTTGGAATAAAGATCCTTTGCTGGATCTTTACTTCTTATATGGAGAAAATATGGGTAATAGGATAGATGCCATCATAAGATTGATAGATCAGTGTCATGTCGCAGTTGACATTGGAACAGATCATGCTTATGTACCGGAGATATTGATTAATCAAGGAATCTGTCATAGAGTCATCGCGACAGACTTGAATGAAGGACCATATGGAATAGCCAAAAGATACATTGAGTCAAGATCCCTGTCTGATAGGATAGACATCAGATTGGGTGATGGGCTTCAGCCAATTCACCTCACAGAAGTGGACACAATTATCATAGCAGGCATGGGGGGATTGCTGATTCGGGAAATAATTGACCTAAAAAAGAACGAATTGGACAACCGACACACATTAGTTCTACAACCTATGCATGCCGCTGACAAGCTGAGATATTACCTGCTGGATAATGGATTTGAAATATTGGATGAAGAGCTGGCGAAAGAGGATTTTCATTACTATGAAATCATCAAGGCTAAAAAATGCAGAAGCTGCGAAAATGTTGGCAATGAAATTTTTTTAGAGGTTGGCAAAGCGCTGTTTAAAAAAAAGCATACCTTGCTAAGATCCTTCATTGAGAATAAAATAAGGATAAACGACGATATCATCAAAAATCTGATGTTGTCGCGTGTTGAAATGGATAAAATGGAAATGCTGAATCACAAGAACATTCTATTGAAGGAGTTGATGAAAGAATATGAAATTATATGATTTGATAGACTATCTCAATCAGATGTTTCCATTCGAGTTATCGGAAGATTGGGATAATTCAGGCAAGCAGATTGCAGATGACAGAAAAACAATCAAAAAAATAGCCGTTGGAATTGATTTAACTGACAAATTATTGGAAAAGGCGATTGAGGCTGATGCTGATCTGATTATCACGCATCATCCATTTATCTTTTCGCCATTGAAAAGTGTTGATATGTCTTCCTACAAGGGGGATATGATAAAAAAGATGATTGTTAATGACATCAGTTCCATTGCTTTGCATACGAATTATGATCTATCGATCCATGGGATGAGTCACATTTTAGGGTCTAAAATGGGATTGGTTAACCAAAGGTATTTGGCAAAAGGCGAGAATAGCCAAGAGTCCGGCTTTGGCTCAGTCGGAGAGCTAATTGAAGAAATTGAATTGAAGGCATTTATTGACCGCTTTAAAAACGAGTTTAAGTTGGAATACGTGACGCTTTACAATGAAAATGCAACTCAACAAATAAAGAGGATTGCATTCTGCGGGGGAGCGGGGGCTGATTTCTTACCCGATGCTATCAAAACAAAGGCAGATATTTATATCACCGGCGATATCACGCATCACGACGTACAAGCCGCCTATGAAGGTGGCATAATATTGATGGACCCAACCCACTATGGGCTGGAGAAATTCTTTATAGAGCATGTCAGCGACCTTATAACGGACAGATTCAAAGGTGTAGAGTTGATTTGTTACCGCATCAATGATTTTAAGGCAGAAATCAGATAAGTCATACATCAGATAAAACGATTGTAATGCAAGATGATTTGTATTATAATTCAATGAGCAAGTCGGATAGCTGCATGGAAACATGAGGAAAGTCCGAGCTTCGCAGAGCAGAATGCTGGTTAATGGCCAGTGAGGGTGACCTTAAGGAAAGTGCAACAGAAAATTACCGCCTGAAAAGGTAAGGATGAAAAGGTGAGGTAAGAGCTCACCAGCGGTCAGGTGACTGGCCGGCTGTGCAAACCCCATTCGAAGCAAGACCAAGTAGGGATGTGAAGGCAGCTGCTCGCTGTATCCCGTGGTAGGTTGCATGAGCCTTTTGGTAACAAAAGGCCTAGATAGATAGCTATCGATAACAGAACTCGGCTTATAGACTTGCTCATTAAAAAACAACCACTTGTGGTTGTTTTTTAACTTACTTCTGATCCTCTTGTGATTCATGCGATATTTCCCAATCTTGATAAAGCTTTTCAAGTTCTTTTTTTAGTTTTTCAAGATTAAAGCTTGTTTCTGAAGCAAGAATGTGGTCGCTGTATACTTTTGGTGTGCACAATTCGTTCTCAAGCTCCTCGATTTTGGTCTCTGTATTGTAAATGGCTAATTCCAGTTCTTCAAGCTTTTTTCTTGTCGCTTGTCTCTGCCTGGTGTTGAATCTTTCTTTTTTTGTCAAATTTTTCAATTCTGTTTTTGTTACAGGATCATCATTATCGTCATCGTTCAAAAGACTGTTTTTTTTCTCGACGTAGTAATCATAGTTTCCGAGATATTCAGTGACACCATTGTTTGTCATTTCCAATATTTTGTTAACGGTGCTATTAAGAAAATAACGGTCATGTGAAATGATCAAAACTGTGCCGGTATAATCATTGATAGCTTTTTCAAGGATGCTTTTCGAGTCAATATCCAGATGATTAGTCGGCTCGTCCATCAAAAGAAAATTTGTTTTCGACAGCATGAGCTTCAATAAAGACACCCGATTCTTCTCGCCACCGCTTAAGTCGCTTATGCTTTTGAACAGATCATCACTGTAGAACATGAATTTGGCTAGATAGCCTCTGACTTCGTGGACTTTGAGCCGAGGATACTCATCCCAGATTTCATCAAGGACAGAATTCTCCATATTCAAATCTGATAACTCCTGGTCAAAATAGCCTATATTAACATTGTGACCAAAAATCATTTCACCTCCGTCGGCATCGATATAACCTGATATGATCTTAAGCAGAGTTGATTTTCCAACACCATTGGGGCCTACCAGACCGACTTTATCATTTTTGAACATGCTCAGGCTTACGTTGTTGAATACTTCTTTGTTCTCATATGATTTGGATAAACCGGTGATTCTTAAAACATCATTCCCGCTTTGAATAGCGGGATTGAATTTCAGTGATATTTTTATGGCATCTGCATCGGGATTATTTAGCAACGTTATGTTCTGGAGCATTTTCTCCCTACTTTTTGCTTGTCGAACCTTTTTATCCCGGCCATTTGCCAAAAATTTTGCGATGATTTCTTTTTGCCTCTGGATTTCTTTTTCCTGCAATATGAATTTTTTCTTGTTGAGCTCGACTTCCTCTGTCCATCTACGTATGAAGTTAGAGTAATTGCCATCATACACTTTGATTTTTTTATCACTCAAAAAAAGCGTTTTATTGATTACCTTATCTAAGAAATATCTGTCATGGGAGATCAATAAAACCATTCCCTTAAAATCCCGGATATATTTTTCTATCCACTCAATTGAACTGATGTCCAAATGGTTGGTCGGCTCATCCAGCATGAGAATATCAGGAGATGATAAAAGAAGCCTCGCCAGCATAACCCTGCTTTTTTGACCGCCACTGAGTTGGCTCATTTCTAAAGCAAACTCATCCTCATTGAAACCCAATCCAAATAAAACGCCTTTTATTTTGCTTTTGAATCCGTAACCTTCCAGTTTTTCATAAAGTTCATTTTTAATCGAATACTCTTCCAACAGGGCATCAAGCTTATCAGGATGTGTTGCATGCAAGGTCATGTTTGACTCCAGAGCTCTCATTTCGTGTTCAAGAGAAATAACGTATGAAAAAACATCTTGAACGGTTTCATAAATGGTCTTGGCGCTTTTAATGCTGTCAGATTGCTTTAAATATCCGATTCTCTTATTATTGTTTAAATAAAAGGTGCCACTGTCATATTCCAACTCTGATGTCAGAATATTCAGCAGCGTCGTTTTCCCTGAACCGTTCAAACCAATTAAAGCTACCTTCTCGTATTCATTTATGGTAAAACTAATTTCATCTAATATTTTATCCGCGCCAAAAGATTTATTGAGCATGCTGCAAGATATATCTATCATTTCAATCACCTTAGTACAGTATATTAACTGTAGAGCTTGTTGTAAAGCGATATTAACATGAAATAATCTCTGAAAACAAATAAAAAATGTGTTATAATAAACAATTGTATTGAATAAATCTCTTACAGTTGTTAAAATATTACTTAGGATGGAGGTGTACAACATGACAAAAAATGGAAAAATATCGGATGCTGTAATAAGAAGATTACCAAAATATTATCGATATCTAGGTGATTTGTTGAAAAATGGCATTAATAGGGTATCTTCAAATGAGCTGAGTAAACTGACTGGCTTTACAGCGTCGCAAATCAGACAGGACTTGAATAATTTTGGCGGATTTGGACAACAGGGATACGGTTACGATGCAAAAAATCTGA
>JAUYTY010000156.1 GCA_030694905.1 Eubacteriales bacterium | reverse complement strand
ATCTTCCACTGGACCTACCATTGGATTATTATGCGAATATGATGCTTTACCGGGATTATGGGATGAAACTAACATTCAAAATGGGCATGGTTGCGGACACAATCTTTTTGCCGCAGGCGCTATCGGGACAGCTGCAATTCTCAGAGAATTTATAGACGCTGAAAACATACCTGCGACCATTAAAATCTTTGGTACACCTTCTGAGGAAGAGTATGGTTCAAAGCCATATTTTGCCAAACAAGGTTTCTTTGACGGCGTAGACTTCTTCATGGGATTTCATCCTTTGGAGTTCAATGGCATATTATATTCTCAGCATAATGCCTGTACTATGAGAGACTATAAATTCTACGGGAAATCCGCTCACGCCGCAGCAGAACCAGAGCTTGGAGTCAGTGCATTGGATGCCGTTGAAGTAATGAATGTGTCAGCCAATTACCTGAGAGAACATGTAACTTCTGATGTTCGCATTCATTATATTATAACGAATGGAGGCAGTCGCGCAAATATAGTTCCCGCATTTGCGTCAAGTCGTTATGGGATACGTGCTCAAGAACTGGATAATTTAAAGAAGGTTACCAATCAGATCGATACTATCGCAAGAGGTATAGCAATGGCTTTTGGCTGTAGCGTTGAAATCGATGAAATTGAGACTTACGCAAACACAATACTCAATAGACCACTAGCGGAATTAGCATATGCGAATATGCAGTATATTGGACCACCACGTTTTACAGCTGAAGAACAATATGAAGTGAAGGCTCTAGGTTTGGAGTGTGGACTATCAGAAGATTTAGAACCTCTCAGGGAGCATCCAGGAGTTTACGCCGCTTCCACAGACGAAGGCGATGTTTCCTGGCAAGGACCATGGATCAGAATATGTATGTCTTGTCTAGCTAAAAACACACCGGGTCATAGTTTCTATGTTACCAAACAAGCCAATATGGCTTCGGCGTACAGGGGAATGCTACAAACCGTCAAAGTTTGCGTGGCCACAATAGTGGATCTTTTGACAAATCCATCTGCTATAGAAAAAACTAAAATAGCGTATCGAGAAAATATGCAAGACAGGCTATATGACAGAAGCAAGAACACTAATCCTGACCCTTCGATTTTTCCTGATATGGTAGGAGCTGAAGTAATAAAACCTAATATTATTAGGATACATGGTGAAGAGGCAATTATTCTGCCAAAATCTGAAAGTTCTATACTCTATGCATATATAAATGGTGAAAAAGTTGGGAACTGTGTGATAGGCCCCACTTCAGATAAAGCTGATATAGTTCTCAATAATGATTTGAAGTCGGGTGATGTTGTCATCTTAAAATACTATGATTCAAAAACTCAGCAGGAAATATTGCTTGGCTATATTCAGCATGGTATCTAGCTTTTACCTATTAGATCGTTACAATCATTAAGGTGTAATTCTTTGAGAGAAATTGCATTGCCTGACAAATATCAAGTACAGGAAGTTCTCAAAAGAATTAAAATTTGATTTTGGATAATATATGGAAAGGAAGTAAAACTATGGACAATAGAATACGACAATTTGCCAATAACATAATACGTCATTCTTGTGATATACAGCCAGGAGAAAATGTTTTTATTGACGCTTTGGGATTCAGTGCAAGTCCACTTGTGCAAGCCCTCATAAAAGAAATCTATGCAGTCGGTGCCAACCCTTATTATGAGATTAATGAAAGCTCTATTATTAGAGAAATGATACTAGGTTGCGATGAAAATCAAGTTCACTATCACTTCAGCCACATGGCAGATAAAATAAAAAAAATGGATGCCTACATCGCAATTGGGGCACTTAACAACCCTTATGACTTGAGAGACATTCCTCAAGTAAAGATGGAAGTCTTTTTTAATGCTCAGCGCTTGGTTGTCAATGAAAGACAATTAAAAAAATATGTCGTCACAAGATATCCAAACTTGTCTCTTGCACAAAAAATGCAAATGAACACAGTAGATTTTGAAGATTTCTTTTTTGATGTTTGCACACTTGATTATAAGCAACTTAGCGACGCAATGGATCCTCTTGTGCATTTAATGAAAAAAACCGACAAAGTTAAAATTATCGCAAAAAACACTAACATTGAATTTTCCATTAAAGATATGAATGTCATAAAATGCGATGGGAAGGTAAATTTACCTGATGGAGAAGTCTTTACTGCTCCTTTGAAGGACTCTGTCAATGGTATTGTTTCATTCTCTGGTCCAACGAGCTACCAAGGCCATTCATTTACCAACATTGTGCTGAAATTTGAAAATGGAAGGATTGTCGATGCCAGTGCCAATAACACTGAAGCACTCAATAGGATTCTAGACATCGATGATGGCGCTCGTTATCTAGGTGAGTTTGCTATTGGAACCAATCCATTTATCGAAAGAATATGTGATGATATTCTCTTTGATGAGAAAATCTCAGGTAGCATCCATTTGACACCTGGATCTGCCTACGCTATTGCAAACAATGGAAATCTGTCAAAAATACACTGGGATATGGTTTTGATGATGGATCCAAAATATGGCGGGGGAGAAATCTATTTCGATAATGTTCTGATTCAAAAAAATGGCTGTTTTGTTCTTGAGGAGTTATTACCTTTGAACAAAGAAGCGTTCAAACTTTAAAGCATAATCATTTATTCAAGCAATACAAATCTATTTTGTAAAGAGGTGTTATCATGAAATTCGAATTTGAAGAAAAAATAGTTTCCGTATTTTGTATAGATATTGAAAATCCGCTTCTTAATCCTGTGTTGGAATCTATTGCAAATCTAAACACATTGATTAAAGATATGGAACCCATACTGCCTGATATAACAAGATTATACAATGATGGGTATTTGCTCCATCAAATGATTAGAAATGCCCTTTTACGATGCATTGATTTCTATAAAAAAGATGGAAATACTTGGATAGAAGAAGAAAAAATTCAAAAAATGCTGTCTGTCATGATTTCATCCATTTTAAGCTCTCTTCTCTCCAGCAATCAACAATTTAATCTAACTGAGAATAAAATATTTATGAACGAGTTAAATTCGTTTTTTTCCTATCTTCAGAGAAAACCATCATTCTCTCAGCATTTTGAAGAACACAATTAGTATGACAAGGCGTGTATATGAGAATGAAAATATAAATTATACCAAAATGAGTTCAGATATTTGCAGACAGATCAACGGAATGTTTGTACAGAAAAATCGTTAAGACGATTATTATAACTATAGGAAAAAAGAATTAATAAAAAGTGATAACAGATTGCATGGCTATTATGATAAATTGATCTATATAATTTAATTGCTAAAACTATTATTTTAAGGAGGTTTGTTATGAATTTAATGAGAGACAGAGAGGAAATATCAAAAAAGTTAAATATTGGCAAAGAATTGCTATACTTAACGAAACCAGAGTGCATGAACATTGGTATTACATTAGATAGAATCTTACAACTAACAAGAGAAGCACTTATAGCTCATGGTAAAAAAGAATATGAAATGCCTGCAAAAATTGGTGTACATCCGTCAGAGGAAGTTTTTTATCATGCAATGCCAGCTTATGTTCCATCCAAAAAAGCTGTAGGCATGAAATGGATTGAATGCTATCCTAACAACCCGAATCTGTTTAATCTGCCACAGACAACCGGTCTACTAATTCTCAATGACATTCTTTCTGGATGTCCAATAGCAATTATGGATTCCACATGGTTGACTGCTATGAGAACGCCGGCAGTGACTGTGCTTGCAGCAGCTGCACTGCATCCAGAAGCAGAAAGCTTTGGTATGTTTGGATGTGGCGTTCAGGGGATAGAGCATATAAGATTTATTGTCAAAACTTTAAAGAAGCTAAAGAAAATTTATATTTATGATGTTAAAGAATCAGCCATGGACTATCTGATTAAAACAGTTCAGCCAAATATCGAGATAGAAATTATTAAAGGACAAAACCCACAGCAGTTGGCAGAAAAATGCGAAGTGCTAAGCTCAGCAACAATAATTGTGAAAAACACATTATCCGTTGTTAAGGATGAATGGATATCCAAAGGACAAACTGTTTTGCCCTGCGACCTAAATACCTTCTGGGATCCTAAAATTTCCCGAAGAGCAGATAAATATATTGTTGATAGTATAGAAGAACATGAGTTGTTTAGCAAAATGGGATACTTTCCAGACGGATTACCCACAATTGCATGTGAAACTGGAGAGATTTTAGCAGGAATAAAAGAAGGAAGAACATCAAAAGATGAATTGATTGTTTGTAGCAATATCGGGATGGCGGTATGCGATGTAGTGGTGGGAAGAGAGATTTTTGATATAGCTTTAAAGAACAACATGGGTACGATTTTATCCTTGTAAATCAAATATCATGTAAAATATCCTCCAAAAAACTTCAAGTTCTCTAGTAAGACTGAATACTTCTGTCATGATTGCATGCATTACAGGCTTTGTTCTCCCGGAGTTTTGCAGAACATAATTATATTAAATAAAGGAAGGCACAAAGAAATGAAAAAAATAAGCTGGAACGAACTGGAATTCAAATATATGAAAACAGATAAACGATTTGTTTCAAGATGGAAGAATGGACAATGGGATCAAGGTAGATTAAAATCCGACAACCACATTACCCTGAGCGAAGCATCGACAGCATTGCATTATGGACAACAGTGCTTTGAAGGTTTAAAAGCCTATCGTACAAGACACAATAGGATTCAGTTATTTCGACCTGAAGAAAACGCAAAAAGAATGCAGGAAAGCTGTAGGCGGTTATTGATGCCGGAATTATCAGTTGAAAAATTCATTAGAGCCTGCGAACTGGTGGTTCGTGCAAATGAATATTATGTACCTCCGTATGGGACAAATTCGGCCTTGTATTTACGCCCATTTATGATAGGTGTTGGAAACATCATGGGTGTTAAACCTGCAGACGAATACCTGTTTTGTGTCTATTGCTCACCTGTCGGTCCATATTTTAAAGGAGGTCTCAAACCGGTGGAATTTGTTACAAGCGACTTTGACCGTGCGGCTCCCATGGGAACAGGTGGTGTAAAGGTTGGCGGCAATTATGCTTCAAGCTTATACCCAAATCATTTGGCCAAAAAACAAGGTTATGCAGACTGCATCTATCTGGATCCTAAAACCCATACCAAGATAGAAGAAGTGGGAGCAGCAAACTTTTTTGGTATCACCCATGATGAAACATTTGTAACCCCTGAATCATATTCAATATTGCCAAGCATAACAAAACAGTCATTGTTGTATCTGGCAGAACATTATATGCACCTAAAAACGCAACAAAGAGATGTTTGTGTTGACAAACTAAACGAATTCAAGGAAGCGGGGGCTTGTGGAACAGCAGCGGTAATCACCCCCATTGGCTCTATTACACACAAAGGTAAAAAACATGTTTTTTACTCTGAAGACAAAGTTGGTCCAATGACGATGACGCTTTTTAATACTTTAACAAATATTCAATTCGGAGATTTGGAAGCTCCTAAGGATTGGATTTATCGTTTTGATTAACGTCCATTCTAAATTTTAGATTAGTTTAAATAAAAAAAGTTCTCATTGAGAACTTTTTTAATGATTTGATTAGAATGCGATAACAATCCCGCCGTCATCAGCGTATACGGTGCTGATGCCTCTGGCTTCAAATATCATAATGTCTTTAAAGGGATATTTTTCAAGGATGTCATTTTTCAACGCCTGAGCCTTTTCAAGGGCATTGACATGTGATATGCCCAAGACTGTGTTCTCGTAATCGACAGCATGCTCACCGATTAGTTGAACCAGTCTATTGAATGCTTTTTTCTTGCCCCGGACCTTATCCAGAACATCAATCTCACCTTCGTCAGTTGCACCCATGATTGGTGATATGTGCATAAAAGTTGCAAAAGATGCTTTGACACGGCTAAGTCTTCCGGCTTTGGCCAAATGCTCGTAAGAATCCAAAATAAACATGGTTTTTAGCTTTTCTATGTAAGCGGTGGTTTGTTCGACGATCTCTTCCTTCGTATAGCTGGCATCCAATAATTCCTTAATCTTTATGCTGATCATTGATTGGGCTGCTGAAGCGGATTTGGAATTGAAAATATGAACAAATGAATCTGGAAAGTTTTCCTTCATCATCGCACAGGCTGTCATTGCGCTGCCATACGATCCACTGAGCTTGTCGGACAATGTTACAACAAAGCTATTCTTATACTTTTTGAATGCTTCGTAGTATTCACCAGGAGACGGGCATGCGGTTTTCAATGAATGCTTGCTTTTTTTGATCATATCCAATAAAAATTGGGTATCTAGATTCTCATCTATGATTTCGTCGTCATCAATGAGAATTCTTAAGGGAATTGTTTCAAAATTGTCTTTGATTTGTTCATTGATATCTGTGCAACTGTCAACGATTATCCCGTTTTCAAAACCTGAAATATTCTCCATTTTTTTGTTCCTTTCTTGATTTGTTAATTAATTATAACAGTTATTATTGGAAAAGTAATAAATATTTTCAAATTATTTGACTTAAATTATGATTTATACCAACTTATATTAGCGCATGGGATTGAAATAACTTTTAAAGATTAGGCAATAGTGTTATAATTATTGAAATATTTTATTGAGATTGTGACCAAACATAATAAAGCAGCATATTGACATGACTTTATATTTTTGATAACTTATATTCATTAAATTTATAATGATAATAATTTTAAGATAGAAAGGAGCTTACTATGGAAAAATTTCTAACCACAGCCTATACCTTCGATGATGTACTGCTTTTACCGGCAAGATCTGAGGTGTTGCCCAGAGATGTAGACGTTTCTACATATCTGACTAAAAAAGTTAAACTAAATATACCGCTGATGTCTGCCAGCATGGATACCGTGACAGAATCCAAGATGGCCATCGCAATGGCCAGAGAGGGCGGTATTGGCATTATACACAAGAATATGTCTGTTGAAGCCCAAGCGATTGAAGTTGACAAGGTAAAGAGGTCAGAGCATGGTGTAATCACAGACCCTTTTTATTTATCACAAGAACATCTGGTTGAGGAGGCTCTTGAACTCATGAGCAGGTATAGAATTTCAGGGGTTCCCATAGTGGACGATGAAAACAAGCTCATAGGGATCATAACCAACAGAGACGTTAGATTTGAGAAAGACCTGACAAAAAAGATAAAATACGCTATGACTAAAGATAGACTGATAACAGCTCCTGAAGGCATCTCAATGGACGATGCGCTTAAGATTTTATCGGAGCATAGAATAGAAAAACTGCCTTTGGTCAAGGATGACGGTGTTCTTGCAGGATTGATTACGATTAAGGATATTGAGAAAACCATCAAATACCCGGATTCTGCAAAAGATTCTAACGGAAGACTTCTGGTCGGCGCAGGCGTAGGGGTTACCAAAGATATGATGGACAGGGTAGACGCATTGGTCAAGGTCAAGGTCGATGTAATTGTAGTTGATACAGCCCATGGACATTCCACAGGTGTAATAGATGCGGTAAAGAGCATTAAAGCCAGATATCCTGAGTTGCAGCTGGTTGCTGGGAACGTTGCAACAGCTGATGCAGTCAGGGAATTGGCTGAGGCAGGTGCGGACTGTGTAAAGGTTGGCATAGGGCCTGGTTCCATTTGTACGACTAGGGTTGTTGCCGGAGTCGGCGTACCGCAATTGACAGCGGTTCAGAATTGTGCCAGGGCAGCTAAAGAATATGGTGTTCAGATAATAGCGGACGGGGGCATCAAATATACAGGGGATATTCCCAAGGCAATAGCGGCTGGAGCAGATGTGGTGATGATCGGATCACTGTTTGCCGGCACAGAGGAAAGCCCGGGCGAGACAGTCCTTTACCAGGGAAGAAGATTCAAGGTATACAGGGGAATGGGGTCTGAAGGTGCCATGAACCAGGGCAGCAAGGACAGATATTTCCAGGAGGACAACAAGAAATTTGTCCCTGAGGGTGTTGAAGGTCAGGTTCCTTTCAAAGGACCTATCAGCGAGGTGGTTTATCAGATGGTAGGTGGTCTGAAAGCTGGTATGGGTTATTGCGGCACTAAAAATATAGATGAGCTTAAAAATAACGCCCAGTTTGTCATCATTACCGGCTCGGGACTGAAGGAGAGCCATCCACATGACATTCAGATTACAAAAGAGTCATCAAACTACAGCATCAGAGCTTAAGGGCAGGAGATTGATATGATACTAATAGTGGATTTTGGAGCACAATACAGCCAGCTAATAGCGAGGCGTGTCAGAGAGGCAAAGGTGTACTGCGAGATTGTGCCTTATGATGTCTCATTGGATCGGATTAAAGAAAAAAAACCAAGTGGCATAATATTGTCAGGTGGTCCTGCAAGCGTGTATGAAGATTTTGCGCCGAATACAGATAAGGGAATATTTGATTTGGGAATACCTGTTCTTGGGATTTGCTATGGTGGACAGTTAATAGCTCAGACTTATGGCGGTAAAGTGGCCAGAGCGTCATCGAGAGAATTTGGCCGGATACTGCTGGATATCGATCAGAATAGCATACTTTTTAAAGGGTTTGAAAAAAGCAACAAATGCTGGATGAGCCATACGGATTACATTGAGAGACTACCTAAAGAATTCCAAGTGACTGCCAGCTCAGACGCTTGTCCTGTAGCGGCATTTGAGAATGAACAAAAGCAGATTTATGCCGTTCAATTTCATCCTGAAGTGGAGCATACAGACAATGGCAGGGAAGTGTTCAATAATTTTGTTTTCAATATATGCGAAGAAGAACCAGCCTGGGATATGGGAAACTATGCAGAAGAAACAATTCTAAAAATTAAAGATACTGTCGGTGATAGAAAAGCCTTATGCGCTTTATCCGGTGGGGTGGATTCATCCGTTGCGGCTGTTTTGGTCCATCGAGCAATCGGGAAAAATTTGATTTGTGTTTTTGTCGACCATGGTTTGTTGAGAAAGGATGAGGGAGATCAGGTTGAGCGTGTTTTCAAGGAAGAGTTCAACATGAACCTGATTCGTGTCAATGCACAGGAAAGATTTCTTGGAAAGCTTAAAGGGATTTCCGATCCTGAGCAAAAGAGAAAGATAATCGGCGAGGAATTTATACGGGTTTTCGAGGAAGAAAAAAACAAATTGAAAGATGTTTTCGGACACATTGATTATTTGGTTCAGGGAACCATTTACCCGGACGTGATTGAAAGCGGCACCAGTACAGCAGCAGTGATCAAGAGCCATCATAATGTTGGCGGCCTCCCCGAGGACGTTGACTTTGAACTCTTGGAGCCATTGAGACAGCTTTTCAAGGATGAGGTGAGACAGGTTGGCAGAGAGCTTGGCATTTCCAACGAGCTTGTTGAAAGACAGCCTTTCCCAGGTCCAGGATTGGCGATTAGGGTTTTGGGAGAAATCACAGAGGACAAGCTTCATCTTGTCCGGGAAGCGGATTTTATCTTCAGAGATGAAGTGAAGAAGGCTGGCCTTCAGAACCAAATCTGGCAATACTTCGCCTGTCTGCCAAATATTAGAAGTGTCGGTGTCATGGGAGACGAGAGAACCTATTCTCATACGGTCGCTCTGAGAGCTGTCACCAGTACCGACGGCATGACCTCGGATTGGGCAAGAATTCCCTATGAAGTTCTGGAAAAAGTGTCCAACAGAATCGTCAACGAAGTGGATAATGTGAATCGGATTGTATATGACATCACTTCAAAACCACCGTCCACAATTGAGTGGGAATGATAAAATAAAATATAGGATGAAGTGATTGGAACGGTTTTAGCGATTTGAGATAGCTTTTTAGCTCTACTTTGGCCCTAGTAATTTATATATTGCTGCATATGAGACCCGAATTGAATAAGAAATGCTGAAAAACAACCATGAATACGAATGAGTAGTACAGGGTTGTTTTTTTATGGAAGCATAAACGCTAAAAGTTATAATGCAAGAAGAATTTCACAAGGATGATGATCCTTATCGTAAGTGATATTCTTTCCTTGCAATACATGCTAGTATGATATAAAATAAAATTACCAAAATAGTAATAAATTTTAGAGGTATCGGCATTAATATAAAATACAGAAACAGCAAGGACAAAAAAATATGTAGCTATTTATCATCTCCATCCTTTAAAAGGAGATAGAAAAGGGTAGTTTGCAATTGATATAGGTAGGAAACTTGGCTTGCGTTTGATTATAATTCCTGAAGATAATGAAGGAAATGAATGGAATATTACCGATATAAATAGGGTCTATGAATTGACCAGTATTATATTGGTATGGGAGGTGTCAAAACACTATGAGTAGAATTGAATACAATGATATCGTTGCATATCATCCTGGATACTATGTCAAAGAGATGACTGAAGAACTAAATATTACTCAAGATGAATTATCAAAGAGATTAGATACGACTTCAAAGCATTTGAGCGATTTTGTTAATGGAAAGGCTAAACTAACAGAAGACCTCGCCTTAAAACTATCAAGGGTTTTTGGAACAAGTATTGAGCTTTGGTTGAACCTAAATAGCAGGTTTATTGAAAAAATAATCGAGATAGAAAAACAGAGAACGAGCGATGAAGAATGTGAAATTGCTAGGAAGATAGATTATTCATTTTTTGTGAATCTAGGTATTCTCCCAGCAAAAAGAAATATATGCGATAAAGTTGATGAACTTCACAAATTTTTCAAAGTTGCTTCATTAAAAGTACTATGCAGAAAAGATTTTTTGGTGCAATATAAGACAGCAGTTGCCACTGTGAATGATGTGAATGTTATAAATGCTAATGCATGGGTGCAAACTGCGATAAATATCGGTGGAAAAATTGACACAAAACCATTCAATGAAGCTAAACTGAAGATGTGCACTAAGGAGATTTGCAACATGACCACACAAGAGTCAGATGAATTTTTAACGAGACTAAAGGACATGCTGGGAGAGTGTGGTGTCGCATTAGTTTATTTGCCACATCTAAAAAACTGTGGCATTAATGGCGCTGTTAAGTGGTTGAACAATGACAAAGTGTTGTTGGCAATTAATAATAGAAGCAAATACGCGGATTATTTTTGGTTTGCATTATTCCATGAACTGGGACATGTATTGCAGAAGAGAAAAAAACTACTGTTTGTAAGTGAAAGTTCAGACCAAACGCATTATAAAAACGACTTGATGGATCAACTTGAGCATGAAGCAAATCTTTATGCACAAAGCGCATTAATTGATGAATCAGCTTATGAAAAGTTTGTGAAAGAAGAGCCTAAAAATGCTACCCAGATTTTAGAATTTTCAAAACGTTATGATATACATCCTGGAATAGTGGTGGGAAGACTGCAAAGAGATGGAGCAATTGGGTACAATCAACATAATGGTTTAAGAGTAAAATATGATATGCGCTAAGAGGAAAATTTGTTGGGTTTCTGTTAGAAGCTATTTACGATGCGTTATGCGAAATCACAGACACCGAACAAGTCATAGAACAAGTCACCGAACAAGTTAAAAAGTTGTTAGCGGTTATTGGTGATAAAGAATATTCGACCAAAGAGCTTATGGAATTGCTAGGACTTAAGCATAGACCAACTTTTAGGGATAATTATTTGCTGCCAGCGCTAAAGCTAGGGCTTATAGAAATGACAATACCTGATAAGCCCAATAGCAGTAAACAGAAGTATAAAAAGGTAAGGTAGTCAGTCGACACAATGTGCGTAAATTTATCCGATGACTAACAGTGCTAAGACTCCCACTTCTATAAGTGGGAGATAAGAACTGTAGAGTCCCTGGATAACGGTTTCTAAAGTTCAGATGGCGTTTCAAACACCATCTGAACCCAAGAACCCTGTTGATTGACATTGTAAATGATTATTGTTACTGTTTAAATATAGAGGAGTGATGCCCAATGGCACAAACTAATATAAACATACTTATGGATGAAGAACTGAAAAAAAACTTCGACGAGATATGCACAGAACTGGGTTTAAACATGACAACTGCATTTAATGTCTTTGCAAGAGCAGTTGTACGCAAGCATGGGATACCTTTTGAAGTTGCATTAAATGATGATTACTTTTATAGTGAATCAAATAAAGCACGACTAAGGAAGTCTATAACCAGTCTTAAGGGCTGTAAGGGAATCAATCAAGAGTTGACTGAGAATAATGGTAAATAAGGTTTTTATACAGGTGAAGCAAGATAATAAAAACACAGGAGGAATGAAATGATAAAGATTATTCGTAATGCCAATGTTTACGCACCAGAGTTTTTAGGCAAAAAGGATGTTTTGATTTTAGGCAATAAGATTGCCGCTATAGAGGATAACATAACCATAGATCTGAACGGAACAATTGATATTGTGGAAATAGATGGGACTGGCAAGGTATTGGTTCCGGGATTCATTGACTCCCATGTTCATATCTTGGGTGGTGGGGGTGAAGGCGGTTACGCGACAAGAACGCCTGAAATCAAGTTGACTGATCTGACTACCGCAGGTGTCACTACAGTTGTGGGATGTCTGGGAACAGACGGGATATCAAGGGATATGGTCGCACTTCTAGCTAAGGCAAGAGGATTGGAGGAGGAAGGAATCACAACCTTCATCTATGCGGGCTCGTATAGGATACCGATTAAAACCATTACAGGTAGCGTTTTGAAGGACATCATGGTAGTTGATAAAGTAATAGGAATAGGTGAGGTTGCCATCTCTGACCACCGCTCATCACAACCGTCATTTGACGAATTCTGCAGGGATGTATCTGATGCCCGTGTTGGAGGCATGCTGTCGGGCAAGGCAGGGATCATCAATATTCATTTGGGTGATGGCAAAAGAAAAATTGATTTGATAAAGGAAGTATTGAAGGAAACCGAAATACCGATAACCCAATTTCTGCCAACCCATGTCAATAGGAATGAAGCATTGTTTGAAGAATGCGTCACCTATGCGAAAGAGGGCGGGTATGTGGACTTTACAGGGAGTGAAGACCCTGATTTCTGGGAGAAACTGGACAACGAGGTCAGGTTCAGCAAAGGTCTGAAGAGACTCCTCGCAGAAGGCGTCAATATAGACAACTTTACATTGTCTTCGGACGGGCAGGGCAGTCTTCCAATGTTCAATGAGAAAAAAGAATTTGTAGGTCTTGATGTTGGAAAGCCAATCTGTCTGATTATCGCCATTAAGGAGTGCGTTTTCAGAGAGGATATTCCGTTGGAGATAGCTTTAAGGGCTTTGACATCCAATCCCGCTAAAATCCTGAAATTCAAGAATAAGGGCAGGATTTCAGAGGGCTTTGACGCTGATCTGAATCTTTTAGATGAGAAAACACTTGATATAGATACTGTCATCGCCAAGGGTGTGATTATGGTTCAGAATAAAGAGCCGGTTGTTTATGGTACATTTGAGAAGAAGAAATAATATTGGACCCTACCAATTGTGAGTAAGTGATAAGAATCCTGAAGCCATATATTTAAAAGGTTTCAGGGTTTATTTTTATTCTATATGCCCATGCTTATTCTGACAAAATTTGGGTATAATAAAACCAAATCAATTTTTCTTAAAATATGGAGGGTGGGAATGAAAAATAGAATAATTGCAATGATACTGATTGTATCCTTGATCGTGCCTCTTGTGGCATGCGGCACCAAAGCACCGGCAGCACCTGTTGTCAGCGAAAAAATGTTGGTCGAGGCTGTGCTGAATGAGGAGAATCTCGTTTTGGGGTCAGAGGGAGTGGAGCTCAGACTGGACCCGGTGATTGTCGCATCGGATGTCAAAGCCATCATCTTAGAGGTTAGCAATGCGCCAGCGCTAGACGATGAGGGGATCATCTCCCTTAAGGTCTATGACTTCAAGCTTGAGGACGTATCACAGGTTGATGGGGTTATCCAGCTGGCAATACCCCTTAACCTGGTTGAGGGAGAAATTCCCGGAGCGGCTTATCTGAATGAGTCCACTGGGAAGTGGGAGCCGGTTGCCTTTATGTATGACAAGGAGTCTTCCTCTGTCATCATATTCACGGACCATCTTTCGAAGTATGGTGTGTTTTCAGTTACCAGCACAGGTAAAAGACATGCCAGGGTCGAGTTTTTGGATCTGTACGGAGAAGGCACAGACGAGGACTTTCAAGCCGCTGTAGAGGAGTATGCCATCGGTGGCGTACCGGCTACCCAGTGCTTTGATATCGGCGTGGGAGCGGCTGGGGATGCCATGCAGCTTGGCGGGGATTTTCTTGGCAACATCGTACAGAGCGCAGGCTATCTGGCCTATGGCGATGATGTTCTATCTACCTTGGGAGATCATATTGGGAGCATCGGGTTGTTGCTGTCTGTGGTGCAGATTGGCACCAACATCTATCGGGGGAACATAAACGATGCTGTTGTAGGCAGTCTCAAGACCTCCCTCACCTACGTATTGGGTAAAGTGGCATCCAAGCTGAGCAGCTCGGTCATGTCCGCCAGCATGGCCTCCGTGGCCATCGTGGACTATGCCATCAACAAATTCGGAACCACGGCCATTCAGGGACGGGCCGACATATACCGAGACGCCTATGCTATCTATTATTCCAAGGGAGAAGACGGATTCAAGGGATCAAATTACTGGTACAAGACCTTCTATCCCATGTTCAGCGACCCCACCATGACAGAGGTTAGCCTCAAAGCTGAAATCGATAAGATAGTGACAGCCCACTGCAATGAGTTCTGGACTGGGACCAACAAGTCGGGAGTCG
>JAUYTY010000154.1 GCA_030694905.1 Eubacteriales bacterium | reverse complement strand
GCTTATATCTGAGGGTAAGTATTTGTTCATCGCGTCTTTCAACTCAATGGCCGTCATTTTAGTGTCTGCCTTAAAATTTGCCACTTGGTCGTTAGCATGAACACCTGCATCAGTCCTGCTGCATCCGATTATTTCGATTCTTTGATCTAAGAGTTTTGAGAGAACGGTTTCTATCTTGCTCTGTATTGTATTCTCATCACCACCCAGTCGCTGCCAACCCTTATAGCGACCACCATCATATTGTATCGTCAATTTATAGTTTTTCAAATGCTATCCACTTTCCTTCCGAATTCAAAATTTGTCTATGCTTTCCATTCATTATGTGATATTTTTGTGGTTATGTCCAACATTATTAAGGCGTACTTGCATTTTTAGATTATTTATTGTCTTTCAGGCCTTTCAATGCGATTGAGTAATAATCCATATCGAGAATCCTTGCTGAATAATAAAACTTTCTGTCAATTTCCTGCTTGATTTTTTCGACATATTTCTCAACATTTTCCATATTGGTTTCCGGTGAAAATTGATCTGAAATTGAATTGTATCTCCCTTTATCGGTTATAAAGCTTTTATTCAGGAAAATGACAAGCGGTTCTTTTTCAGAAAAGGCATCCACTCCAATTAAAAGTCTGGAGTCATATTCCAGTCCCATCAGATTCATGACAGTCGGTATGATGTCCAGGCTTGATACTGGTCTTTCAACCATTTCCGGTTTCATACCCTTGGTATAGATAATAAGGCCCGATTTGTACAGTTCAAAGTTTTTTTCCACCTCATGTCCAGCCAACTCGTCCAAATCTTTCTTGTCCAATCCATATGGATAATGGTCTGCACTGACAACAATCAAGGTCTTATCCGCCAATCCCTTCTCGTCAAGCTTTTCAAGCAGATATCCCAAAGCTCGATCCAATTCAATCTGAGTTGCCAGATAAGCCCGACCTCCTTCTGAGTATGTCAAATGTTCAACCTCTTCTCTATTTTTCAATGCTATATAGTTGCCGGCAAAAGTATAACGCAGATGACCGCTGACTGTCATGTAGTAAGCATGGAATGGTTCTTCACCTATATAGTCATCCACGCTCAATTCCATCATTTCCAGATCCGAAGCCGGCCATGTGGGCGTCACTTCCAATCCGTTTCCTAAACCCTTGTAGGTATACCCCAAGTTGGGATGAGAAACATGTCTATCATAATAGGTATAGTGGTGGTTATGGTATGCCATTGTCTTGTAGCCTATGGAACCCAACATATTGCCCATTGCATATGGCATTTCATTATATGAGGAGTAATACATGCTCCAGATACCCGACTTGGGAATAAGTCCCGTCGTAGCCACATATTCGCCGTCCAATGTGCTGACATCCCATATTGGATTGTAGAAATTTGTGAAGTTAAAGCCCTCATTTGCCATTTTATATAGGGTTGGGGTGAGTGTTTCATCGATAGCATAATGTGAAAAAGCCTCAGCGGTTATCAGTATCAGGTTATACCCTTCGAATATTCCTGTGTGATCATTTTTTTCTGTCGGTTGGACCTGACTGAAATATAGATGCATATTAATCAATGATTGATCTGCCGTATCCGAGATCAGTGATTGGAAATCAATAGGGATAATATTGAATTCAGGCAAATTATTATTCACGCCAAGCTGTTCACGGGGATTTTGAGAAATAAATGCTTTTTTCTGGCTATTCTTATTTAAACCCGAAAGCGCTGTTTCTAATGGGATCGGTTCAGGATAAGCGTCTGTTCCGATTAATGCTCTTTGCAGATCAAAACTCATTGTGGTCACCAAGCCCAGTTTATTGACAGAAATAACCGGATGGCTGCTGTGGACGAATATATCGTATGGAGATAACATTTCTTTTCCTTCTACACTGACCCCCAGACTGAACATGCCAAATATGACCAACAACAGAACAAGGCTCAACACCCTATGTGACCAATTATATCTGTAGATTACCTTGGTTTTGAAGCAAGAAACCCCGAATATGCCAAATGGTATCATAAGTGATAGAACCCATAAACGATTGACACCGATTGTATATAGGATATCCTCCATGAAAATAAGAACTTGAGAAGCTTTCCCTGCAGAATAAACAGTATAAAATGTTTTAAAAATATCATGATAGATCAATTGACTGCCAAAAATGAATGCCATGAAAAAAAGAAAAAATCCGATAAATATCTTTCTGATTATTCCGTTTAGGAATGAGCACACAAAATAAAAGACAAGAGAAATTGCGATAGAAGCCGTCGTCGAGTAAAAAATGCCTATACCTGAAAACATGACTTCAGTCTTTAATTTCAAAATTGTCTCCATATAAATCAGAGTGATCGACAGAAAAATCATTAGGGTTATTCCTTCAAAATTCAAATGTGCTCTGATTCTTTTATTTTTTTGGTTTATATCCATCAAATCGCCTACTTAGAATAATTGATGCCCACAAACGAGTCATACTGATTATACATTCACTTGTCAGTTATGTCAAAACCAGTATTTGAATAACCACTTACTAATTGATTTCAAAGTCAATTTTCATCTAAAATGCCTGCCAATATGCGGTTGAATTCATTCGGATGTGTTTCCATCGGACAATGTGATGAACCCTCTATCACTCTATACTCAAAATCAGGAATCAACTTCTGGATGTTCTCAGCCTCTGAAACAGGTACCCATGTGTCCTCACTGCCCCATATACCGGTTATAGGAACATCTGAGCCAACTATTCTCTCCAAAGGTTCATTTCGTGATGTTAGAAGCAAATCAATCATGATGGATGATGTTCCAGGTTGTTTCAAGGGCATCAGATACCCTTCCACTTCAGACTCAGTTGGCCTTCTGCCATAGGCTGACGTCAGAAAACTCTCTATTCTCTTTGGCTGTAAAGCAACCATATATAAAACGACTTCAATCCATCTTCTGACTGGAGGGTATTTCAATACAGCTTGATATTGTGATGGGTTGTTTTCAGACAATGCGCCTGCAACCAATATGGCTGCCTTTATTTTCTCAGGATGATCCGATATCATCGCTGCCACTGTACCGCCACCCATTGAATGACCCATCAAATACCATTTTAGAAGTCTTGAGTCACCTTGCAGCCTTTTATCGATATTGTCTATCACCTGCCACATCATGTTGCTTCTACTGCTCTGACTATGGTCTAATCCTTGCTGTCGGTCACTGTAACCAAACCCTGGCAAATCAACCGCCACAACCATATAGCCTTGCTCAAGCAAAGGCTGCACTGTCAACAGCCAAGAATACGAGGATCCTCCCATGCCATGGATCATCATTATTTTTCCCTTCAATTCTGAAGATTGAGGAAGCCATTGTCTGTAATGGATGGTTGTATTATTGACAATCTCGTAATTGCTTTCATTGAAAGGATTTTTTACAGAGTACTCAGCAGGATTGCTGATCGGCAATGCATAAGGAACAACGCTAACAATAAGGAAAATGATTAGTACTATACCTATCGTCCTTTTTAAAAATCTCTTCACTACGATCATCTCCAAAAACGTATTTAATTCGCCTTATTGTACCGTATGATACAAAAAATAAACTAATTTGGCTATTGTTAGTTATATCTTAAATATACCCTAAAAAACCATTCTCAAACATAAAAATCAATGAAAGATATCACTTTTTTAACGATCAAATATGCTATAATAACTTAATTGATAAAAAGTTTTCAGGGGTGTTGTGATGGAATTACTTGGAATGATTGTAGCGGTTGTTTTTTTTGTTGTTGGTTTTATAGGCACTGTATTGCCCATTCTTCCAGGCGTAATTCTCGTCTTTTCAGGGATGGTAGTCTATGGGATTTTAACTAGTTTTCATGAATTGAGCATGTATTTCTTTTTGATGCAAGGCGTTGCTGTGATACTTGTTTTTTTTATAGACTTTATTGCCTCCTCAATTGGGGTCAGAAAATTCGACGGTAGCAAGCAAGCGGCGGTAGGGGGAGCTTTTGGCATTCTTCTTGGTCTTATAGTTCTTGGCCCTTTAGGTATAGCAATCGGACCTTTCATTGGTGCGGTGGGGGTAGAACTGATTAGCGGAAAAGATCTGAATCATGCAATAAAATCAGGCTTCGGCTCACTAATCGGTATCCTTGGAGGCACCATCCTAAAGCTGTTTACCGAAGCCATAATGATTTCATATTTCTTTATAAGTATTTCTTGATCTGTTCCACAGTCAAAACCTTGCCTACGGTCTTAACTTCTTCATCTATGACAAGAGCCGGTGTTCCCATAACACCATATTTCATGATTTCCATTACATCCTCAACCTTTTCGACTGAAACATCAAGCCCCATTTCACTGACGGCTTGGTGAATATTGCTTTCCATTTTTTTGCACTTGGAGCATCCGGTTCCTAAAACTTTAATTTTCATACTGCAACTCTCCTAACATACCTAAAAATCTTTTCTTTCTGATTTTATTCTTCTACCTCATCCAATAAAATTCTATCATTATAGGATCCCTGTTTCTCTCTTTTTTTCATCCTCAGGTAGTCAATTCTCATTGGTTCATAATCCTTAAGCCTAACCAGGCAATCCAGAGCTTCATATACATCAGCAATCTCCTCTTCATTGTCGGTTTGTCGAAACTCTTCCATTTCCTCTACGATTTTATCAATCAGGGCATCATGGTACTCTTTCTCAGTCATGATTCGAGATGTCTGTGTTCTGCCGCTTTCCTCTATCAGCTGAGGTATCTTATCTCTTACAAGCTTTTTGTATGAAGTTTTCATAATCAGCACCTCCATCAGATTCAACAATTGTTTGATATAGTACTATCTTATATCTTTTTTCCCTTTTATTCAATAATAAAAAACACAGTCTGCTTATCAGCCTACTGTGATATTTTATAATCCGGAAACATATGCCTTAATAAATTGTTCTGCTTTTTTTGAAGAAAATCAGATAGATCTCTGTCACAATCAATAGCGCCAAGCAGACAACCACAGCTACAACGACAGAGAAATAACGCCAGTTAAATCCACTTTCTGAAATATGCTTAATCAATATACCCACGTAAGCCCAGATGATAACCAATCCAAAAGCAACGTCTTTGTTAAGAATAATGGTTGCTGAACTGATCAATACACCTACAAACAATGCAATAATTGTCAATAAAACCTCAGACAGTCCAAATCTTCCCCATTGCAAATCGACCAGCAATGTAGTTACATTGGCTATCGTGGCAACTGTAATCCAGCCAAAATAGACAGAAAACGGCAGCTTGATCAGAAGCTTCTCAGCCAATGTGAACCTATTGTTTTTCAGAATTAGATTAATGACAGCAAGGCAAACCAATATGACCAGCATCAGCACCAGAGAAAATGGGATGTTGCCATAGTGCCATGCTAAAATCCAAATGGTGTTAGCAATTGAAGAAATCGAAAATAAAATACCAACGCTTCTAAAAATATGGGCCTTGTCGCTATATCCCGTAGGTTTGAACGCTATCAGCTGATAGACGGTATAAACCGCCAGTAAAATATATATAACGCCCCAGATAGCGAATGTCAGTCCAGTCGGAGCGAACAGGTTTGGATATGAATCTGAAACTTCACCTGTTGTGATACCGTTGATTGGAATAATATTAGCCAGTGCGTTCATTGCAACCATGACGACAAAAGTTATCAATACAAACAACTTGATACTGATGGTTTTAGCTTTCATTTCATCAACCTCCTATATTATTTATCAACAAAATTTTACATCAAGTTTTTGTCTTGGCACGGATCGGAAATATCTGACATCCGGATAGCCAAGGATAATATTCGCAATCATCTCATGCCCTTCAGGTATGCCTAAGAACCTGTATATTTCATTGTTGTTCTGAGTTGCTGTTTTGAGATACCCTACAAAACATGATCCCAATCCAAGGGTTTCAGCAATCAATGTCATCTGACCGCCAGCTATGCCTGCATCAACATGTGTTGTATGAGAAGATTTGGGATCCCCATAGATGATTATAACGCAAGGTGCATTATAGAACAACCTGTCGAATCCAGTAGATTCATAATTATCCAAGATACTTCTGAAAACCATGCCGTATCTGCCTTCTGTGTTTTGACCGACAGAATACAATGTTTTCATGGCCATAAGCTTCAATGCCTCCATTTTATCTGGCGAATCAACCACCACAAACTTCAGCGGCTGCCTGTTGCCACCAGTAGGCGACATCTGACCGATTCTCATAATGGCATCCATTTTTGACTTTTCAATGGGTTTCTTTTTAAATTGTCTGCAGCTTCTTTTCATTTTTATCAATGCATCAAGCTGATTAAACTCAATTTTCCATATATCTTTTTCAAATTCATCTACCCCCACGTCATATCCTGTGTGTTGATAGCTGATTGCATTAACAGGGCAAACAGCCCCACAATGACCACATTTGATGCAATTTGTAAAATCCTTAATCACAGCAACACGTTCTTCCAGGCTGATTATCTTGGAGATGCAATCTGACACACAAGAACCACAACCGATACATTTTCCCCTATCAATGATAACAAAATCTTCCATTAGAAAACTCCTTTTATTTTTATCTGAAAACAATTTTTGATAATAAAGGTTTTTTGATGTCAATGGCTTTTGCCGGGCATAATTCCTGACAGCAAAAGCAACTGATGCATTTCTTGTAATCAACCACTGGTTTTCTGGCTATCATGACTATAGCTTTGGGTGGGCAATTCAATTCACAGTCACCGCATCCAACGCATTTTGAGTCATTGAAAATTGGTTTTGACTTCAGCTGTTTGACAAGAAGAGCCATTATCGGCTTTGGTATCCTTCTTTTTCTGCCGCTGTTGGCAGGTGCTTTCACAAAATCCCAAATTCTCAAATTCTCTAATGAATCACCCTTTATGTCAACGTCAGAAAGGTCAACAGATGTTAGTCCCCTCTCATAAGCCAATCTGAGCGTTGGGACGTCCATTACGCCAAGATCGATCAGTTCACAAGCTACCTTATCCAGATCATGCGGGTTGTCCGAAGCAATTATGACATTTGTCTTTTTAGGTACTCCCGATGAGGGTCCTGCGCCTTCCATGGACATGATGCCATCCATTACATGCAACACAGGTTTGACATGCTCACAGATGTCAATCAATGCGTTTGAGAAATCATTTACATCCGGCATCCTCACATGGTATTCACCTTTTATGGTCCCGGGTATCAACCCGAACAGATTCTTTACCGCACCTGTAAAGACTGTCAGTCCATGCGTCTTTAACTTAGGTAGATTGATGATTTTGTCAACATCATTGATCATGTCTGTCAGCTCAATCTTATTGAGTAAAAGGCTACCCTTTGATTCAACAGTGAATGATTTCAGATTAAAATTTAAAGCAGCCCCTGTGGCATTCGCAACTTCCTGCATGCCGGTAGCTTTATAAATGTTTTTCATCCTGATTTCCAGGAATGGCCCTCCCGGACTATCTCCAATCAGTACCTTAGCACCATAATCTATCAATAGTTCAGCGATAGCTCTCACAAACATCGGATGGGTTGTCGTCGCCTCATCCGGTGCCTTTTTCATGAGGAGATTGGTTTTGAGTAGTACCCTATCGCCTATTTTTATGAAAGCTTCCAGTCCACCCAAGTTGTCAAGGCTCTCTTTTATGGTCTCTCTCAATTGATTCAACTCATAATTGTCACATCTCAATACAGATACAGTCATATTCATACTCCTCATTACTATTCAACAAATCCTTTAGACAAAAAATGATTTACTCTATATATTGCTCTTATGCTATTCGGTTAAAAATTGACGTATCGAGTCAAATATCTCTTGATGCTTTTCGAAAATTATAGTGTAATGATTACTGTTTGTGACGGTTGTCGTTATATTCTTTGCATATCTAAATACATCATCGTATTCTTCCCAAAGAAACAGGGTACCCAAAGGCCCAATCGCACCCTTTGAATATATCAGCAATATTGGGCAATCAATAGTGCTATACACCTCTTTTTCATCAAAAAGTGAGGCACTATTCCAATCCAATATAATCTTTCTCTCATCGGACTTGTTTTTCCAATAATTTCCATAATGGCCCACCTCATGATTAGCGGAGTTTTCAATCACTTCATTCCACTCAATTCCGAGATTTTTATAGAGAGATTTCACACTTTCAATATAAGCATTCTTGCTATCATAGGTCTTGCTGATTCTTCCCAGTGCTGGCTTAACCATATCATTATGTCTCTGCCTGACTTTTGCTCCACCGTCAAGTAAAATCATTTTTGAAACAAGCCTGTTTTGAGATGCCGCCAACGCCGATATATAGGCACCCATTGAATGTCCCAACAATATTGTCTCACTGCTTCCGATATCATTTATCAGCGCATTGATAATCTCAGCGTGTTTTATAAATGTCGTATCATCATCTGCATCATCGCTGTCACCCCTACCGGGAACATCTACTGAAATGAACCTATAATCACCACGGAATTCATCTGCATATAATTCCATATTGCGGCTGTTGCCTGTCAATCCATGAATTGCTATAATAGGTCCTTTTTCACCATGGTATTCGACAATATTGACCTTCTTCCCTAAAATCTCTTTCTTATATTCTTTCATGGGACCTCCGCAACCGGGTTATCACTTTTTATTCTACACTATTGCAGCATCAATGTCATTATCCTTGATTCAAAAAAACTCCTTTTCAGGAGTTTTAGCTATCTCATAGAGACTGCTTGATGTGGACAGTAGGCGACACATTTGGCACAGCCTATGCATTTTTCGGCATTGATAGTGATCTCGCCTCCAAAAAATCCTTTGGACACCACAGCACCTACCGGGCACACTCTTTTGACCGGACAGAATGGCGATCTGTCACAGACGCTTTGATTTATGACTGCTTTCTTTAGTTTTTTACTTTTGTTGTCTTTCATTACAGCTTTTACCTCCATATTGTATAAAACTCATTTTATACCCTATGGGGGTATTTTGTAAAGCTTATTTTTATGTTTTTCTACTTAAATATCGGATAAAATTGTGATTGTTGCAGCCAACAGCTTTGATCTCTCAAACAATGATTCCATCAAGGCATATTCCTGCAATGTATGGTTAAACTCACCCTTAACACCAAATCCACATAATGTTGGCACGCCTGCCCTTACAGAATTGGATGAATCCGATGATCCGCCAGAATAATTTGCTTGCGGCTTTTTTAATCCAAGCATTTCACAAACCTCGCCAACAGTATTAAGCAGTCTGATGTTTCCTTCAGTCACTTCCATAGGATAGAATCCGAGTCGATGAGAGGCAGTGGATTTGGCGCCATCTACATAACTTGTCCCAGTTATTGCATTCACGGCGTTTATGATTTCTTCCAAGTGGGAAAGCTTGGTAAATCGGCAATCAACTTCAATTGTGGCGTAATCAGGTCTGATGTTTGATTTATCTCCCCCCTGAATCACACCCACATTAAAGGTTATGCCTTTTTCATAATCGGTAAGCTTTTCAATTTCAATCGTTTTATGGGCGATTTCAAGAATTGCGCTGATTCCACTTTTGTGGTCTATTCCTGAATGCACCGCTTTGCCATATGACTCGATTTTAAAGACAACAGATCCTTTTCTTCCAGTCAAAAACCCATCATTCATAGCCCCTGTTTCCATATTAAAAGCTGCCTCGCATCCTCTGGAATATGCCATGATGTCGTCATGGGTCTCTGAATACTTGTGACCCACCTCTTCGTCCCCCGAAAAAACAACCCTTATTTCACGCTCGTCATAGCCTATTTTGTTCAATGCCCTTAATGCAAATATTGCTGCCACAATGCCGCCCTTCATATCCAATGCACCAGGACCAAAAACCTTTCCGTCTTCAATTTTGAAAGGATTCTTCTCAAGAGCGCCTTTTGAAAAAACGGTATCCATATGCCCTATCAAACATATGGGTTTCTTATTGGTTGTTCCTTTTTTTGTCGCGAAAATAGAGTTGCCGCCGTTGTCAAAATGTCTGACTTCCGTTTCAAATCCCTCATGATCCAGTATTTCTTCAATGCGTCCAGCCAGTTGGTCAATGCCTGCTTTATCATTAGACCCTGTCTCTATTTTTACAAATTCTTCCCACATCCGCATCATATTATCTCTATTGCCATCTATGAATTGCTCAATTTCATTCAAAAATTTTCCCAAACCTCAATCATCTCCTTCATTTACCAGAGGTCAAAACTTGTTTTTTTGACCTCTGAGTAAAAATTCAATTATTCCTTCTAGTCAAGCACAACCATATCCGGTATGCCGCCGCTACGTCCTAGCGATAATATTTGTTTGGCTTCTTCTACTGTAGCAATCTCCCTACCGACAGCCTTTGCAATATTGACAACTCTCTGCACCAGCATCTCATTGGTTGCTAAGGTGTCCTGATCATAATATACCAAGTCTTCCAATCCGGTCCTCACATGCCCACCCATTGCTATAGCCATGGTGATCATGGGAACTTGGGCTTTCCCGATGCCACACACTGTCCATGTCGCACCTTCAGGCAGGTTATCTACCAGAAACATGAGGTTTTTTGGCGTTCCCGGTATAGAGCCAGGTACGCCCATAACAAAATTGAAATGCATTGGTGCTTTCAAAATACCTTTTTCACATAATTTAATAGCGTTGAACAGCATTGCTGTATCAAAAACCTCTATCTCCGGCTTCAGGCCATTTGCATACATTTTATTAGCCAACTCCTCAATCAGATCAAACGCATTGGCATTAACGCCTTTTGGAAAGTTTGATGAACCAGTTGACAAGCTTGCCATGTGTGCGTTCAAATCGAGCATCTGCCCTCGCCATTCAATTGTGTTTTCTCCACCTCTGGCACCGGTTGAAACCTGTTTGATGACGTTGACATTGTCTTCATCCAATCTGTCTAGCACTTCCTCGAATAATTTCCTGTCACTTGTCGGATTCATGTTTTCATCCCTGACATGTATATGGGCAACTGATGCGCCTAAAGCCACACATTTTTTAATGTCTGCAACTATTTCTTCAGTTGTCAGAGGGGAATTGGGATTTAATTTTTTTGTCGGTACATTTCCTGTTGGTGCCACTGTAATAATTAACTTGTTCATAATA
>JAUYTY010000150.1 GCA_030694905.1 Eubacteriales bacterium | reverse complement strand
ACCAACTATTTGTCAATATTTGTATCTTTTTGACGACCAATTTTGGTCGTGGTGTTGCAAAAATTACCCCGTGGTGTTGCATAATTCATCCGGGTGCTTCAAGTCTCAAATCATTGCAGTAAGTTACTATTAAGATTCTGCCTGATATCACATTGGATGAATTATGCAACGGGACGGGCTCTGCCTTGCGGACAGCATGGGAGCAAGAACGGAAGAGCCGACCAGCCAACAGGCGCATAGGGAAAGACTTTTCCCTTCAAAACTCCCATCATCGATTTTCATCAAGCATGATTTCAAAGGATCCTTATCTGGAAGAAGTCTTTTGATTTGATTATCTTTTCCTCCCTAACATATCGTTATTGATAACGATAACGAGAAGCAAACGGCTCCCCCGTGTCCCTCTACGCCGCCACCAAGAAGAGCAACGAGCTCATGGCCCACTGCTACACCCACCTCTACGGATTCCCCAGCACCGGGCTGCGCTTCTTCACCGTCTACGGCCCCTGGGGACGGCCCGACATGGCGCACTTCTCATTCACCGACAGGATCGTCAGAGGTGAGCCCATCAAGATATTCAACAACGGCGACATGTGGCGCGACTTCACTTACATCGACGATATCGTGGAGGGCATCCTCAATGTCCTGCCCAACCCACCCGTGCCCAACGGGCATGGCGACCGCTACAAGGTCTACAACATCGGCAACAACAAGCCCGAGCTGATCATGGACTACTTCGCAACTTTGGAGAAGGCCCTGGGCATGGTTGCCAAAAAAGAGTTCCTTCCCATGCAGCCTGGCGATGTCTACCAGACCTACGCCGATGTCGACGACCTGATGCGCGACTTCGACTTCAAGCCGTCCACACCTATTGGGGTGGGGCTGGGGAAGTTCGTGGGGTGGTATAGGGAGTATTATTCACTTGGCAGCGAGTCAACAAAGTCATAGTAAGTTTTAACTGGCGAAAAAGTGCCCTAGAGTTTTCTCCTAAGGCGACATTAGAATCAATTATGGGATAGCCTTTAAATTTAAAAAAAATAGATATACATGGCGTTGCATGAGTGGTATTATCGGGACAGTGTGATTTGAACATGAAGGGTGGACATATCCCTACGCGCTGCTGGAGTTTCGGCATGGCAGAGAGGCGGTTGGAGCGGAAATGGTGTAGTGGTGGCAGGGCGGATGCTTTGTTGATTTGAAATTGAAAAATTGGGTTAATAATTTTTATTGTTTCCTTTGGAGTTCTATAACTATTTATAAGTGCTTAAAGCAACCCTCATTAACCTGGTGTTGAATAGTTCTTAGTCCAAATTTCAATAAGAAAAATAAACTGCATAGACATTCAACGTTCATTGCCATTAATCATGTCGGTTATTAATTAAGGAATTACGGTTCAGGGAAGCAATCGAGTTTTTATAAAGGAGTCGTTTTATGAAAATAGAAAAGCTGATAATAAAGAATTATAAGCTTTTTAAAAATATAGCAATTTCTATGAATGATGACATCAATATTTTTGTCGGCGAAAACGATTCTGGCAAAACAACTATACTTGAAGCTTTGGTTATGGTTCTGACCGGTAAGATAAATGGTGGGTCCCTCATCAGCAGACTCAATCTTGATTGGTTCAACAAAGAATCCAGAAACGAATACAAAAAGGCTATAGAAGATGGCAAGACACCTGAGCCGCCAAATATTGAGATTGAGTCATTTCTAACTTCTGTGGCGGAAGGTGAGGGGAAATTAAAACAATTTAGAGGTACGAACAATTCTCTTCATGCGGATGCAACGGGCGTAAAGATTGAAATAAAGTTTGATGAGTCCTATTGTGATGTATACAAACAACTCATTGCAGAAAATAAGATAAAAGATATTCCAATTGAGTACTACAAGGTTGAAAATAGATCATTTGCAAATCCAGATTATTATTTTTCTGTGACAGCAAAGAAAGTTGCAAATATCGATACGACTAAGAAAGATTACGGTTCGGTTCTAAATCGCTTTGTTTCTGGAAGCATTAGTGATTTCCTGACGGACCAGGACCTGACTGATTTGCGCCATGCCTATCGCGCAAACCGGCACGAGTTTACAGATAATTTAGCTGTCAAAACATTGAATCAGAAACTTCAGGAGAGTCACAGCTTTGAAGGCAAGAGGATTGGTCTGAATCTAAGAGAAAATGAAATAGATGAATGGAAAAACGATATGTCCATTTCACTTGACGACATTCCCCTTGAATACTCGGGATTTGGCACACAGAACATGTTCAAATCGGAGTTGTTCCTTCTGCAAAACTCTGAAGTAGATATATTGATTATTGAAGAGCCAGAAAACAATCTGTCTTATACAAACATGTCAGTTTTAATTTCAAAACTATCAAAGAGTAAAGAGAAGCAACTATTCATCTCTACGCACAGCAGTTTTGTTGCCAACAAACTTGGTCTTCAGCATCTGCATTTAGTGGCAGGTAAAAAGGCGTCATCACTTTCAGATTTGAAAAAGGACACATACGAATATTTTTTAAAGCTTCCTGGCTATAATACATTGAGAGTGCTTCTTGCTAATAAAGCAATTCTTGTTGAAGGACCTGCTGATGAGCTAATCGTCGAACGAGCATACATGGATTATCATGAAGGAAAACAACCCATAGAAGATGGTATTGATGTTATTACCGCAGGAGGTATTGCTTTCCAACGCTATTGTCAATTAGCTATTCTTATTAATAAGCATGTAACGGTTGTCACTGATAATGACCATGATGTTGAATCTGTGAGAACACGATATGGAAAGTATGGTGAGCTAGTAACCCTTTGTGTTGAGGGGAACAATATTTTGCATTCACTTGAGCCCTCAATATTAGCCGTTAATGTAAGTAATTTCGAAGATTTTAAAAGTATCGTATATTGTGGAAAAGATATTAAAACTCGTACTCTGAAGGATATAGAAGAGTTTATGAGCAAAGCCCAAAACAAAACCGAATGGAGCATGCGAGTCTTTGAAAGTGAGAAAAAAATCAAATATCCACAATACATTCTTGAAGCAATTGGCATAGATGCTACTGAGGACAATTTGGATGAATAATCAGGTAGTATTTGCTGCGGCAGGTAATGGAAAGACATATTCAATATGCAAAGAGGCCAAGAGCATTATTGATAACGGCAAGAAGATGGTTCTTCTGATTTCATATACTAACGAGGGCGTCCGTTCTTTAGGAAACGAATATCGAAAACAGAACCAGGGTGTGCTTGATGAAAGATTAGTAATTAAGTCTTGGTATAGCTTTTTGCTTTCCGAATTTATTAAACCTTATCAGTGCTTGCTGAAACTTAAGTACAAACACATTAAGCAGGAATATGAAGTCAATATTCCCGAAAATCACATACGGTCAATAGCATTCTACCAAGATGATGAACCGATGCGTTGGTATAATCAAACTCACGTTCAATATTTTCTAAACTCTGGAAGAGATGTTATACCTGATAGAGCAAGCCTACTAGCATGTAAATGCAACGAGCACTCTAGTGGTAAGTCGATTAAAAGAATGGAAGAAATTTATTCACATATTTTTATTGATGAATTACAGGATTATGCAGGATGGGATTTAGAGATAATCAAGTTGCTGTTTACGTCCGCGATGCTTGTAAAATGCGTTGGTGATTATAAACAAGCAACGTATCGGACAAATAATACTCCGAAGTACAGCCAATATCGTGATGAGGCTATACGAGAGTTCTTTATAGAGCTGGAGAAAAAAAGGTTGTGCACCGTCGCATATTCGAATATAACAAGAAGATTTAATCAGGAAATTTGTGATTTTATAAATACAATACATGCAGATCCTGAAAGTATTGTACGGCCAGATAAAGCGGTTGGATATGAAATTGTTGAGAATCAAGGTGTCTATATTCTTGATTATTCTAATTTGGATTGGTACTGCAAACAATATGAACCAGTAATTTTGCGATATGATAAGAAGGCAAAGATTCCTTTTAATCACGAATGCTGTCTTTTTAACTATGGTGGAGCTAAGGGAGCAACATACGAGCGAACAGTAATTATTCCTGTTAGTACCACGGTACCGTTCTTGACAAGAAGGCAGTATCTTTCGACAAATCAGACTCGTTCGAAGTTTTATGTTGCCTGTACACGTGCGAAACACAGTGTTGTGTTTGCGGTTGAAAAGCCAAAAGCAACAGATGTGTTCAAACAAGTTGAATTGAATGTGGCTGGAGAGATGATTCCCGCATTAAAATATTACTCTCAGTAATATGAAAAATTCGTCGGAATAACGATAGTGCCTGACCGGATTTGTGTTCTTAATAAGCGAGCTTTATTCTTAAATATTTTTCTTGTTAGATTATACTTGTAGTGATAGTATAATACCTGAATTTGGATATCATGTACTATTCAATATGAGTGGATAATATGGGGTGTCCGAGTGGTAAAAGGAGCCTGTCTTATAAACAGGTGGTGCCCATGGTGCTCGCGGGTTCGAATCCCGTCCCCTCCGCTTTTGGCCTGCAACTATAATGGTTGCAGGCATCCATTTGATAGAGTTACCGGTTAGAAAACCAACATCCAGCCCGAAAATAGTATAGGTACCAGTTAAGAAAGGGAGATTATTTTAGAGTATGTAGATTACTATAACACACTGCGTCCGCATCAAGGACTCCATCGCATTCCAGAATGCGAGGATATCCTTGCAGTCGGTAAGATTCAGAAGAAGTCAGTTTTTTGGGGGGGTACATCATCACTATTATAAAGATTCCGCTTGATATGGCATCGGATATATTATGCAACGGGACGAGGTCATGGCGGTGAACCCCTCCGCCATCATGGTCATCAAGTCCACCGTCCCGGTCGGGTTCTCAGTCTCCGTCAGGGAGAAGTACCGCTCCGACAACATCCTGTTCAGCCCGGAGTTCCTCAGGGAAGGGCAGGCCCTCCATGACAACCTCCATCCGTCCAGGATCATAGTC
>JAUYTY010000146.1 GCA_030694905.1 Eubacteriales bacterium | reverse complement strand
CCTTATTCACACAAAATTTTTGTATCAGGTCAAAATAAATATTAGTTCCTTGGATTACCTGTTCTATATCGCAAAATTCATCGTTGGCGTGTGCCTGGTTGATATTTCCAGGACCTAATATGATACATTCAGCCTCAGAATGATTGCTGAGCAGTCCCGCATCGCTCCATGCGGGAAAATCCCTTGGTGTTCTTTTGGTATCAGTGAATTTTTCGACTGATTTAACGGCTTCGATAACCAAGGGATGGTTAATGTCGATACTATGAGGGGCATTGATCATGGAAGCTGTCAACTCTCTCATCTCCCTGGTTTCAAAAGACCCGCCATATTTGTCTGTCACCTTTTTTGCCAATTCTTGCACTTCCTTGTATATGGATTCAAGGCTTTCATTTGGCAGCCACCTTCTGTCGATTTGAATTGTGCATGTATCTGGCACAATATTGGGATCATTACCACCGTTGATGACACCGACATTGATGGATCCGTTTCCAACCAGATCAAATTGCCTTGATTCAATTTCAGGTTGCAGGGTTTCCTGTACAAGTCTATTAAACTCTGATGCCATGTAAATCGCGTTGATTCCTTCGTGGGGTCTGCTGCCATGGGTAGATCTGCCCTTGAATTTGACTTCCATCCACTCCATACCCTTATGAGCAATCGACACTTCAAGCTGTGTCGGTTCTCCTATAACGACCATCTTCGGGATAATGCCTTTTTCAATCAATCGTTCTGTTCCTTTCGAACGCTCCTCTTCATCGATAACACCGGCAAACATCACTGTTCTGCTTAGTTTAACACCGGAGCGTTTGATTGCAATCATTGCGGCTAGAGCGGCTGTCAATCCAGCCTTCATATCCGCGGATCCTCTTCCGAAAATTTTACCTTCCTTGATAAACGGCCTGAAGGCATCATAATCCATTGTAAAGCCTGGAATTGTATCGGTATGGCCATTGAACATGAGCTGTATGCCCTCTTGCTCACCTCTGATATAGCCATAGACATTTGGTCTGTTTTCTTCAATTAGATCCAGCTCAGCTTCGATATCTTCCTTTTCAAGCAGTTTCAGTATAAAATCTGCGACTTTTGATTCTTTGTCGTCAACTTCCTTATGTCCTTCGATGGAAATTAACTCCTGAAGTATTTTTAACACTTCGTAGTTACTGATAAAATCAATTACATGCATTTTGACTCTCCTTCCTTTTTAATCATTTGACAGTGTTCTTATTGACTACGCCATTGTCATACCTCCTTGGTTAATTAGTTTATATGTCGATACATATAAACACATTTGATGCAATTTTATACATTACTCCAAAAATCCAAAGGTCACGAATTTCAGTATTGATTCTGATAAAGAAGTCAATGTGAACATATTAATCGAGTAATACATTTCCTTTCCTTCTTTTCTGCTGGTGACAATACCTGCTCGCTTTAGAATTTGAAGATGATGTGACACCGTTGGCCTTGAAACAGACGTTTTATCCGCTATTTCATTGACCATCATCTCTCTATGCCCGATTATATTCAGTATTTCCATTCTGACTTCATCGGACAAAGCCTTCACAGCTTCTATATCAAATTTATTCTGACTTATTCCTGCCATAGACAATCGACTACCTTTATGAATTTATTTTCAATCAACTAATAAATGTAGGTTGATATGATTAACAATATACCGCCTTGAACACACCAGATAACAAACAACGGTGCCATCCATTTCGCCCACTCCCGCCATTTAATGCCTCCTAATGCCAATGCAGCCATAAAATAACCGGAGGTTGGACTGATTACATTTGAAAACCCGTCACCGAACTGAAAAGCCAAAACAGCTGTTTGCCTCGATAAACCGACGATATCCGCTATGTTTTTCATGATTGGCATAGTGACAGATGCCTGTCCGCTTCCTGAAGTCACAAAGAGATTGATGATGCTTTGAATGACAAACATTCCGATGGAACTGATCCTAGGCGAAAAATCCTTTATGACAATAGACAGATTGTAAATGACTGTATCCATAATATTGGCATACTCCATGATTGCCGTCACGCCTCTCGCCATTCCAATAATGAGAGCGCCATAGATTAAGCTTGAAGCCCCTTTGGTGAATTCAGCAACGATCCGACCTGGCTTTAGTTCTCCAACCAGACCGGACAGTATGCCCATTATAAGAAATGTTGTAGATATCTCAAGTATGTAGAATCTCAGCTGGATAATGCCATATACTAAAAATGCGAAAGATATCAGTAAAACGATGATGACTTTCACATGTTTTTTTGTCAAGGTGGGTAATCTGTCAAAGTCAAATCCTTTTTTGACTGCATCTCCGTAAATATTGATTGGCTCTTTGTCAACTTTTTTTATTTTGCTCGCATGTAAATAGACATAAACGATGGCTGTTGTGACAAACACAAAATATGCGACGATTCTAAACCCAATCCCTGAAAATAAAGGCAATTCTGATATTTCCTGGGCTATCCCCACTGTGAAAGGATTGAGAAATCCAGCAACAAATCCTGCGCCGGTACCCAGCAATACTAAAGCAACCCCCGTGATTCTATCAAATCCCAAGGCAAGAGCCAGCACTATGAATACTGGGTAAAGTGGCAAGGCTTCTTCAGCAGTTCCAAATACTGCCCCAGCTAGTGAGAAAAGTATCATAATAATCGGTATCAGTCTTTTTTCTTTCTTGCCATATATCTGGACAATTTTATTGACGACTGTATTAATAGTACCTGTGGCATTGATAATACCAAAACTTCCACCTGTCAACAACACAAATATTATAATATTGCTTGCCTGCATCATTCCATCCGGTACAGCCTTAAAGAAGTCAAAAAGTGATATATAGGTTTTTTCAATAACCTTGTAGCTCTCAGGAATCACATAAGTAATACCCGACTCAGCGTCAACATATCTGTCAAAACTGCCAGATGGAATAAAAAATGAAAAAAGCCCCAACAATACGATAATAACAAAAATAAGTACATATGAATCAGGAAGTCTGAGCTTCATGTATAAGCCCTCCTATAGTTATATGTTTAAACTTATAAACATGTTATACCTAAATTGTAATTCTGTCAATATTGATATTATTTAAACAATATTGTGCATTATTATGGTTTTATGTCATAATATGATTATGTGAGGTGCTGAAATGTGCGGTAGATATCTATTGTCTTATGATTTGAAAAGCTTGATCGAACTGCTTAAGAATAGATGGAACATCAAAACCCCCTATATAGACTATTATGAACCGGATTATAACATAGCACCCGGACAAACCGTGCTGGCTATTTATCAGAATAAGGACTCTGAATATCTATTAAGCGAGTTTCAATGGGGATACTTACCTAATTGGTCAAAAGACCTGTCGAAGAAAATGATCAATGCAAGAAGTGAGTCTATTGATAAAAAACCTTATTTCAGAGATTCCTTTCATAAGCGAAAATGCCTGATACTTGCCAGCGGTTTTTATGAGTGGCAAAGAGATAAAATCAAGACGCCTTACTATGTTGGGATCAAAGATAATAATCTGTTTTCCTTCGCTGGCATCTGGGACTTTCATCCACTGCAGCCCGACGTGAAAACCTGCGCTATTCTGACCACTAGAGCTAATAGTCTCGTATCGCCAATTCATGATAGGATGCCCGTTATGCTTGAACATGACAGCGAAAAGGATTGGTTGGCAATTGGCAAAACAGATTTCATAAACCTTTTTGAACCTTTTAATGCTGATCGAATGAGAGTCTATGAGGTTTCCAACTATGTCAACAACTGGAGAAACAACTCCAAACAATGTATAGAGCCATTCAGCAACGAGCAGTTAAAATTTTAAGCAACATGAATATAAACAATTTTTTGGAGGTTAATATGAAAATCGGAATAATTGGCTTAGGTAAAATGGGTTATAATCTGGCCTTAAACATTCATGATAAGGGATTTGAAGTTCAGGCTTACAACAGAAGCAATGAAAAAGTTGACGAGATTATCAAAGATGGGATTAACGGACACTACACAATTGAGAGCCTCACAGACGCCCTAGATGACAGAAAAGTCATCTGGCTGATGGTGCCTGCTGGAGAAGCTGTCGATTCAGTTATTGAAGAGTTGTTGCCTCGCTTGAAAACCGGCGATATCATTATTGACGGTGGCAATTCGAAATACGAGGACTCAATAGCTCGTGGAAATTATCTTCATCAAAAAGGCATCTATTTTCTCGATGCCGGCACATCAGGTGGTATAGAAGGCGCTAGAAATGGGGCCTGCATAATGGTGGGCGGTGATACAGATGCTGTGGCATATCTTGAAGATTTTTTTAAGGCCATAACTGTTGGAGATGGCTTTTTGCATACTGGAGTATGTGGCTCAGGACACTATGTCAAGATGATTCACAACGGAATCGAATATGGCATGATGCAGGCAATTGGAGAGGGCTTCAATATATTGAAAGAATCTCGCTTCGACTTGGATTACAGTGCCGTCGCCAAAGTATGGTCTAACGGATCTATCATTCGAGGGCTTCTGATGGAACTGACGGAACAGGCGTTTATCAACAATGGAAACCTGGAAAACATCATCCCGATTATCGATGCTCAAGGCGAAGGACAATGGACTGTTGAAGAGGCTATAAGGCTTAATGTATCTGTTCCGGTAATTGCCAACAGTCTATTCGTTAGATATGCGTCCAAGGATTCGGATAAGTTTTCTGATAAGGTTGTTGCTGCCTTACGCAATGAGTTTGGCGGTCATAAATTACATGTTAAGTAGGTGAATGATGGATAATACATTTGTTTTTGTGATATTTGGCAGTACTGGTGACCTTGCGACAAATAAACTTATTCCCGCTTTTTATCATTTGATTCAAGATTCCGATTTTTCAACGTCTTTTAGAATTATTGCCATTGGCAGAAGAGAATACAGCACCGAAGGATATCTATCTGAAATTCATGGAACTATCGCCAATAAGGTTCGCACGTTCAATGATGAAATCTGGAGACGTCTTTCAGAAAGCGTAAAATACCTAAAAATGGATCTGACAGATCAGCAAGATTATAAGCTTCTCGAGGAGTCTCTGCTTGAATGCCATAATAACATAGGTACACGGAATACAATTTACTACTTTGCCACAGCTCCGGAGTTTTTCCCTTTGATTAGTCAAAATTTGGTTCACTACGGATTGAATAAATTGGAAACGGGTTATCAGAGAGTTGTCATTGAAAAGCCCTTCGGCTATGATTTGGCAACCGCAACTTATTACAACCAAACATTGAATGATGCGTTTTCCGAGGAATCTATTTTTAGAATTGACCATTTTCTCGGGAAAGAGATGATTCAAAATATATTTTATCTGAGATTCACAAATATTGTCTTTGAGAAAGTATGGGATCATCACTGCATCAAGAGTGTACAGATTATTGTCGATGAAGAATCAGGAATAGAAAATCGAGGCAATTACTATGACAAATCCGGCGCATTGAGGGATATGGTTCAAAACCATCTTCTGCAAATGCTCGCCCTGGTTGGCATGGACTCGCCTGATAGTCTTAGCGAACAAAACATGGTTGATAAAAAGCTCAAAGTTCTTGATAGGATTAGGATATCAGATGAAATTGTTTTAGGCCAATATAGAGGATACACTGATGAAAGGGATATCTTGCCCGGATCAAGTACCGAGACATTTGTAGCATTGAAATGTTTTATTGAAAATGACAGATGGAACAACACCCCATTTTTCCTCCGGACAGGCAAAAAATTGGATAGCAAGGCCACTGAGATTATCATTGAGTTCAAAGATAATGAGGGCTATATGTCTTTAGGCAATATCAAAAACAATGTCTTGGTGATCAAGGTACAGCCAGAGGAAGGTCTCTATTTTAGATTTAATGCCAAGCAACCTGGTGTCATGAACAGAATTCAAACCAATGCACTGGATTATTGCCAAACATGCAATATCGCCTATCGGTCTCCTGAGGCCTATGAAAAACTGCTCGGTGAAATCACCAAAGGTGATCAGACCTTGTTTTCCAGTTGGCGCGAGCTTGAGATTTCTTGGCGGATAATAGATCAGATTGCCATTAAAAAGTCTTCAATGACCGTGCATACATACGACAAAGGCAGTAACGGGCCTGCCGCTTCAGATTTAATGATGAGGGATAATAATACTACTTGGATGAAGGATGTGTTTATATGAAAATTTATGATATATCAATACCGATCAGTGAGGATATGATCGTCTACAAAAATAGAACCGAAAAGAAGCCTGTTTTTAATATTGTGGCAGATTACGATAAAAACAGCGTCTATGAAACAGACATTTGCCTGAATCTTCATACAGGGACACATGTTGATGCCCCTTTGCATGTTTTTAAAAACGGTCAGATGGTCGATAAGTATCCCCTTGAAAAATTCTGCGGTGATGCCATAGTCATTGATCTGTCGATTATTGAAGGATGTATAGACAGAGAACATCTGACAGATAAAGATATCCAAATAAATGATATCGTTATACTCAAAACCAAAAACTCAGAGGATGCAATCTTTAACTTTGATTTTACATACCTTTCCATTTCAGGTGCCCGATATCTCTCAGAAAAAAAAATAAAAACCGTCGGAATTGACGGTTTAGGGATTGAGCGAAACCAAGCTGACCATGCAACCCATAAGGAACTTCTAGGTCAAAATATTCCGATTATTGAAGGACTGCACCTAAAGGACGTTAAAGAAGGACGTTATCAGTTCATAGGATTTCCTATCAGCATAGCAAGTGTCGAGGCCTCTCTTCTGAGAGCTGTCCTGATTGAGAAATAACTGCCTATGGGCAGTTATCCTCTGAAAAGATTGGCTTTATCCTTTTCCGATTTTAAATTGACTTCAGCTCTGTCAAGCATATTGTCCAATGTCTCATTCATATTATACTGGGAAATTCCTATATTGACCCAGTAATCCAAAATCGTTTCATCTAATTTTACTTCCCACGCTTTAACAAAAAACTTTATTTTTTTTGCGACCACTTCAGCATCAAAATAATAACAATCTGACAATACGGAGATAAATTTGTCCTCGGACCATCTTGCTATGGCGTCTTCAGATCTTAGCAGTCTCATCAGATTATCCGCAAAGTCTCTCAGAACCATATCTCCTGCATAAACACCATGGCGCTCGTTGATCTGGTTGATCCTATCGATGTCAATCAAAAGAATAGTGAAAGGTTTTTTGCTTCTATCTGCCCTGTTTTTTTTGTAGTGAAGAATGCTTTCAATCGCTATCTTATTGTATAAGCCGGTCAATTCGTCCTTGAAGCTTTCGTTTCTCAACATGTCCTTCAGCGAGTTTATTTCCCTGTTAAGATAATTCACCTCATCATTCTTTTTTTTCAGTTCGATTTCAAGATCCGCTATGGTTTTTTGCAGTTCGCTCAACAGAATATCATCCTGAGACATCGATATCATCCCTTTATCAGTTATTGGAATTTCTAAATCATTAGATTCCTGTATAATTATATAATACTTTCAAGTCAATAATCAATTGAAATTTTATCAATAATTGTGTGATCATCTAAGGTAGTGTTTCACCCTTTTTGATACATCAGAGACATTGAATCCATAATTTTCAACAATCGCCTCTCCTTTAGCGCTTGCGCCGAATTTATCGATTGTAATATTAATGCCATCTAATCCTGTATATTTATGCCACCCTAGAGTCGCTCCCATCTCTATCGCTATCCGTTTGCGCATGGTTGCAGGGATGACAGTATTTTGATATGCGCTTGTCTGTTTGTTGAATATCTCAAATGATGGAAGAGATACAACTCTTACATCAATTTTCTCCAATAGCAGTGCCTTTTGGACTTCAATCGCCAGCGACACTTCACTGCCTGTTGCAATGATAACAGCGTCTAATCTTTCCTTCTCTAAAGATATGATGTATCCACCCTTTTCGGTGCCTTCAATACTCGAATGTTGCAATGTCGGCACGTCCTGTCTGGTCAAAACAATTGATGTCGGTTGGTCCTTTGATTCAAGGGCAATCTTCCAAGCACCCATGACCTCATTGGCATCCGCAGGTCTTATAACACTCATGTTTGGAATGGCTCTAAGCCCCGCAAGCTGTTCCACCGGTTGATGAGTCGGTCCATCTTCCCCTACCGCTACCGAGTCATGGGTGAAAACAAAAATTGAGGGGATGCCCATCAATGCAGCCAATCTCATGGCAGGTCTCATATAGTCACTGAATATAAAAAATCCTCCTGAGAAGCCCTTCAAACCATGTAAGGTAATGCCGTTCACCATGGCTGCCATGGCATGCTCCCGCACGCCAAAATTGATATTTCTTCCCTTTGGATTCTCAAACGTAAAATCTCCATCTATCCCTTTAACCTTGGTTGATGATGATAAATCCGCACTTCCTCCTATCATGAGAGGGTTCGCTTGTTGAAGCATTTTCAGCAAGTCGCCTGAGGAGGATCTGGTTGCAATAGATGTCTTTTTCTCATATTGGCTAAAAATCTTGCCATAGTCCATTTCAAAGGTTCCGTTCAAAATACTGTCAAGATATCCGGCTTCTTCCGGGTAGGCTTTTCGATAAATTATTAATTTATCATGCCACTCAGTGCATTTCAACAAACCTTTTTCTTTGTTTTTATCGGAAAAGTCCCCATAAACCTCTGATGGAATCTCAAAGGGTTCATATCCCCATTTCAAGGTTTGTCTTGTTATTGCTGTCTTTTCCTCGCCAATAGGCGCTCCATGTGTTTTACTGTTTCCAGCATCAGGTGAGCCATGCCCTATAACGGTTTTGATTTCTATAATTGTTGGCTTCTCTTGGCTGTTCTTGCCCTGCATGATTGCTTTGTTGATCGCATCGGTATCTTCGCCATCCTCAACAAAAATATGATGCCAATTCATGCTTTCAAATTTTTGTCGCGTGTTTTCGCTGTTAGCCCATTTTACAGGTCCGTCAAGCTGTATGTCATTAGAGTCATACAATACTATCAACTTCGAAAGTCCCAGATGTCCAGCCAGACTCATTGCCTCCTGAGTCACCCCTTCCTGCAAATCACCGTCTCCACATAAAACAAAAGTATAGTGATCTATAAGGTTAAAGTTTTCTTTATTTAACTGTGCGCTGAGGTACCGTTCTGCAACAGCCATCCCAACTGCCATAGCGATCCCCTGCCCCAATGGGCCGCTCGTGGAATCCACACCCTCCGTATGACCGAATTCAGGATGGCCGGGTGTGTTGGAACCCCATTGACGGAATTGTTTCAAGTCATCCATGCTAATGTTGTATCCAGCAAAATGAAGCAACGAATACAGCAAAGCCGATCCATGGCCGGCGGACATGACAAACCTGTCTCTGTTGAACCATTTGGGCTCTTTGGGATTATATGAAAGATGCTCTGTAAATAACGTGTAAGCCAAGGGTGCCGCTCCCAACACTATGCCGGGATGTCCGCTATTGGCCTTATTGACCATGTCCACGCCCAACATTCGAATAGCGTTTATTGACGTTTTGCTTTTATACATATCTTCACCTCTAAATTATTTGTGTAACCTACCAACTATGTATTGTATTTTATTTCTTAGGTCAATTCAAGTTTTTTATGCTTATTCTCCAAATCCAACAGCCATTTTTTCTTGTCTATGCCTTCTGCATAGCCAACCAGGCTTCCATCCGCTCCGATAACCCTATGGCATGGAATCACAATACCCAGTGGATTTTTATTGTTAGCCCCGCCTACCGCTCGAACTGCTTTTGGATTTCCAACTCTGAAAGCCAGCTCTTTATAGGATATGGTTGACCCATAAGGTATTTTTTGCAGTTCGTTCCAAACCTTCATTCTAAAATCAGTACCGATGATATCATATGTCAGCATGAATTCTTGCCTCTCACCCATAAAAAACGCCATTAATTGTTCAGCGGCGGCATCCACATGCTCATTGGACTTTTGTTTTCCTTCAATTTTTTCCTTGAAGCTAATCTTAGTCAGACCACGGTCCGATGCTTCAATCCATATTAATCCTAATGGCGTCTCTATATAACGATTGTAAGTTCCTTCCATTTTCCCTTCCTTTATAGGGTTTCCAAAGCGTCAAGCACTTTAAACAGATCCTCTGACGCGTTTGGTTTGCTATAATGCTTCTGCATTTCCTTCATGTTGTCAACTCTCACAGGATCATTTATCAGATCCTTTAAGAGTGCTGATATCTCATTGTCCTTGTTTAGTCTCACGGCAATACCTTTATTAAGAAGATATATGGCATTTTCTTCTTCCTGACCGGGTATCGGATTATTGATAATGATTGGAATATTCTTGATCAAAGCCTCGCTGATTGTAAGACCTCCTGGTTTGGTTATTAGAAAATCCGAAGCATCCATATACAAGGAAACCTGGTCGGTAAATCCTAAAACTCGAAAATCCTTATCAAATTCCTTCATATGTTTTTCCAATACTCTCTTAGTCCGTTTATTCTTCCCGGCTATGAACACCGTTTGAATATCTAAATCCGACTCACCTATCACGTTCATGAGTTTTTTGAGTTTTCCTGCGCCGAAGCTGCCTCCCATGGCTAGAATAGTTGTCTTATCCTTTAATTTCAGAATTCCTCTAGCCTCATTTTTAGCCGTTATCTTCTTGTTAATCAGGCTTGTCGGTATACCCGTTACATTTATTTTCTGTATTGGAATGCCATCATCCATCAATCTGAATTTCATATAATTGCTGGCAACAACAAAAGCATCTGCATCCTCATTGATCCAAGATGAATGATAATCATAATCCGTCACCAAAACGACTACTTTGTATTGATAGCCAAATTTTTTTCTGGTCTTTATGATATTGCTGATAGAGACAGGATGAACACAGATTACATATTCAGGCCGGAATGTCTCAATCAATTCCTTCAACTGCGTATAAAACATGCTGAGATTGTTTTTTGTCAATTTGCCTTCTGTTGAGTTATTCAGTTCGTACAACCATCCATAAACCTCCGGGAATGTCTTAGCATTTATCTCATAACTCTTTCCCACAATCTTAGACAAAACCGGCGTGATATATTCCAATATATCCACTATTTCAACCTGATAATCATTTCTGAAACTATCTGAATATTCCTTGATCGCTAGAGATGTTGCATTATGTCCGCCTCCTATGGAAGCCGTCAAAACGAGTGCTCTTTTCATTTATCGGCACCTCCTGTGATTATTTCAGCCACTTTTATGCCTTCTATTGCAGATGACATGATCCCTCCCGCGTATCCGGAACCCTCACCCGCTACATACAACCCTTTAAGACTGCTCATCATATTGTCATCTCTTTGTAATCTGACTGGTGAGGAGCTTCTGGTTTCAACACCGGTGATTATGGCATCGTCTCTGTCAAATCCCTTGATTTTTCTTCCAAAGGCTTCAATTCCCTCAATCAGAGAACTGGTAACATAATCCGGAAGACAAGCGTGAAGATCCCCTAGTGTCACTCCCGGCTGATAAGATGGTCTGACTTCTCCATATCCTATACTTGGTATGCCAGTCTTGAAATCCTTGTAAAGCTGAGCCGGAGCATTATAGTTTTCTCCCCCGGCTAAAAATGCCTTGCGCTCCATACTTCTTTGAAACTCAACGCCTGAAAGGGGATGGTCCGATCCAAAATCCTCCGGTGTAACGCTGACCAATAAAGCGCTATTGGAGTTTTCTCCGTTCCTGGCGTAATAGCTCATGCCATTTGTCACCACGCCTTTTTCCTCTGAGGATGCTCCAGTGACTATGCCTCCAGGGCACATGCAGAAGGTGTATACACTTCGTCCATTCTTACAATGATGCACCATTTTATAGTCAGCGGATGGCAAATCATATTGATCAATTGCATGGCCATACTGTGAGAAGTCAATCATGTTCCGGGGATGCTCTATTCTGACTCCTACGGAGAAAGGCTTGGGTGTTATGTAAATATGTTGATTCAACATATTAAATGTATCTCTTGCCGAGTGGCCAATCGCAAAAATCACCACATCAGAATTGTACTTTCCTTTGGTTGTAATGACTGCGCTGATGCCGGACTGATTTGACTCTATTTGTGTGACCTTATCCGAAAAACTGAACTCACCACCGTATTTCTCTATGGTTTTCCTCATATTGATTATGACCGCCCGAAGCCTGTCTGTCCCAACGTGAGGCTTGTTCAAATAAAGGATTTCTTTTGGGGCTCCTGCTTTGACCATCTCTTGCAGGACATAGCGACCTCTTCCTTCCTTGTCTTTGATCAAGGTATTGAGTTTCCCGTCAGAAAAAGTACCTGCGCCTCCTTCACCGAATTGGATATTCGACTCGGTGTCCAGAATCCCTTTCTCCCAGAAAATATCAACGTCTGATATCCTATCTTCAATCTTTTTTCCCCGTTCAAGGATAAGCGGTTTAGCACCACATTTCGCCAGAATCATCGCACAAAAAAGACCCGTTGGGCCCGAGCCGACTATGATTGGTCTTTTTTCAGGTCTGTAGCTTATTGGCTGAATATCTGAAGGCTTTTGGATTTCGTGAATATTCTTATTTCTAATCTTACTCAGCAGTTTCTTCTGTTCTTTCACTTCGATATCCACTGAATAGACATAAAAGACCTCATTTTTTCTTGCGTCGATTGATTTTTTGCAGATATACCAACTCACAAGGTCTTCAAATCTAATATTCAACATATCGCATATGATCTTCTCTAGTGACTTTTCATTTTGATCTGGTCTTAATTTAATCTGATTGATTCTTATCATTTTCTATCTCCCTAAAAATCAGAGCCTCTGATAGATCTCTATTGATGGTGTCCGCGCTTAAGATTGTATGCTCCGCACATTTTGAAGCAAAAACTGCCATTTCTTTGACAGTAAAATCCTTGACTATGCCATAAGCCAAACCCGCTGCAAATGCATCTCCGGCGCCTGTGGCATTCCTCATCGCAATTTTTTTTGCAGGGATTAGACCTGAATTTTCCCCGTCCGAATAATAGGTTCCCTTATCCCCCAAAGTAATAAACACCAGTTTCACACCCTTCTCATGAAGCTTATTGCCAGCTCTTTTCAAATCATCCATAGTACTGATTTTAATGTCTGATAAAACTTCAGCTTCCATTCCATTCGGTTTGATACAATAAAAATTTCCCAGCAGGGTTGAAGAATTCATTGCTTTTGTGGTGGAAACGGGATCATACAATATTTTTTTATTGCTGAATCTTTTAATGATATATTGAAGCTGCTCTAATTTTAAATTTCCGTCAACGATGATCAAATCAGCCGAATTGATCCTGTTGAAATTCACATCAATGTAGTTCTTATCAATCAGATCAGTGATTCCCATTTGGCAAACAGCCACATCCATATCCATCTTCTGATCCAAAATACATAAATATGCGGACGTCTGTTCTCCATCGGCAATTTTAACATTGGTCATGTCTATTCCAACTTTCGTTGATTCTGATAAAATATAGCTGCCATTGCTATCCCCGCCGACAACACCGAAAAACGATACCTCCATTCCTAATAGGCTCAGATTTTCAGCGATATTTCTTCCAACGCCACCCATGCCAAATTGAACCCTGCCTGGATTTGAATCCCTTCTGATCAGTCTATCTCCATAAGGATAACCAAAAATATCAATATTTGCGCCACCTATAACCGCTATCATCCGCACTACCCCCGAAGTTAAAATAAAAAGGTCCTAAAGGACCTTTGCATTATCGTCTGTTGTTGTCACGACCTTTAAAAGATGTTTTCTTCTTGGCTCTGCATTCTTTACATCTGGTTGGTTCGTTTTCAAATCCTTTTTCCTTGTAAAACTCTTGTTCTCCTGATGTGAATGTAAAATCAGTGCCACAATCCTTACAGGCGATAGTCTTGTCCTTAAACATTAAATTTCCTCCTGGACTAGGTATAAGTATTTATATGTATTATAAACCTGATTAAATAATATGGCAAAATAAGCAAAAAGTAAAGTAATTTTCATTGGGTTTTCGGTGTATTGTTTAACTCTTCGACAAACTGTGAAGGCAACTCCGGATAGAGTATTTCAAGCGTGGAAACCGCTCTGGTCATCCCGACATAGAATACCCTGCGCTCTTCTTCGAGGTATCTCTTATATTCATCCGCTGATTGATTTTTCCTGGTCAAAGGAAACTCCCCGAAGATATTATCGATCAGAAATACCCTGTCAAATTCCAGACCTTTAGTGCTGTGAATGGAGGACAAGATAATTTTATTATTGCTGTCTTCCTTCGAATCCTTTAACAGCGATTTCAAATAATCCAGGTTGCTCAGAAAACCGATTATGCCGTCTGAGTTCCTGCATATCTCTTTTGTAATCTCAACATTCAGAAACATAGAAGAAAAGGTTATTCTTCCATCCTTCTCCATTCTACTGAGGTAATCCTCGTATCCCATGTCACGTCTGATATAGTCCAGCGCTTGTTCAGGGCTTAGCTTCGATATGTGATTCATGTCAAACTTAAAGGATTTGATGTTTTTCCTTCTGAGCTTATCTAATTGCGGAAAGCTAAGTAAACTGTCGTAAACGTTCCGTTTGCTTTTCATGACATGCATGGACATTTCTTTTGTGAAGAAAGTCTGGCATTTATAATAGATGTTCAAAAAAGATTCTTTGTCATACGGATTAAGAGCGAGGCTGAAGAAACTGATGATGTCTCTCAGCACAGAGGAATTGAAGTATTTGCTGCCATCATCCTTGATATAAAAATCTATACTTTCCTTCCTCAGCATCTCAGCAGCTATAACAGATGATATGTTATAGCGATAGAGTATGGCAGTCTGTATTTCAGGATTCTTCTTAATTTTAGAAACGATATATTCTGCCTGCTGACGCCTCGAAAGAAATGACCTGATGAGGACTTCTTCTGTTTTATCCTTGAATGACACGATATTTTTTTCGTATCTCTGGCTGTTTTGCCGGATGAATCGTTTGGCCGCTTCAATGGTATTTCCGTCACACCTGTAGTTTATATCCAGATTATAGATTATTGCGTTTTTATAGGTCTTTTCAAAGTCCAGCATAATCTGAGGGCTGCTACCTCTAAATGAATAAATTGATTGGTCATCGTCTCCCACCATGAAAATATTGCCGTTGGATATATGATTTATGATATCGAATTGAATTCTTGAAGTATCTTGAGCCTCATCCAGTTGAATATATTTGTAAAAGCCTTTGAATCTGTCAGATATGCCTTTGTTGTTCTTCATTATCATTTCGCAGAGAACCAGCATATCATCAAAATCTATCATGTCATTTTTTTTCTTATAAGCCTCATAAGTCAGATAAATCTCTTCAAAATCTTTTATACCTATGTCAGCCGTCTTAAACTCTTCAATAGATAATTTTAGATTCTTGACATAGCTGATCTTGCTGCTCAAATTTTCAATCTCATCCGGACTGACCGTATAAAATCCTGCGTTTGAATAGGTTCTCGCCATAATCTTTTTAAGAACATCATAGTTCGATTTCAATAGATTGATATTCTTGCCTGTAATCTTGTAATAATCCCTTACCACTCGATAGGAAAAAGCATGAATGGTTGAGAAATGAATCTGTCTGTTGTCTGTCTCAGGAAACAGATCGTTGAATCTCGCTTTCATCTCACGGGCTGCCAACTTAGAAAAGGTGATTGTTAGAATTCTGTTATTTCCTAATTCACCATCATATATCAATCTACCTGCTCTTGAGGTGATAACGGTGGTCTTTCCTGATCCTGCAGTCGACAGGACAAGCCCCGCACCATCTCCATGGGATACAGCCTTCTTTTGCTCGTTGTTGAGATAAATTCCTTTTGTATTTTCCAGATAGTCGAAGTATTTCAATTGTCATTGATCCTTTCTATTGGATTATCCGTTAATTGTATCATTTTACGCCTAAAAAAACAAAACCGGTATCTTTGACCCGGTTTTATGAGTTGTGAATCTATTTTAACGAGTCTGTTGCCAAGGGTTCTCTTTCAATTTCAAAGGGTTTGGCATCCATCTCCCATTGGCTGAATGTTTTTCTAAGATCATGCATCAACCAAGGACCAATGATGGAAAACGCCACTACCTCCGCTATAATAAAGGCAAACCAGACGCCATTTAGCCCGACAACGCGAGACAAAATGACCGCTGCAGGAAGCAAAAAAATAATCTGTCTGATAAAGGAGGCGATTAGGCTGACATAACCCTTTCCCATAGCCTGGAAGGTTACGGAGAAGGTAATGCTCATTGCCGCTATCGGCAAGCAGGCGGCTATGCTTCTCAAGGCGATTTTCCCAATGGCGATCATTTCCTCGGATGCGTCAAACATCAGGAGCAATTGTCTTGGAAACAAAATAATCACAGTTGCACCGGTAGCCATGATAATGAATGCTATTTTCAACGAGTACTTAAGGGTGTCAATCATTCGCCTTTTATTTTTTGCCCCATAGTTATATCCCATGATAGGCATGTATCCCTGAGTCAGACCAAACATCGGCATGATGATAATGGACTGCAGTTTGAAGTAAACCCCCAACACAGCCACGGCAGTAGGCGTAAAACCAATCAGAATAATATTCAGCCCCGTCAGCATAACGGAACCCAGTGATTGCATAATGATACCTGGAAGCGCCACCACATAGATATCCCTAAAAACCTTTTTGTCCGGCTTAAATCCTCTCAGTCTAATATCAACCTCGTGCCTGCCATTTTTGATGACCACTGAAATATATATGAAACTCAAAATCTGTCCTGCAACAGTCGCTATTGCGGCACCCCTGACACCCATAGCGGGAACCCCAAACCAACCGAAGATAAATATGGGATCCAGTATGATATTGGATATGGCCCCGATCAGCATCGCTTTCATGGGCTTGATCATATCCCCAGTGCCTTGAAGAATACTGATTCCAGCTTGGGCTAAAAGCCTACCAAATGAAAAAGTCATGATTATGCTGATATATTGGGTGGTCAAATCAACCAACAGAGGATCATCGGTAAACAAAGAGACCGCATTTTTAGCAAAAAACACACCTATTATGACCATCATGATTGAATAGGCTATATTGATCATGTAGCCGTGGCTTGCTGCGCTGGATGCGGATTCTCTATCTCTTTCGCCCAGTTTTCTTGCGATAAGAGAGGTGACACCCGCACTGGTTCCTGCCACCAAAGCTATTATGAGCAATTGCAGAGGAAATGCCAATGAAACGGCTGTCAGCGCCTCCTCGCTTATCCTTGATACGTATATGCTGTCAACCACATTGTACATAGCTTGAATGGTCATAGACAGCATGGCCGGCAGTGCCATTGACATGACGAGTTCCTTGATGGGCATAGACTCCATCTTGCTGGATTTTTCTATCATTTGATTACCTGCTTTCAGTATGGTTCTAGTTTTCTTGTGTTAGACTCTTAATTATATGACTCGAATCATATAAAGTCAATCAACTGTGAAACTGTTTTTCGACTTGACAACAGTGGCTTAATCATGTATATTTTCATTAAGAATTCACATGACTGACGGAATTGTGGAATTAACCACAAGGGAGTGTGAAAATTTATTGAATGCCGACCGTCTGGGCTATTGTCCGGACGGTTTTGTTATTTTTTGTCCGGTCTTTCATGGAGGTTAGTATGTTTGAACAGTGGAAAGATTTTCATAAGGGAAATTGGACAAATCAGATCGATGTAAGGGATTTCATTCAGAAAAACTATACTCCCTACCTTGGAGATGACAGTTTTTTAACAGGTAAATCCAAAAAAACCGAGAGGCTTTTTTCAATCGTTGAAAAATTGCTCATTGAGGAACAAAAGCGAGGCATCTACGACATCTACACCGATTCACTGTCAGGTATAGACATTGCTGAAGCAGGGTATGTAGACAAAGAAAACGAAGTGATTTTCGGCCTTCAGTCCGATGGTCCATTGAAAAGGCTAATCAATCCTTACGGCGGTATAAGAATGGTCGAGGGCGCTATTGAATCCTACAAGCTTGATGTGCCTGACAATCTGCTGAACGATTTCAAAAAATACAGAAAATCTCACAATGAGGGTGTGTTTGATGCCTACAATGACGAAATCAAAAAAGCCAGGGCAGCAGGTCTCGTAACAGGTTTGCCAGATGCCTACGGGCGGGGAAGAATAATAGGAGACTATAGACGGGTTCCTTTGTATGGAGTTGATTTTCTTGTTGAAAAGAAAATTGAGTTTCTGAACGGTATGGCTTTCCCTTTTACTGAAGAAATGATCAGAATCAGAGAAGAGGTTTCTGAACAGATTACCGCTCTTGGCAAAATCAAAAGCATGGCACAAAGGTATCAGATAGATATCTCGCAACCTGCCTCTACGGCAAGGGATGCAATCCAATTTCTGTATTTTGGTTATCTGGCAGGTGTGAAAGAGAGCAACGGTGCAGCCATGTCCCTGGGTAGAACCAGCACATTTATAGACATTTATATCCAAAACGATATGTCAAAAGATGTTTTAACAGAAATAGAAGCGCAAGAGCTTATCGATCAGTTTGTCATAAAGCTTAGAATCATCAGGCATCTAAGAACACCGGAATATGACGAGCTTTTTGCAGGGGATCCCAATTGGATCACTGAAGTGCTGGGCGGTATGGGTGAAGATGGCAGAACCCTTGTAAGCAAAACCTCATATAGGTTCCTACACACTCTGACGAACCTTTCTGCTTCACCTGAACCAAATATGACTGTCCTTTGGTCAGAAAACCTACCGGACAACTTCAAAAAGTACTGTGCAAAGATGTCCATTGAAACCTCTTCAATCCAGTATGAGAATGACGATATCATGCGTCCTTCATATGGCGACGATTATGGGATTGCATGCTGCATATCCGCAATGAGACTTGGCAAGGAGATGCAGTTCTTTGGCGCAAGGTGCAATCTCGGTAAAGCACTCCTTTATGCAATCAACGGTGGCGTTGATGAGAATGACGGAGAATTGATATTTGAAGGATTAGAGCCAATCAAAGCCGAATATCTCGACTACAATGAGTTGATGGCCAATTTCAAAATTGTCATGGAGAAGGTAGCAGCACTCTATGTCAACACAATGAATATTATCCATTATATGCATGACAAATACGCTTATGAATCTGCCCAGATGGCCCTGCATGATGAAATAGTCGGACGATACATGGCATTTGGCGTTGCGGGATTATCCATTGTCATTGATTCCTTTAGTGCAGTCAGGCACGCCAAAGTCAAACCAATTAGAAAAAATGGACTGGCGGTGGATTTTGATATAACCGGAGAATACCCGGCTTTTGGAAACGATATTGATGAAGTGGACAACATCGGAAATGAGATTCTTAAATTTTTCATCAGTCAGCTCAGAAGACATCCAGCCTATAGAGGCGCCAAGCATACATTATCCGTGTTGACCATCACTTCAAATGTGGTCTATGGCAAAAAAACAGGTGCGACTCCCGATGGAAGAAAGGCTGGCATGCCCTTTGCTCCAGGTGCCAATCCAATGCATGGAAGAGATATAAATGGTGCCCTTGCATCCTTGAACTCAGTCGCCAAGCTAAAATATGAGGGCGTCTGCGACGATGGCATATCCAACACCTTCACAGTCATACCGAATGCTATCGGAAAACTGCCACGTCACAGGATTGACAACCTCTCTTCGATAATGGACGGCTATTTCAATCAAAAGGGACATCACCTGAATGTCAATGTGCTGAACAGGGAATTGCTGCTGGATGCCTGCGACAATCCAGACAAGTACCCCAATCTCACCATCAGGGTTTCGGGTTACGCTGTCAAATTCAACAAGCTGACCAGAGAGCAGCAGTTGGACGTCATCAGCAGGACTTTTCACGAAAAAATGTAACATAAGGGGTGAACTGATATGTTGAAGATTCATTCGATAGAGACCATGGGAGCATTGGATGGACCTGGATTGAGAATCATCTTTTTCCTGCAAGGATGTCCTCTCAGGTGCCTATACTGCCACAATCCAGATACCTGGCAATTGGATAAAGGCACATTAATAGACGATGAGGCTATAGTGGGGAAGGCATTGAGATACAAGCCCTACTTCAAGAACAACGGAGGTGTGACTTTTTCAGGAGGCGAGCCATTGCTACAGGCAAAGGAACTGGTTGATATTCTAAAGACATTAAAAGCCAATGGACTCCATACCGCTATAGACACCTCCGGATACTTCAATGCCTCAGAGGACATCATCGTTGAATTGCTTCAATATACAGATCTTGTCATTTTGGACATCAAGCATGAAAATGCCGGGATGTATAAAATGATAACAGGTCATTCAATTGAAAAATATCTACATTTCAAGGAGATACTGATCAAAAAAGCCCAGTCAAAAGTATGGCTTAAGCATGTGGTCGTTCCCGGATTGACCGACAATCAACAGCACATAAAGGATCTGGAAAAGGAAGTCAGGACATTTCCATTGGAGAGGGTTGAGAAATTTGAGCTGTTGCCCTATCATACATTGGGCAAATCAAAGTATGAGGCCTTGGGCATCGATTATTCTCTTTCAGATACTCCGGAGATGAGTATAGAAGATATAAACAGCTTAAAGAAGCTTATAAAACTGGACTGCCTGATATAGGCAGTCCATTGCAGTTAATTACTACAATAAATTTGATTTCTGGTGCTAATTGTTGATTTCAAAAGCGTAGGTTGCACCCCACTCTTCATTCTTTTCAGTATATGTTTCAGAGCCTATATAATATTCTTGCTTTTCTGCATTGTACATTTTTCCTGTGTATGTTATATCCCAAACCGATGGACCAAACGTCCCAATATAGATCTGTCCTCTTGACTTGTTAGGTTCTGAATAAGCAGGCTCAATATCAAAAGTAGCATTGAAGGTTCGTTTTATATCATATTTCTCATATTCAAGACCTGTACCACCTTCCTCAAAGAATTTCCAACTTATGCTAAGAGTACCCTTGCCAGACTGTCTAGCCACATCATAATTACCCTGTACTGAGGCCTCTGTGAGCGTTATTGTTGCACCAGAACTATCTTTACCATATAGCCAGGTTTCTTTTAATTTCAAGCTCTTTCCTCCACCATAGGTCTGATTTATTGTTCCATCGGCACCTATTTCTATCGTTCCAAGCAGCCACCCAATTGCCTCATATTCATATTCAGGTGTATAATCCACCTGTCCGGATACACCATTAAAAACAAGTGTCATCTTATCATCAAGCTCTATCTCAACAGCTGGTGGTGTGACTTTGAACTCAATGGTTTTGACAGGTTCATCCTTTTCCAAATCCGCATCGGGTGCATAGATATCCAGCTTGTTTGGAGACCCTGCAACCATATGACCATAGAGGGTAAAGGATGTGTTGAGACTACCGTCGTCCTTGAACTTGCCAGTCCAGTTTTCTATTTCCGCTTTGTCGTTTAGTGGTGAAAACCTGACCAAATGCTTGGCATAGGTCTTCTTGGTGTCGGTAACGCTGAAAGTGACGGTCTTGTTCAAATAGTCCGAAAGGGCTTTATATTCAGCTCTTAGCTTGGTCTCGTTATCCATATTCAGCTTGAGGGCAATCTGTCTAAAAACCCCAGGCAATATGTCATTGTATAGAACAGATCTTCTCTCCTGACTGATGCTGTCCTTCAGGTTCTGATTCAGTCCTGCTCCGCCTCCGGTCCATGCCATCTTCTCCCTGGCTTCACTGACATAATAGTCGACTCCCGACTTGTTGGTCCCAGTCCAGAACTCATTGCAGTGGGCTGTCACTATCTTATCGATTTCAGCTTTGAGGCTAACCTCTGTCATGGTGGGGTCGCTGAACATGGGATAGAAG
>JAUYTY010000144.1 GCA_030694905.1 Eubacteriales bacterium | reverse complement strand
AGAGGAACTTAAAGAAATCTCAGGAGATCAGGAGGAAATAAAGGATAGATTCTACAAGGATCTAGAATTTGGCACAGGGGGTATGCGTGGCGTCATTGGTGCTGGAACCAATCGAATAAACAAGCATATTGTCGCTAGGGCTATTCAGGGACTGGCTGATTATATCATTCAATCCGAGAATGAAAACAAAAGCTGTGTTATAGCACATGATTCCCGCCACAAGTCAGAAGATTTTTCTGTCATGGCAGCTCGAGTGCTTGCCGCATCAGGTGTCAAAACGTATTTATATGATGGTATAAGATCCACACCTGAGCTGTCCTTCGCTGTGAGGGAGTTGGGATGCACTGCAGGCATAGTTTTTACAGCAAGTCATAACCCTCCAGAGTATAATGGATTCAAAGTGTATTGGGATTACGGGTGTCAAATGTTGCCTGAAATGGCTGAAGAGCTTATTGGGATGATTGAAAAGGTGTCCTTCGAGTCTATTAAAACAATGCCTTACTCTGAGGCCTTGGATCAAGGAGATATTGTTCTGCTTGGCCATGAAATAGATGACAAGTTCATTTATAGTGTAAAATCCATGAGACTCAGAGAAAACCTGGATAAAGATATCAGAATTGTCTATACACCGCTTAATGGGACTGGCAACGTTCCAGTGAGAAGGGTTCTTGGTGAATGTGGTTATGACAAGGTATTTCTTGTTGATGAGCAACTGGAACCGGATCCCAATTTCACAACAGCCAGATACCCGAACCCTGAAGATGAAAAAGCTTTTGAGCTGGCTTATATGAAGGCTAAAGAGGTGGATGCGGATATAGTGATAGCCAATGATCCTGATGGTGATAGGGTAGGATTGTCTGTAAGAACTAAATCCGGCGAATATCAATTATTGAGTGGCAATCAGGTTGGTCCGCTGTTCATCGATTATATACTGTCAACCTTGAGGGAAAAGAATTCCATGCCGGCTAATCCATTGGTCATCAAAACAATAGTGACCAGCGAACTGGGTAGAAAAGTGGCTGAAAATTATGGCGCTGAGTGCTTGGATACGTTGACAGGATTCAAGTATATTGGTGAAATAATGGAGTTCTATGCAAAAAACGGTGAAAAAGATTTTATTCTTGGGTATGAAGAAAGCATAGGATACACCATGGGTCCCTATGTTAGAGATAAGGATGCTGTCACTATGAGTTTGATCGCTTGTGAGATGGCCGCTTATTATAAAATGCTTCGCAGTGATTTTCTAACCGAATTGGATAAATTGTACGAAAAGCATGGCTACTTTGTAGACGATCTCCAATCTTTGACTATGGAAGGCAAAGAAGGCGGAGAAAAAATCAATCAGATTATGGAGTACTTCAGAAATGCGCAAATAGACCAAATATGTGATTGCAAAGTATCTTCAATTTGCGATTATCTAACAGGTGAGACAAAAAATCTGGTCGAAAACACATTGACTGATATTGGACTGCCTGAATCGAATGTACTTAAATTTATTTTGGATGATGGTTCATGGTTCGTCTTGAGGCCATCAGGGACGGAGCCAAAAATTAAAATTTACTCTTCAGTTGTGGGGAAGGACTATGACATAGCAAAAGGTGTCAGTGTCAGACTGATCGACGAAGTGATGGATATCATCAATCAAATTTAGTGGGAGTTCTTATGAGAAAAATTACATTTGTTTTGATTTTTTTGCTTTTAGTAAATTCAACAGTATTTGCATATGCGGATTATATTAACCCATCTAGAGAAGAGCTGGAGAAAATGATAACTGAGATCGCTCAAAAAAGAGGCGTACCGTCAGTTATAGTAATGGCATTGGCTAGAGTCGAGTCTGTTTACAGGCACTACGATGAGGCAAGCCGATCGGTGCGGACAAGCTACGCGGGCAGTATAGGTCTTATGCAAATAAACAACTCCAGAAGCCTATATGATGATTATAGATTAAGGTATGATATTGCTTACAATATTGAAGCGGGCATAGATGTCCTGATGGAGAAATGGGGAGCCAGCGCATCAACCTCAAAGTGGGCTTACCTGCCTTCTGTAGGGGATATGGATCCCAATGTATTGGAGAACTGGTATTTTGCCTTATGGGGCTACAATGGATTTGTAGCAAGCAACAACCCTAATGTGGCATACGCGGCAGGAAAAACCTATACATTTCAAGATCTGGTTCATATGGTCATAAGGAACGAATACAACCAACCGATCAATCCGATAGATATCAGCTATTTACCGGATATAGGGACACCTAGCAGAACGCTAAATGTTCCTACCCCCAGTGAAAGCCATTTGGGGGATCTCATTCTGGCAGGTATCGGTGACAAGGTGCAGGTATCGTTCATGGCAACTACTTCAGGCCTGAATCTTAGAGAACAGCCGGATGGCGAGATAATCGCAGCATTGAACGACGGCGGGACATATACGGTTGGACAAGAAGCAGTAATGAAAGGCGGGTATTACTGGTATTATCTTCTATCAGAGAATGGCGAAGGTTTGGGATGGGCAGCTAGAAACTGGTTGGTGAAGATTGACGAACCAGAGGAAACTGAACTGGAAAACAAAACAAATGAAACCGGTGATATTGAAAATGACAATTCTATGGATAGCACAAATACAACTGGTTTTACGGATATTGATAATCATTGGGCTCGAGAATACATACTTGAATTGTATGCAGATGGCATTATAAAAGGAAAAACCGAAAACTCCTTCTCTCCACAAGATAATGTAACCAGACAAGAGTTTGCGGTGCTTTTGGATAGGTCTTTTGAATTCGGAGACGCTTCAGCCAGAAGCTTTGGCGATAAGAATATGATACAGTCATATGCAGTGAATGCGGTTGAAAAGATGATTTACTTCAATATAATGAATCTGGAAGAAGATAGATTTAATCCGGACAGGCCACTGACAAGGATAGAGGCAGCTTTGGCAATCAGCGGGATACTTGAATATCCAGACCAGATAGACACATTTTTGTTTGAGGATGTGCAGACATTATCCCTAGAAGAACTTATGGGACTTGCATCAGTATTTACTTATGAAATCATTACCGGTAGAGATGAGAAGACATTTGACCCTTACGCGCCAATCACCAGAGGCGAGATATCAAAAATATTGATGATCACTCGTTTCCACCAGAATTAAACTCATTTTTAGTTTTATTCTTATCTATATAGACTGTTTCATAAGGTTTGACCATTTTGTATTCGTCCCGGGCAATTTTTTCCACCATTTGAAGAAATTGTTCCGGGTCATTTATTTTTGCCAGATCATCCTGAAGACTTAGCAGTTCAAGCTCAATGTCTTTTTTTTCTTCAATTTTGGCCTGCTTCTGATTGTCAATATTATTCAGATCAAGACGCTGATTGACAATAGTAAAAACCATATACAAAGCTAAAGCATAGAAAACGATGCTGATCAGATTAATTTTGAATTCTTTTTTCTTCTTTTTCTTTTTAGCCATAGCACACCTCACTCACATTATAGTATGATAATTTGATTTAATCAACAGAGCTACAATAAAAAAAGTTCTGCTATGAGCAGAGCTTTTTTGTATTTTGATTAATACCCGAGGTCAATTATATTTTGAATCAAGACCTTGCATCTTCCGCAATCGAGACCTGCTCCGCTTATCAGGCCTACCTTATCCACTGTGTCAGCTCCTGAATTGACAGCATTGATCACATCTTCTAAGAGTACGTTTCGACAGCCACAGACTGAAGCAAGAATGGCGATGATTTCTGTTTTACAGCCATCACACTCATTACAGACACCTGTTGCTTTTGTTAACTCATCAATGGTTCTCACACCTGTGCACATTGCTTTTCTAAGTGAACTGTAGGTTACATTGTTTCTAGTGCAAATAACTCTATCGACCGCCATGCTATATCTCCTCGTTTTTATCAGTGATATTGGCTTGACTTCTAAGCAAATCCACTTTATCTGTTTTTTCCCATGTCAGATCCAAATCAGTTCTTCCAAAATGACCATATGACGCCAGTTGTTTGTATATGGGTCTTCTCAAATCTAAGTTCTTGATGATGGCAGCTGGCCTTAAATCAAAATTCTCTTCAATCAAAGCCTCAATCATGGATTCATCAATCTTGTTGGTACCAAAGGTGTCAACCATAATGGAGACTGGATGGGCTACGCCTATGGCATAGGCAAGCTGAACTTCGCATTTATCTGCCAAACCGGCAGCGACGATGTTTTTGGCCACATATCTTGCCGCATAAGCAGCTGACCTGTCAACTTTGGTAGGGTCTTTTCCTGAAAAAGCACCTCCACCATGTCTGGAATAGCCCCCGTAGGTATCTACTATTATTTTTCTACCTGTTAATCCTGCATCACCTTGAGGGCCGCCGATAACAAATCGGCCGGTAGGATTAATGAAATACTTGGTTTCCTTATCCAGCAAGGTTTCTGGAACAACTGCCTTTATAACGTGTTCCAGCATATCTTTCTCAATGGTGGTTATCGGAACATTGGCATCGTGCTGTGTTGAGATAACGATTGTATCCACTCTTACGGGCGTATTGTCATGATATTCCACTGTGACTTGTGTTTTACCATCAGGCCGAAGATATCTAAGCGTCTTGTTTTTTCTAACAAAAGCAAGCCTTTTTGACAGTTTATGCGCCAATGAGATTGGCAGAGGCATAAGCTCTGGCGTTTCATTACAAGCAAAACCAAACATAATGCCTTGATCGCCAGCTCCGGTGAGGTCATATTCATCATTGCCGTTATCCCTGTATTCTTTAGCCTGATTGACGCCCTGCGCAATATCTGATGACTGTTCATCAATAGCTGTAAGTACAGCGCAAGTATCACCGTCAAATCCATACTTGGCTCGCGTATAACCTATTTCCTTAATGGTTTCCCTTACAACCTTCGGTATGTCAACATAACAATTGGTCGATATTTCACCTGACACCAGAACCAATCCCGTTGTAACTGATGTTTCGCAAGCAACTCTACCATAAGGGTCTTTTTCAAAAACCGCATCTAGAATGCCATCGGATATCTGATCGCATATCTTATCTGGATGACCTTCTGTAACTGATTCTGAAGTAAAAAGCCATTTTTTCAATATTTTTCCTCCTAAGAATTTAATTTCCGGGTTTTTCCAATAAAAAACTCTCCCTGAGAAGAGTATAGTCCAAATATTGGTCCTCATCTTCCGGATATACCGCGGGAATTGGCACCTCACACCATCTACTGGCATTGGCTGCCGGGTTTCACAGGGCCCGTCCCTCCACCTCTCTTGATAAGGCTTTTTTATCATGGAAATTATATCATATTGATAATATTTGTCAATAACTATCAGTAAAGATTTTTAATAATGATCATTTCATATTGACAAATGCCACACCTAACAGACTTAAAGACATGACTATGATGCCGGCTGCTATGACACCAAGGCTGATCATTAGCAATGACTTCTTGTAATCAAGCTTCAGGAACGAGGCGACACCACACCCTGTCCATACACCTGTTGTAGGTAATGGAATTGCAACCAGAATAAACAGCCCAAACAGTTCATACTTTAAAACTTTTTCAGATCCCTTATCCACTTTCATTAAGATATAACCTGCAGGCCGTCTGAATAGTCGCGTTCTGGCAATGTATCGGATGATCGGTTTAAACACTTTCAATAGTATTGGGACAGGAAGAATATTTCCTATGACGGATATTATAAATACTTCTATTGGAGGAAGTCCAAGACTTATCCCCAATGGTATTGATCCTCTCAGTTCAGAGATAGGCATCATTGCCAATAAAAATACAGACAATTCGCTTGTGAAATGTTCCAGTATAAAGCTCATCTATAACCCCTTGTAAATTTTTTCGTGTTCAATAATTATACCTTAATAAATTAACAAATGAAACCTTTTTTAGAGGTTAAATGCCATGCACATCTGTTGACAAAACAAGAATTATTGATATTGTAATATAAACTCGGTTATATTCTGTTATAATGACAAGAGAAACAAAGTTTGAATTGAGAGGAAAGCAATGAAACAGATACTGGGTGGCATGAGAAAAGCAATCGAAGAATATGAAATGATTAAAGATGGCGATAGAATTGCAGTAGGCGTTTCAGGGGGAAAAGACAGCATGCTGTTATTGTATGCACTAAAATTATATCAGAAATTTAGTCCTGTCAAATATGAGTTGGCAGCTGTGACTGTGTCCCTTGGATTCAGGAATTTTGATTTAGGTCCGGTGGTTACGTTTTGCCAGACAATCGATGTGCCATATCATATAGTGGACACAGATATAGAGGAAATCGTCTTCAATGTGAGAAAAGAGAAGAATCCATGCGCTCTATGTTCAAAAATGAGAAACGGTGCGTTACATAATAAAACAAAAGATTTAGGCTTCAATAAGGTTGCCTTAGGTCATCATGCGGACGACGTCATTGAAACCATGTTTCTTAGCATGCTTTATTCTGGAAGGATTGCAACATTCAAACCAGTGACATATCTCTCAAACAAAGATATATTCAACATTAGGCCACTTATATTTCTTAAAGAGACTCAAGTGATCGGTGCAATCAGAGAAAACAATATTCCTATCGTTGAAAGTCCATGCCCTATGGATAAAACCAGCAAGAGAGAAGAGGTGAAAAAGCTTCTAAAAAATATTTACAAAGAAGTACCCGAGGGACGAGAACGACTATTGCAAGCAATCAGGAACAAAGATCAATATGATTTGTGGTCTTGACGAGGGAACAGACTGTTTTTCATTGCGTCTAAACATAAAAATACGCATGAGTGCAAATACAATAATTGATAGACGGAGGAAAAATGAAAAGAAAACTAATTATTTTAACTTTAATCATTGCTTTAATTCTGAGCTTATCTGCTAACGCAGAGATGAAGACAATTATGGATTATCGCACAGAAACCTTTTTATCGGCAGGATTAAAACATATCAACATTGTTAGAGAAACAACAGAGGGACCTCTTGATATAAATATTCTAAAAATAGACCTGAATAATGAATATACAGATTTTAAACCAATTTATTCCCATGAGATTTCAGTTAAGAAGCCTTTGTCTGTTATAGCCCAGGAGTGGCATTCGACAGCGGCTATCAATGGCGAGTTTTATTCGGTCAATAACCCTTCATTTCCATTTGGAGCTATAGTTGACCGAAGTGGAATTGTTTCAGCACCCAACACATTTGAGTTTGGTTTTCCAACCATTGTCAAAGGACCTGATGGATTTGATATTTCTGTGCTGGATCCTAAAATGAAATTATTGGTCAGTGGAATAGAAGTACCACTTCATACAATCAATAAGGTTGGGGCATTGGATAGTGAAGTCATCATGCTCAACAGCTCATGGGGAAAACAATCTATCGGGAGCACTGTCAACAGGAAGCTGGTGGAAATACAGGTCAATGGCGGTAGAATCAGAAGCATTCATATAGGTGAGAAACCCATTGATATACCGGATGATGGCTTTGTGATTGTCTTCAACTCAAAAAACACAGAGCTTCTAAATATCTTCCAGAATGGAGCAACTATCGAAACAATCATTGATTTTGGCTTTGATATAAATAATATTGATTGGGCTGCCGGAGGCGTCAATCATCTGTTAAAGGATGGACAAATCTTTCAATTTAATGACAGTATATTGGGTAGACATCCCAGGACAGCAATTGGAATAAACAAAGAAGAAGATACGGCTTTTCTTGTAACGGTTGATGGTCGAAACAGACATTCCATAGGAACGCTCCAATCGGAGTTGGCTATGTTATTAGTGGAATTAGGCTGTTGGAATGCGTTGAACCTTGATGGCGGCGGGTCAACACAGATGGTGATTGATTCTTACGGCATTGGCGATTACACTGTCGTTAACAGCCCCTCTGATGGAAGAGAGAGACAGATGGTATCTGGATTTGGAGTGTTTAACAGATATCCGGCACATTCAGAAGTGATGAATCTTGAGATTATTCCAGGTACTACAACTTTGTTTAAGAATCAGAGATTTGAATACGATCTAAGAGCTTTCAACAAGTATTATGTGCCAATTAGGTTTGATGTTGGAAGAGCGATGGTGACTGTGAAAGGGCTTACCAACGCAATAGGCGCAGAAGGCATAATATTCACTGAATCCGGTAAGGCAACCTTAAAGGTATCTTATAATGGGGTAAGCAGCGAAATTGGTATTGAGGTATTGAATGATGTTGAGGAAATAGCATCTGATCTTAAGGAAATAACATTGCAGACTTCAGACAAATTTACACTCCCCGATTTTATAGGGATTGAGGGTAGCGGAAAGACCGCAGTCATTAAAGCCAACGAAATCGAGTGGCAAGTATCCAATAATATCGGGAATGTGACTACCGGTGTATTTGTGGCTGGGAAAAATATCGGCACAGGTATTCTGACCGGTAGATTTGATCGGGGGGAAGTAAATATTCCGATTTATGTGGGGTATGATGAGATGCTTATTCATGATTTTGAAAGCCTGAATGGTCTTTTACTCAACCAATACCCAAGTGATTCAAATGGAAGGATGATAACTTTTGAAAGAAGTGTTGAAGGTCGAAACAGCATAAAACTCTTCTATGACTTCACAACCATGAAGCCAAATGACCAAGCCATTACATTTGTGGAATTTGGAGAAACCGGAAAGCTTCTTCAAGGAGAGCCGAAAAGTTTTACCATGTGGGTGTTTGGTGACAGAAGCAATCATTGGCTAAGAGCAAGAATTGTTGACGCTTATGGTGTGGTGCATCGAATTGACTTTGCTGAGGAAATTGATTGGTATGGGTGGAAACAGGTGACTGCAAACATTCCAACTAATATTGCCTACCCGATTACATTGAAAAATGTATATATTGCAAATATTTACAATGATAGAAACAATAAAGGATCTATTTATATAGACAAGTTGACAGCAAATTATCCTTTAAAGAAAATGGATTCTTCTGAAGTGCCGGACAACAGCAAGTTGGTAGACAAATTGAAAAGCAAACCATCCTCATACAATGACAAGATAACCATTAATAAAGCAGGTACGTTCATAGGATCGTTGCCAGCTGATTACAGCAACATACCAGAGAATATTCATATTGTAGAGATTGACGTGTCAAAGGGCGGCATAAAAAAAACAGACAATAGCCAATGGAGTCGCCTGATTGAGTTGAAAGAGCTAAGCGACGATACAATCATTATTCGTCTTAACAGTCACATTAACGACATAGATTCAATTGAAGCCGGTGTTTTGAGGAACCTATTCCATTATTTGAAAGAAAACAACACAGTATTTGTTGTGTCTTCAGGGAGTGGCGAGAGTGGAGCAACCTATGATAGAGGTGTGAGATATATTCATTTCATGCAGTACTTTGAACTATATACCATAGGAAATGTCCAGTCATATTATTACGAGTAACAGGTGGTGAGCGAATTGAAGAGCAAAAAAGATATTAGAAAAGAAATGCTTAAATTGAGAAATGACATGACCAAGGACACTGTATTTATTTACAGCAAAACGATATTGGAGCAACTATTGACAGTTGAAGAATTTTTAAAAAGCAATTGTGTCAGTATATATCTAAGCTTTGGCAATGAGGTGGATACTTTTTTGATTGTTGAGTGGCTGAAACAAAACAATAAAAGAGTTGTCGTCCCTTATACTGAAAAAAATGAAATCAAACTGACTCCTGTTTACATAAAAGACATGGATGAAGACTTGACAGTAAGCTCATTTGGTTACCCTGAACCGATCATTGAACGCGTTAAAAAAGCTAAATTTGAAGAAATAGACTTCGTGATTGTGCCAGGTGTGTCATTTGATTATTTGAAAAATAGAATTGGATACGGCAAAGGTTATTATGATCAATATCTTTCAAGATTCAACCCTGAAGTGAGATTTGCAGGATTGGCATATGATTTTCAATTGCTGGACTTGATTCCCGCTGAAGATCATGACATAGGGATGAATATGGTAATCACTGAAAAAAAAATAATCAGATAAACCAACAAAGGAGAGCTCGCAATAATGTTCTCCTTTTTTACGTTTTTATAACATTTGCTACAAACCTGGTTGTTTATAGATTATAATAGTGGTAGAATTATTCTTTAGGAAGTGTGCCGATGATTGAGCAGGTAAGAAAAAATCTATTAGACCCTATTGGAATAAGA
>JAUYTY010000143.1 GCA_030694905.1 Eubacteriales bacterium | reverse complement strand
TTGCCACTGTTCAGGCAACATGGGGTTATCAATATTTGATTGTCTATTGTATTTTTCTAGTGACTCTAACCGAGTTGCCAATTATTTCGAAAGTGTCGGTCAAGCCCTTCACCAAAAGCAAACCTCGCCCGTTAATGCTTTTGGAGTCAGGGATTTTCTGGTCCTTTAATCTAACACCTTCTCCCTCATCAGAGACAGTCAAATCAAGCACATTTTCCATCATCATAAGCCTTAGACGGACACGTTTTCTGGGATCACGTTTATTGCCATGAATGATGCTATTGGAAACCAACTCATTCAGAATCAGTCGCAAATCAAAGATGTCATCGCCATCCAAATAGCCATCAAGCTTCTGCAATACTTCATTTATAATTTTCTGACTTGTGCCGATATCGCTCTTGAATTCGACCTCATATTTTAGATTCATGCCATCTACCTCTAGTTCTAAATATACCCATAAAGACATATTTTAAACATTCGATAGACATGATGTTGATTATTTATTTGTTTCTCAGTGATGCCTGAGCTGCTGCAAGTCTTGCTATAGGCACCCTGTACGGTGAACAGCTCACATAATCAAGTCCAGCTCTATGGAAGAAATCAATGGAATCAGGATCGCCGCCATGTTCTCCACAAATACCTATTTTTAATCCCGGATTTGCTTTTCTGCCTAGTCTCACACCCATTTCAACCAATTTTCCAATGCCTTCCTGATCAATACTTTGAAACGGATCTTGGATTAGAATCTCTTTTTCAAGGTACTCACCAATGAATTTACCCGCATCATCTCTGGAGAATCCAAAGCCCATTTGTGTCAAATCATTGGTCCCAAATGAGAAGAATTCCGAAATTTCACCAATCTCATCGGCTATCAGAGCGGCTCTAGGCACTTCAATCATTGTTCCGACGAGATAATCCAGTTTATGTTGCTTCTCTTCAAATATCTGATTGACTGTGTTGACAACAATATCCTTAAGATACTCAAATTCTTTTTTTATACCAACTAATGGAATCATGATTTCCGGCTTTATATTGACATTGTCTTCCAAGCTTACCTCAATTGCAGCTTCAATAATCGCTCTTGTCTGCATAACAGCTATTTCCGGATATGTTATGGCCAGTCTGCATCCTCTATGTCCCAGCATAGGATTGAATTCATGAAGAGAATTGATTGTCTCTTTCAAGTTGGCTACCGAGATATCCATCTGGGCTGCAAGCTTGATGATATCTTCATCTTCACTTGGCAAGAATTCATGCAATGGCGGATCAAGAAATCTTACCGTTACAGGTCTGTCACCAAGAGCTCTGTAGATACCTTTGAAATCTTCCTTCTGGAACTGTAGCAGTTTATCAAGCTCCACCTGTCTTCGTTCTTTTGTCTCTGCCAGAATCATCCTTCTGACAACAGGTATCCTATTTTCATCAAAAAACATATGCTCCGTCCTGCATAATCCGATGCCCTCGGCTCCAAACCTGACGGCGATCTCTGAGTCCTTCGGTGTATCAGCGTTGGTTCTTACGCCAAGTCTTCTAGTTTCATCAGCCCATTCCATCAACTCTCCAAAGCTTCCTGACAATGTTGGATCAACAGTCTTGATACTTCCCTTATATAGCTTTCCTGTACTGCCATCCAAGGAAATATAGTCTCCTTCGTGGAATTTCTCACCGTTAACAGTGAATACTTTCATTTCTTCATCAACCCTGACCTGATCGCATCCTGCTATACAGCATTTTCCCATACCTCTAGCGACAACAGCCGCATGAGATGTCATGCCACCTCTAGCTGTCAGAATTCCCCTGGCCACATTCATCCCTTCAATATCCTCTGGAGATGTCTCTTTCCTTACTAATATGACAGGCTCTCCTTTAGCCGCTGCCAGAACAGCATCAGCGGCTGTAAAATATACTTTACCGGTAGCTGCTCCAGGAGAGGCAGGCAATCCTTGTGTCAGAGGTACTGCTTCCTCCATGGTTTTTGTGTCAAAGGTCGGGTGGAGCAATTGGTCAAGAGATGATGGCGGTATTCTCATGATCGCCTCATTCTTTGTGATAAGACCTTCTTTTGCCATTTCAACAGCAGCCCTCAAAGAAGCTTCTGCTGTTCTTTTTCCTGTTCTTGTTTGCAGTATGTATAGCACACCTTTTTCTATTGTAAACTCTATATCCTGCATATCACGGTAATGATGCTCAAGCTTTTCGGATATGTCCCTGAACTGCTGATATATGGCAGGCATGACCTGTCCCAGCTCCTCAATGGACTGCGGTGTTCTAATACCTGCCACCACATCTTCACCCTGGGCATTGATCAAAAATTCACCATATAATCTCTTTTCACCGGTTGCGGGATTTCTACTGAAAGCCACACCAGTTCCGGAATCATCGCCCATATTGCCAAATACCATTGATTGCACACTCACAGCCGTACCCATGTTGTGTGGTATACCGTGAATATTTCTGTATGTGATGGCTCTCGCATTGTTCCATGACCTGAAAACCGCATCCACAGCCATGTTCAGCTGAGTGTAAGGGTCCTGTGGAAAATCTTCGCCGACTTCACTTCTATAGATTTTCTTATAGCTTTCCACTATAGCTTTCAGATGATCGATATCCAAATCCGTATCATTTTCAAATCCGTTGTCTTCTTTGGCATCTTCCAGTACATTTTCAAACAAATATTTAGGAACCGATAGAACAACATCGCTGAACATCTGTATGAATCTTCTGTAACTATCGTAGGCAAATCTTTCATTGCCAGTTTTTTTGGCAAGCCCAATTACGGCAATATCATTCAATCCAAGATTCAATATGGTATCCATCATACCAGGCATGGAAACAGCGGCACCAGATCTGACAGAAACCAGCAAAGGATTCTCCGAATCTCCAAATCGCTTGCCCATGGTTTCTTCAACAACTTTCAGATTATCATGCAATTGATCGATAATTTCTTGTGTCAGCTTTTTGCCATTTTTGTAAAATTCCAGACATGCTTCTGTTGTGATTGTCATACCCGGAGGCACTGGTAATCCTATATTCGTCATTTCTGACAGGTTGGCTCCTTTACCCCCCAAAGTTTTTTTCATTGAAGCATTGCCTTCTTTGAATAAATATACCCATTTGTTCATATTAAATATCCTCCCTTTAAGTTAATTGTTTATTATTTTTTGCTATTATTGACATAATAATGCTTGCAGTTTCCTCTATTGCCCTCTGTGAAACATCTATTACCGGACATTTCAGTCTTTGGAATATCTTGTCCGCATAATCAAGCTCTTCGAGAATTCTATCGAGATCAGCGTAAGTCGAGTACTTGGTCACGCCCATATCCTTCAACCTTTCTCTGCGGATATTGTTGAGTAGCTCGGGACTATTGGTCAAGCCTATTATTTTTCTGGATGGTATCTCAAATAGTTCTTCGGCTGGTTTGACCTCAGGTACCAAAGGCAGATTTGCGACTTTAAGGCTTTTATTGGCGAGATAAAGACTAAGTGGTGTTTTGGATGTCCTCGACACCCCAATGAGAACCACATCAGCTTTTTTAAATCCTCTCGGATCCTTCCCGTCATCATATTTAACAGCAAATTCAATAGCCTCAATTTTATCAAAATAATGAGACGTCAATCTTCGATTCAGACCGGCTTCACGTCTTGGCGGGATTCCTGTCAAAGATTCCAAGGTTGTGATTATTGGTCCGAGCAAATCTATTGCCCTTATGTTATTATCCTCGGTCTGCTGTTTAAAGTATTGCTTTTCCTCACTCATGACCAATGTGTAAAGAATAAGGCAGTCTGTCTCTTTTGCCAAGCTAATTATGTCATCCATCTGCTCTTTATCCAGTACAAACGAAAACTTTCGAATCCCAGTCACCGCATCAGTAAATTGTATCTTTGCGGCTTGTGCCACCAATTCTGCCGTCTCACCGATTGAATCCGATACAACAAATATTTCAACTTTTTTTGCGTAATGCATATAGACTCCCTATTTGTGTTATACTTAATAGGCTTTTACCTTATATAGTATAACATATATATTTTATTTGTTAAGACATTTTTATTGATTTTTAATTTTTTATATATATCCTCATAGATACATTATAACCATTATGATCGGTTATGACAAAACAATCCTAAAGAAATTCTACTTTTATTTAATGTAATTCAGATTCTAATGGAAATTTAATTCAAATGCTATACACTATTACTTGATTGATGTGTTATTTGTATCACCAAACTAAGATTTTTTTGTTATAATAGATATATAATGAGAAAAGATAAATAATACCATCATCAATATAAAATAAATAAAATAAATTATGAAGGGGTACTATATGAAAGACAACAAATTAATATCATTTTTATCTATGATTATAGTCATTTTAGTAGTTGCGGCATTGGTGTACATGTTTTATCTTCAAAATGAGAAAATCGAGGCTTTGAACACTGACCTGAATTCGAAAGATCAAAAAATTAGCCAACTGGAAACAGAAAATCAATCACTTATCCAAGAACTTGAAAACAAAGAGGTTCAAATCGCTGAGCTTCAAGGCGATATCAGTACACTTCAATCTGAAGTGGAGTCTCTTGACATGGACAGCGAAGCCCGAGAATATGTAAAGCGTGCAATGGATAAATTTTTCAATGATTATTTAGACCAAATTGAGCCTGTTGAATCTTTCATGGATTTGAATGATAGCGAGCTTAATGCATATAATAGCTTTAAAGAGAATTATAATGATATGGCGTTAACGGGACTGTCACCTCTCAGTATCATGAAACTGTATCTGTATGCTGTAAAGACAAAGGACTATGATACGCAATATGAGTTATATACCAAGGATGAGAATCAGGTGATGTGGACAAAAGAGGAACATCTAAACATTCCTGATAATGACCGGATTAAGGATTTCGGTATTTTTGAGAAAGCCACCAGAAGAACGGTTACAATAAACGAAGAAGAAGCCATTGTATCTTGGTACAGTGCCCATGATAGCGGTGCATACAATGAAGGTCCCTTGCAATATGGTTTTCGTCTGACTATGGATGATAACGGTATCTGGTGGGTAGGCTTCATGCCGATGCAGTAGTAATCCTTGAATTATTATTAAAGCAAACTGCTAATTTAGGAGGTTTTTATGAAGTTTTTTATTGATACTGCCAACGTGGCAGAAATTAAGGAAATCAATGACTGGGGTGTTCTAGACGGTGTGACCACCAATCCATCGCTGATTGCAAAAGAAGGAAGGGATTTTAAAGAAGTCATTAAAGAAATCACCAGCATCGTCAATGGTCCCATCAGTGCTGAAGTTGTAAGTATGGACTATAAAGGGATGATTGCTGAAGCTGAAGATTTAGTACCTATTCATGAAAACATCATAATCAAAGTTCCTATGACAGATGAGGGATTGAAGGCTGTCAAGATTCTAGCCTCTAAAGGTATTAAAACCAATGTAACTTTGGTGTTCTCTGCCAACCAGGCCCTTCTGGCAGCTAAGGCAGGCGCTTCTTATGTCAGCCCTTTTATAGGCAGATTGGATGACATCAGCAATCCAGGCATGGATGTAGTAGGTGATATAGCACAAATCTTTACCATGTATGGTATTGAGACTGAGATCATCGCCGCTAGTGTCAGACATCCTATGCATGTAATCGATTCAGCTAAAATGGGTGCCCATATAGCGACTATACCCTACAATATTTTCAAGCAGATGGTCAAGCATCCTTTGACTGACATTGGCATAGAGAAGTTCTTAAAGGATTGGAAAAGTGTGACTAAAAAATAAAAACATAGTATAAATTACAATGAAAATGCTGGTTAAAAGAAGAACTGACGATTATTTTGTCAGTTCTTTACTTTATATCGCTTATTTAGAATAATCCTGATATTACGCCATTTTCATCCACATCGATTTTCTCTGCTGAAGGTACTTTGGGCAACCCAGGCATCTTCATGATATCCCCAGTTGATACAACTATAAATCCCGCCCCAGCTGAAACGCTCGCTGTACTCACAGTGATCTTAAACCCTTCCGGCTTACCAAAAAGCTTTGGATCATCAGACAGAGAATACTGTGTCTTTGCCATACAAATCGGTAGTTTGCCAAATCCGAGCTTTTCCAGATTATCAATCTCACTATCAGCCTTGCTACTATATGCAACGCTATCAGCTCCGTAGATTTTTGTGGATATTGCTTCTATCTTTTCTTTGATGCTTGCTTGGTCCTCGTAAGTGAATCTGAAGTTGCTTTGCCCTGTCTCCACCAGTCTTATGACTTCTCTTGCCAATGCCTCTCCACCTTCTCCGCCTTTCTCCCAAACCTCAGAGAGTGCCACATTTACGCCTAGTTCCTTGCATTTTTCCTCAACCAATTTCAGCTCTGCTTCTGTATCTGTCGGGAACTTGTTAATGGCAACCACCGCCGGCAAGCCAAAATTCTTCGTGATGTTTTCCACGTGTTTTAGAAGATTAGGCAATCCCTTATTCAGAGCTTCAAGGTTTTCTTTATTGTAATCCGCTTTTGCCACCCCACCGTGATGCTTCAAAGCTCTGACAGTCGCAACGATAATGACGGCATCGGGTTTAAAACCTGCTTTTCTGCACTTGATGTCTATGAATTTCTCTGCTCCCAGGTCTGCGCCAAATCCAGCCTCGGTCACCACATAATCCGCAAAATGTCTGGCCATATTGGTCGCCATAAGCGAATTGCAGCCATGGGCAATGTTAGCAAATGGACCTCCATGAATAAATGCGGGCGTCCCCTCCAGAGTCTGTACAAGATTAGGTTTCAACGCATCCTTTAAAAGTGCCGCCATGGCTCCTTGGGCATTTAACTGCCCTGCTGTCACCGGTTGTTTGCTTCTGTTGTATGCCACTATGATATTGGCAAGTTTTTCCTTAAGGTTCATGATGTCTGATGACAAGCAGAATGCGGCCATAACCTCACTGGCAACAGTGATATCAAACCCATCTTCTCTTGGAATTCCGTTGCCAGTACCACCTAACCCGGATGTGATTTTCCTCAATTGCCTGTCATTCATGTCCAACGCCCTTCTCCAGACAATCCTTCTGACGTCTATGTCCAGAAGATTACCCTGTTGTATATGGTTGTCAAGCATGGCTGCCAATAAGTTGTTGGCAGCACCAACTGCATGCAAGTCACCGGTAAAGTGAAGATTGATATCCTCCATTGGTATTACCTGGGCATAGCCCCCGCCAGCTGCTCCGCCTTTTACTCCGAATACAGGACCTAAAGAGGGTTCTCTTATCGCTACAATGGTGTTTTTTCCCAATCTGGACAAGGCATCCGCTGTCCCAATTGTTGTTGTGGTCTTGCCTTCACCTGCCGGTGTCGGGGTGATTGCTGTGACTAAAACAATCTTAGCCTGCTTGCTTTCAGTCTTTTTGAGGACATTGTAGTCAATCTTTGCCTTGTACTTGCCGTAGAAATCCACGTACTCCTCATCGATTCCCAGTTTTTCTGCTATTCTCATAATGTGTTGAGGTGTTGCCTCCTGTGCAATTTCTATATCGCTTTTAAATGTCATTGGTTCCTCCTGTTTTCTATACTATTTTTCATCTTCTTTGTTTTAAGAAGCTTTTCAATTTATCCTTTGATTCAGTAATAACAAGTTCAATTGGAAATCCAACTGTATCAAAAATCTTATAGATTTTTTCAAAATCTCCTAATCTATAATGTATGTGCGAATCGCTTCCTGTTGTTACATATGCTCCAAGCTCCTTCGCTATACGTGCGATGGACACACAATTGTCCCAACTCCCCTTTCTGTTGCCAATGAAGGAGCCGCTATTGATTTCAATAGCAACACCATATTCTTTAGCAGCCTTAACAAATTCATATTGATGGATTTCATAGGCTACATTGCCGGAATGGCCGATTATATCCACATTCCCGCTTTTTATAGCATTGATCAGTGTCAGGGTGTTTTCATCTTTCGACATAGGTCTGATACAGGGTGGATGAAGACTGCCAATAACAAGATCCAGCTTCTTAAGTATCCTTTCCGGTATGTCTATATCTCCATCTATACTCATTATATTGGCCTCAACACCTTTTAGAACTTCTATGCCATCAAGAAGTGAAGGGATTTCTTTTTGGTTGGCAAGATGATAGATATGGGAAGCACCCGGCATCTCAGGGCCGTGATCAGTCAAAGCAAACATTTCAATGCCTTTTTTCTTTGCTATTTCCAAGTACTCGGCAAAAGTACTATATGCATGTCCACTAGCAAAAGTGTGCACATGGGTATCAATTCTAATATTCACAGCTTCCTCCTTCTATCTGCAATCAATGTAGATGTTTTAGTCCCATTGCTCAAAATCTCCAGCAAAGGGCTGATGTCCAGATCTGTAATGTCGATTTCAGGATAACCGAGTGGTCTGTTAAGAAAATTTCCATGGGAATCAGATCCGCCCGAAACCATCAAGTTATTCATTGTGCAAAAGTGCTTGTAATAAGCTAACTGATCTTCTTTAACTGCATAGGGGGTATAGCATTCCAAGCCATCCACACCCATATTCTTCCATTGCTTCAATTCAAAATCCGGCATAACAGAATTCTGATAATAATATGATGGGTGGGCAAGAAATACGAAGGCTCCGGATTTTTTAAGGATATTTATTACCTCTTCAGGATTTCTGAATGTCAATTGCAGTTGGGTTTCCCTCAAGGCGTCAAAATAATCGTACATCGTCTTGTATATTCCCTTATCGAGAAAATAGTTCAACGCTTTCCATCCACCCTTGGTGGGATCTTCCTCATAATGATTGAAGTAATCATCCAGACTCACAGAATCGTATACTTTTGATTGCAAATCAATAAATTCGTAATTGTATTGCAGTCTTACCTCGTCATTCCTTTGAATCAAATCAATAAACTCTTTGTTTTGATTGTCATAATGATATGCTGTCAAATGGTATTCCCTGCCTTTGAAAGTGGTGGAAACCTCTACACCAGGTATGAAAATCTGATCTTCATCAAGGATCATGGTCTTCATTTCTTCTGAAGATTCTATCGTATCATGGTCGGTTATTGAAAAAATTTCAATATTTTTAGACTTCAATCTTTCTATCAGGACAACTGGACTCCAGGTACCGTCAGAGGACCATGTGTGCATATGCAAATCAGTTCTTTTCAATTTATTAACCTCTTTCGCCTAATATATGATACTAACTGTAAAACATTATATCATTACTTATCCTGGTATAAAACAGTTCTTTAACTTTATCAAAATCTTTTGTCTGCCCCATAATCCACATCAGTTTGGTCAAGACACTCTCCAATGTCATATCCAGGGATTCAATCACTTTATATTTTTTTAATGTTTTCATTCCGACTTCATACAAAGCCATATCACTTCCCTCGCTCATAACCTGGGATGCTATCACAATGATTTTGCCGCCGGATGTCAAGGATTCCATCTTCTTAAGAAAATTTCTCCTGTCCTCAAAAGGAAGTCCCCCTGCGCCATAGCTTTCTATAACTATTCCCTCATACTTCTCTCCAATGTAGTCCAACACATCCGGTTGCATTCCTGGAGCTAGCTTTAACAGAAATATATTTGGATAGATTTCATTATAGAAGACAGGTTTTTTGGTGGTTTTTTCCTGATTCACATATCTTGCCACCCTGTGACCATCTATAAATGCCGCCACTGGATAGTTGATGCTCTCAAAAGCATCAAAGCTTTTGGTTTTAGTTTTTCTTGCCCTGGTTCCTAATATGGCTTTACCGTCAAACACGATGTAAACTCCTGATACATCGTCACAAAGTGCATAGGTGATTGCATCTTTGAGATTTTTTCTCGCATCGGTCGTATCAACATTTATCGGTTTTTGGGATCCTGTAATGATTATCGGTTTGTTGACATTCTGTATCAAATAGGACAACGCAGCAGACGTATAAGCCATGGTATCAGTACCGTGCGTTATAATGAAACCGTCATATGCATCATATTTTTTCTCTATAAAAGAAGATATCTCAAGCCAATGTTCCGGTTGAATATTGGTACTGTCAATATTAATCAATTCATGTGTGTCTATTATGCAAAGTCCGCCTATATCGTTCAGATATTTCAGCATCTCTTTCGGTGATATGCTAGGTGCCAGGCCTTCCTCAGTTACAGTACTGGCGATGGTCCCTCCAGTCGAAATCAGCAGCAGTTTTTTCATTGGTCCTCCTTATCAATTCAACAGTGATTTCATGTCTTCAGGCAAATCTGCTTCAAGCCTAATAAGTTCACCGGTTCTTGGGTGAATCATTTCAATGGATTGGCAATGAAGGGCTTGTCGGTTTATGAGGCTACTGGATTTGCCATAAAGATTATCACCTAAAACAGGTGTCCCGAGAAAGTCAAAATGCACCCTGATCTGATGTGTTCTGCCGGTTTCAAGGGAAACCTCCACCAGTGAAAGTCCATTATTCTCCTGCAGAACCTTATAATGTGTAACGCATGCTTTTCCTGATTCGTGAACCTCTCTTTTGATGTTATCCCCTATTCTGCCAATGTTTTGATTGATAGTATCCTCCTTAACTGGCAGTATCCCATCCAGGATAGCTATATAAGTTTTTTTAACCTTGTTTTTTCTCATTTGCTGGGAAACCATATTATGGGCGTAAGGGTTTTTTGCAATAATCAGTACGCCTGTGGTATTCATATCCAGACGGTTCACAAATCTAACTTTTCTATTGATTTGATTCTCAAAAAAATAATATGACACACCATTGGCTATTGTATCATCCTGATGTCTTCTAGTAGGATGCACCACAATAAAGGGTTGTTTATTGATAATCAATAGGTCATCATCTTCATAAATAATATTAAGATTCATTTTTACCTTTGTGTATTCATCTTCCTCATCAAGAAAATCAACTGTCACTATATCATCCTTATACAAGCTTTTATTCAATTGGATTTTTCTACCCTCAAGCCGAATAAGACCTTCCAATTCCAATTTATTGATCAGTTTTGATGAAAAACCATAAAAATCTTCCAATAGTTTTCTTGCTTTGATGCTGTCCCATTGACATATTAATTCCATCGTATCATTTTTCATATTAACCCCTACTTCATATTTATCCGATGACTATCTGTGCTAAGACTCCAACTTCTATCCGATGACTAATAGTG